>JBBQGL010000177.1:0-6659 GCA_038323025.1 Hyphomicrobiales bacterium
TACCCGCTCCGCCCCTCAAACGCGTTCATCAGGTTCCAGCCCACGCCGCGGTGAAAAATACGCCGAGCAGAACCGCGACCGTCTTCACCCCGAAGCCAAGCCAATACCGAAATCCGTAAGCTCATGAATAAGGGCGGTTAGAACGTATGGAGCTCCGATGACCTCGATCAGTCGCGTCACGAGTGCGGTCATCTCCGCCGGCTGAACCGGCGAAACCTGGACGATGGCGAACTCGTCGCCACCCAGTCGTGCCACGATATCCTCGCCACGAACGCAGCTGCGCATCCGATCGGCCGCCGCTTTCAGCAACAGGTCCCCGATCGGATGTCCGAGCGCATCGTTGACGTTCTTGAAGTGGTCGAGATCGAGGCTGATGACGGCCAGGGTCTCGGAGCGTTTCAGGTGGCTGAGGGCCAGTCCGGTCTGCCCGTAGAACGCCACGCGGTTCAGCAGGCCCGTCAGCGCATCGTGATGCGCCAGGTAATTGATCTTTTGCTCCACGCGAAGCCGTTCCGTGATGTCCTCGAACGTGACGACCTCGCCTCCATCCGGCATCGGCGATTGCGAGATCGCGATGGTCCGGTTGTCCGCCAGCGTCGTAACCGCCGCACGCAGCGTAGGGTCGGTCAGGAATCCGGCCTGGGCTCTCCGGGCAGCCCCCGGATCCTTGTCCGCGCCGTTCGCCAGCGCCATGAGCGCTCCCACCGGCATGCCGGTGACGATCTTCTCGGGCGGGATTTTGAAGATCTCCGAGAAGCGCGCATTTGCAACGAGAAGCCGCTGGTCGGCATCGAACATGCACAAGCCCTGCGTCATGTTGGTCAATGCGGCGTCGAAGCGCCTGTTCTGCTCCGTCAGTCCGCGTTGCACGTCGTTCAACGCGCCGAGCGTCCGGTCGACGACCCTGAGGGGGAAGGTCCGCAACGCGAAGAATACCGCGGCCCCGATCAGGGCGCCGAGGAAGGCGACGATTCCGGTCTGGGCGAGGACGGTCCGCAGGCTTGTCGCCACCTCGATATAGCCAACGGTGGCGCCGGCGACGACGATTGTGGCGCGGCGGCTCATGATCGGGGCAGCCAGAGGCAGCCCGTGCTCGAGCACGAGCCTGCCGTCGGCGGAATAGATGTGCTGGTGGACCACGTCTTCGTCCGCCAGCGGCAGCAGGATCTGGTCGATGAGGCGGGTCTGCTGATACTGCCACAGCGCGTCGTGGGTGTAGATGTACTGGGCGATCCGGTTGGCGTTGAGGCGCGCCTTGAAGGCGAGGGCGGCGGACGTGCTGCGGTAGTTGTCGAAGAAGAATCCGGTCGACGCCGCGATCGCCGTTGCGATCGCGACGGCGAGTCCGATCCTGCCGACCAGGGGAGCGGAGGGAGACCGGTTTCATCGACGACCCCGCTAACCGGCGACCGGCAGGTTTCCGGTCGACCGCAGGAGTTCCTGTCCTCTGGGGGATCGCAGGAAGTCGAGCAGCCGCTCGGCCGCCGGTTTGGAAGCCGCCGAATAGACGAGATAGAAGATCTTCCCGTACGGATACTTGCCGGACGCGAAGTTCTCAACGGTCGGCGCGATGGCGTCGATGGAGACAAACCTGAGATTGCGTTTCTCGGTAATTATCTGGCTGTAGCCGGCCTGGACGAAAGACCCCTCCAGGCTCTGCGCCAGGTCGGCGCTGTCCTGGTCGGTGGGCGCGACCGGAATCTCCGGCCGGAGCCTCGCCGCTGCGACGGCTTCATGCATCCCCGGGAAGAGCTGCTCGAGGATAAGCGTATCGGCGTCCAGGGTGGTGCGCAGGATGACGCGGATCGGCGTTCCATCCGGCCATTTGGGATTGCTCGAGCGGAAGATCCCGGTGAGGTCGGTGCTCTTCATATCGTCGGGACCGGGCCGCGAAGTAACGAAGACCAGCGCCGTGCGCGCGAACGGAACCGCGGTCAGTCCGAGAGCGATTTCATCCGGGCTCAGCAACCGGGCGGAGATCGCCACGCCGATGACGCCGTCGGCGGCCGCCTTGATGGCGCCCTTGCTGCCGAGACCGGGGATCGCCTCGATGCTGATGCCACTGGCGGCAAGGAACTCCGCCGCGACCTTCTCGATTGCGGGCATCGCGCCACCGGTGCCCGCCACCTTCAGCGTCTCCGCCGCCGCTGGTCCAGCCAGCAGGGCGCTGGCGATGAGCAATCCGAACGCCAAACCTGAGAACGTCGCACGCATTTTCGCCACTCCCGGCTGTGAAGCGGGACAATGACCACAAAAGCGATAAGGACTGGCCCGCCGGGCGTGGCAAGTTCGCCAGGACGGTCAACGGAGTGTGCACGGGGTCGCCTAAATCGGCCCCCTGCAGGCCTTCAACGGCCGGATCGCGGGGGTTTATGGTGGGCGCGACAGGGATTGAACCTGTGACCCCTCCCGTGTGAAGGGAGTGCTCTCCCGCTGAGCTACGCGCCCGGCCAAGGCCGAAGCGGCGGGATTTAAGGTGCCGCCTCCCGGCAAGTCAATGACCTGTCCGGGTTTGTCAGGGTCCGGCGTGGCTCGGACCCGCCGGCGCGCCGCCAGGGCTCAGCGCCCCGGCTCCTCCGCAGCGGCGCGCGAAACTTCCGCGGCCTGCATCTTGATCTCGTCCTCGATCGCCGCATCGAGCGCCTGAACGATGGCCTGGGTCTCGATGAACCGCTTCTCCCACTGCGCGGTCACATCCTTGTGGACCACGCCGGCGAGGTTGGAGGCGAGAACGCGGCGCGTCGTCACGACGTTTTGGCGCGCCTTGCGCAGCAAGTCGAGCGGCGTCTCGGCCATGTCCGGCTTCCTTCTGCGTGAACGGGCCAGCCTGCAATACCGGCAATTGATGAATCATATGAGCACAGCCAATGGGCGGGGCGGCCCGACGAAGTCGAAGCCCGCCGCCGCGTTTATCGCCGCCGCGACGCCGTCAGTGCGGCGACGGGCGCTGAAGCGAGGCCACCGCGGCGGCGAGGTCGGCGAACGCGGCGATGGTTCGCTCGGGCGCATGGGTTGGCCGCGGGCCATAGCCGAAGCTGGCGAAAACCATCGGAACGCCTGCCGCCCGCGCGGTCTCCGCATCGATGCTCGAATCGCCGACCATGATCGCGCTGGCGAGCGACCCGCCCGCCCGGTCGATGGTCATGGTCAGGTGCCGCGGATCGGGTTTTCGGACGCCGAAGGTATCCTGCCCGGCGACCACGGCAAAGCGCTGGGCGACTCCGAGCTTGTCGAGGAGGGTCCGCGCCGGTCCCTCAAGCTTGTTGGTGCAGACGGCCAGCCGCCAGCCCTCCGCCGCAAAGCGGTCGAGCGCCTCGATGGCGCCGGGAAAGGGCCGGCTCGTGTCGGCGAGGTGCTCGCCGTAATAGGCCATGAAAGCCGCCGTGAGCCGGTCGAGCCGCTCGGCCCGCGCCGCCAGCCCCGCGTCGGCCAGCGCCGCCGTCAGCATGGCCCGCGCCCCGTTGCCAATCGTGGCGCGGGCTTTTGCAAAGGGAATGGGCGTCATGCCCTCCCTCTTCAGCACCGCGTTCAGCGTCGCGACGAGATCGCCGGCCGTGTCGACCAGAGTTCCGTCGAGATCGAAGACCAGGACCGGGGCGCTCATGGTCCGGTCAGAACGCGCCGTAGCGGACCATTGCAGCGGCGCAGATCAGGATCACGGGGAGGAGGGCGGCCTCGTAGAGCATCATCCGGCGGACTGGAGCGATCTCGGCTTCGCTGGGCGAGAACGCCGGATTGGCCCGGGTAGCGGTGAGCCAGCGGCGGATGCTGAGGGTCGGCGATATGGAAACGATGCCGATGAGCAGAAACGCCGCCATCTTTCCCCAGAACCACGGGTTGGAGACGAAGAAGTCCGGGCCCTTGGCGCCCCAGAGTACGCGCGCAATCCCGATGATGATGACGAGGCCGGCGACGATGCCGTAACCCCGGTCGAGCCGGCTCAAGTGATCAATCTGGTCGGCGCGCATGTTCGGCCGGATCGCGGCGATTTCGGCGGCGAGCATCGCCACCAGCGAGAAGACCAGGATGTGGTGTCCGATGGTGAGCAACAGGTCGAGCATGGATCGAGGGTCCGGGGCGCGGGTGCGGTGACAGGATAGCCGGCTTTCCGGTCCTGTCATCAGGCATCGGCAACAAAGCCGGCCACGGGCTTGCCGCTGTGGCGGAGAGGTCCGGCAAGTGGTAACAAGCCGCCGGGAAATCGGGGAAATCCCGAGGAGATTCATGAAGCTCAAGGACCCTTCGCTCCTCCGCGAGCAGTGCTTTGTCGGCGGCGCGTGGGAGGGCACGCCGGCGACCGAGGTGACCGATCCGGCGACCGGGGCGACGATTGCCCGGGTGCCGCGATTCGGGGCCGCCGAGACCCGCGCTTGCGTCGGCAAGGCCCACGCCGCCTTCCCGGCCTGGGCCCGCAGGACCGGCAAGGAGCGGGCGAAGATCCTCCGGGCCTGGTTCGACCTGATGATCGCCAATCGCGACGACCTCGCCCTGATCATGACTACCGAGCAGGGCAAGCCACTCGCCGAATCGCTGGGCGAGATCGACTACGCCGCCGGCTTTGTCGAATTCTCCGGCGAGGAAGCCAAGCGCATCTACGGCGAGACCAGCCAGAGCCACCGCGCCGACGCGCGCATCGTCGTCATCAAGCAGCCGATCGGCGTGGTCGGCGCCATCACGCCGTGGAACTTCCCGGCCGCCATGATTACCCGGAAGTGCGCTCCGGCGATCGCCGCCGGATGCACCGTCGTGTGCAAGCCGGCCGGCGAGACTCCGCTGACGGCGTTGGCGCTCGCGGTTCTTGCGGAGCGCGCCGGGCTGCCGGCGGGTGTCTTCAACGTCATCACCGGCAAGGCGTCGGAGATCGGCGAGGAGCTCACCTCCAGCCCGCTGGTCAAGTGCATCGCCTTCACCGGCTCGACCGAGGTGGGCAAGCTTCTCATGCGCCAGGCGGCCTCGACCGTAAAGAAGGTCGCGCTCGAGCTCGGCGGCAACGCGCCATTCATCGTCTTCGACGATGCCGACGTCGATCAGGCCGTGGAAGGCGCGATCTTTTCCAAATTCCGCAACATGGGCCAGACCTGCATCTGCGCCAACCGCATCTTCGTGCAGGATTCCCTCTACGATGCCTTCTCCGAAAGGCTCTCGGCGGCCGTCGCCAAATTGAAGGTCGGCAACGGTGCCGAGCCCGGCGTTATCCAGGGGCCGCTCATCAACATGGCCGCCGTCGAGAAGGTCGAGCATCACATCGCCGATGCCGTCGCGGGCGGCGCCATTGTACTCACCGGGGGCCATCGCCACCGGCTTGGCGGTATGTTTTTCGAGCCGACCGTCCTGAAAGACGTGACCCCGAAGATGCTGGTCAGCCGCGAGGAGACTTTCGGCCCGGTCGCCCCGCTTTACCGGTTCAGGGACGAGGACGAGGCGATCGCGCTCGCCAACGCCACCGAGTTCGGGCTCGCCGCGTATTTCTATGCCCGGGATATCGGTCGCGTCTGGCGGGTCGCCGAAGCGCTGGAATACGGGATGGTCGGTATCAACTCGGGGGCGATCTCGACGGAACTGGCGCCGTTCGGCGGGGTGAAGGAATCCGGGCTCGGCCGCGAGGGTTCGCACTACGGCGTCGAGGAATTCATCGAAGTGAAGTACCTGCTGATGGGAGGCCTCGACCGCTGATGCTCGACAAAGCCACCGGCGACGACCAGATGCGCCTGCGCGCCGCCGAGGCGGCGGTCGCGGAAGTCAGGCCGGGCATGAAGCTTGGCCTCGGCTCTGGCCGCACGGCCGAGCACTTCATCCGCCTCCTTGGCGCCAGGGTCCGTGCCGGACTGACGGTAGCTGGCGTTCCCACCTCCGAGCGCACCGCCGCGCTGGCGATGGAAGAGGGCGTGCCACTGACGACGCTCGACGCCGCCCCCCAGCTCGACCTCACCATTGACGGCGCCGATGAAATCGACCCGCAGCTGCGCCTGATCAAGGGTGGCGGCGGAGCGATGCTGCGCGAGAAGATCGTCGCCAACGCTTCCCGACGCATGATTGTCGTGGCTGAAAAAACAAAGTTGGTTCAGTCGCTTGGAGCATTTCCCTTACCTATCGAAGTAGTTCCCTTCGGTCTCGGCGCCACGCGCGCTGCCGTCGAGCGGGCGATTTCCGGCCTCGGGCTCGCAGCTGTGCTGAAGCTGCGCAAGTCCGGCGACGCCCTTTTCGTCACCGACGGCGGGCACTACATCCTCGATGGGTCATTTGGACGAATTCCCGATCCCGATGCGCTGGCGCATACCCTCGACGAAATTCCCGGCGTGGTGGAGCACGGCCTGTTCATCGGCCTTGCTGTTGCCGCGCTGATCGGCCATGAGCGCGGTGTCGACCGCCTCGCCCCCCAAGGCAATCAATGAAAGACGGAGCTTTTCCATGCCAATGAAGCGCATCCTTCTTCGCGTCGCCGCGCTCGGTTTTGCCGCCACCCTGTTCGCCGCGCCCCTCGCTGCCGAGGAGATCACGCCCTCCCACCTTGCCGCCGCCCACGATGCGGTGGTCGCGGCCAAGGCTGATCATGACTTCACCGACCTGCTCTTCACCATCTCGCAGCAGGTCCAGAGCCAGCTGATCAACATTCGCCCCGACCTCTATGCCCAGGTCAGCGACGCCGTGAACGCGATGGC
>JBBQGL010000178.1:0-6643 GCA_038323025.1 Hyphomicrobiales bacterium
GTCAGGTTGCGGACGAGCTTCTGGGTGCCGGTGTGGCAGAAGGTACAGGACAGGGTGCAGCCGACCGGGCTGGAGAGGCAGAGCGTGCCGCGGCCTTCCTCGGGGATGTAGACCGTCTCGACCTCGACCGGCCGGCCGGCGCCGCGCGGTGGAAAGCGCAGGAGCCACTTCCGCGTCCCGTCGCCCGAAATCTGCTCGGTGACGATCTCCGGCCGCGAGAGCGTGAAGCTGTCGGCGAGGCGGGCGCGCATCTCCTTCGAGACGTTGGTCATCTCGGCGAAGTCGGTGGCGCCGCGGAAATAGACCCAGTGCCAGAGCTGCCCGGCGCGCATGCGCACCTGCCCGGCGGGCACGCCGATGGCGGCCAGCGCCTCGGCCAGTCCGGCGCGCGTCAGGCCGACCAGCGACGGTTTCTCCGTCGCGGCGCTCAGGGCGAAGGCAGGTGAATGCATGGTCATGGCCGGGCTTATAGCACGCCCGATGTGGCGAGCGTCCCGCCCGGCGGCAACCCCGGGCGGCCGTCGGGCCGACGCGGCGCGCCTACGAACCCGGGCAGGCCTTGGCGAGGGCGTCGAGGGCGGCGGAGATTCCCGACAGCGAATAGGAGTCGGTGGTGATGGTGCCGCTCCGCGAGGTACCGACGACCGACATTTTCTTCCCGGTCTTCATCGCGGTAATCAGCTGCGGTTCCTGCGCCGGGTTCTCCACCCAGGCGCTGTCCTTGTCGGTGAACATGATGAACTTGGCGCCGTCCACGTCGACGGTCACCTTGGTGCCGTCCTTGAACGGGTAGCCGATGATCGTACTCGCCTCGTTGACGATCTTCTTCGCCGGGATGGCCGTGATCATGAAGAAGGCGGGGTCGCGCCCTTTCACCGGCTTGGAATATTTCGAATCCGTCGGCTGCGAGGCGATGAAGCACATCTTGCCGTCGGCTTCGTTCGAGGTGTAGGCGCTCCATTGCTTGAACGTGCCTACGGGTGTGGGAGTACCGGCCGGCGCTGCCAACGCGAGCGTCGGCGCGCCGAGAACCATGGCCGCAGCCACTAGATTTCGAACCTTCATGTCTGCCTTACCGGTCCTCGCCTGGAATCGCCCAACCCTGGTGCCGCACGTATCGAATCTTAATAGAATTGCCGCCTTCAGAGTTACTTTTCTGTGAACCGCACGACAAGCTCGGTCCGGCACGCGCCTGACGGACGCCCTCCCGGATGCGCTTCTGCCAGTCAAAATCGACAAGAATGTGATGGTCGGGCGGCTATTCCGGCCGTCCGGAGGCCTGCTCGTCGTCCTGGAGCGCCTGGCGGGCCGCTTCCCGGTGGACCGGAGAAATGTGGGCGCGGACCATGCCGATGGCGGTAAGCAGCACCGCCGCGTCGTCGGTGAAGCCGATGCCGGCGGCAAAATCGGGGATGGCATCGAAGGGGAGGACGAAATAGGCGAGGGCGCCGAGCAGCACGGCGCGGACATGGCGCGGCGTCCCCGGGTCGAAGGCGCAATAATAGGCCGCGACCACCTCATCGGCGAAGGGAATGACGCGGAATGCCTTGCGGAAGGTCTTCCAGAAACGCCGCCGCACGCGGGCGCCGCGTGTCGCTTCGTCTTCAGGCCCGAGGATCTCGCCGACCAGCGTCTGGTTCATTTCATCAGCTCCGTCAGAGGCTCACATGGGGCGAGCCGGCCCGCGCGGCAAGCGCGCCGGCTATTTCCCGGCGATCCGGTCCATCGCGGCGGCGAGTTCCACGTCGAGCACCGTCAGCCCGCCGGCCTCGTGGGTCGTGAGCGTGACCTCAACCGTCTTGTAGACGTTCGACCACGCCGGATGGTGGTTCATTTTCTCGGCGACCAGCGCGGCCCGTGTCATGAAGCCGAAGGCTTCGTTGAAGTCGAGGAAGGCGAAGTTCCTTGCGATCGCCCTTTCGCCGGCAACCAGATGCCAGCCCGGCAAGCCCTTCAGGGCCTTCGCGCGTTGCGCCGCGGTCAAACGCCTTGGCATGTCTCAGGCCGCCACAGGCAGGAGCGGGTACGCTTCTTCCACCACATAGGGTCCGCCGCCGACGGCGTCGCGGGCCGAGTAGAGGACGAAGCGGTCGACCTCGAACGGGCCGGCGAGGAAGCCGCCGCGGATCGACAGATATTCCGCAATGTCGCGTTCGCTCGACCCGCGCAGCCGGGCGAGGGTCACATGCGGGATGTATTTGCGCGGCTCGGGCGGCAGGCCGATGCGCTGGATGATGCGCTCATGCTCGGCCTGCAATTCGGCGAGCTCCGGCGAGGGGGCGACACGGGCGACGATGGCATGGGGCTTCTTCGTGCCGAGCGAGGTCAGCCCGTCGAGGCGCAGCATGAAGCCGGGACGGCGCACGCGATCGAGGGCATGGAAGATCTCGTTGGCCACGTGCCGGTCGATGTCGCCGACGAAACGGATAGTCAGGTGGTAGTTCTCGCGGTCGAGCCAGCGTGCCCCGGGCAGACCGCCGCGCAGGAAGGCCATGCGGTTCGCGATTTCGGCCGGGATTTCTATTCCGGTGAAAAGGCGCGGCATGGCTTGCCCCTCGGTTGCCCCGTCCGATTCGGCCATCAGAATCGGATGGCGCGGGTTTGTAAAGACGGGACGCGAGCCCCGCCTCCGCATCCGGCAAAAGGCGCGCCATTTGTTAACGAATGTTAATTACTCAATGAGCTTCCGCCCCGGCAAAAGACTTGTTTGCGACGGACGGAAAGACCATATTTGCGCCAAGTCCGGGTTTTCCCTGGCGGAAAACGGGACACAGGAGAGAGGAATTCAGATGGCGAATCTCGACAACCAGCCGGCCCGCTTTGGCGCGACTGCTGCCGGCGCCGTCGGAGCAATCGACGAGGGCCTTCGTGCCCACATGCTCCGCGTCTACAATTACATGGGGATCGGCCTGGCGTTGACCGGCGCGGTGGCGTGGGCGGTTGCCAACACCTCGTTCGGCACGATCTTCTTCGATTTCACCGAGAACGGCATGGGGCTCACCGCCCTCGGCTGGGTCGCCTTCCTGGCTCCGCTGGCGCTGGTCTTCGTGTTCAGCTTCGGCATGCAGCGCATGAGTTTCGGCACGGCGCAACTCGTGTTCTGGGTCTATGCCGCGCTGATGGGCGTATCGCTCGCACCAATCCTGCTGATCTACACCGGCGCCAGCGTCGCCCGCGTGTTCTTCGTCTCGGCGGCGATGTTCGGGGCGATGAGCCTCTACGGCTACACCACCAAGCGCGACCTGACCCAGTGGGGCTCGCTCCTGTTCATGGGCCTCATCGGCATCGTGCTCGCTTCGGTGGTCAACCTCTTCCTCGGATCGCCCGGCCTCAGCTTCGCGATCTCGGTCATCGGCGTGATCGTCTTCGTCGGCCTTACCGCCTACGACACGCAGAAGATCAAGGAAATGTATGTGGTCAGCGACGACGGCAGCATCGCCGGCAAGAAGGCGATCATGGGCGCGCTGCAGCTCTATCTCGACTTCATCAACCTCTTCATCATGCTGATGCGCCTCTTCGGCGACCGCCGCTAAACCGGCGAATGGTGAACTGAATCAGGGCGCGGCTTCGGCTGCGCCCTTTTTCTTTGCCTGTTTCATTCCCGGCTCATCCGATGGAAGCTCTCATCCGCCCGGCCGGCGCAGCCGACATTCCCGCCATTGCCGCCATCTACGGCCACGCCGTCCTCCATGGCACCGCGACGTTCGAACTGGTGCCGCCCGATGCGGCGGAAATGGCGCGCCGCCGCGCGGCTCTGGTCGAGGCGGGCTATCCT
Source organism: Hyphomicrobiales bacterium (assembly GCA_038323025.1). Lineage (GTDB taxonomy): Bacteria > Pseudomonadota > Alphaproteobacteria > Rhizobiales > Kaistiaceae > JAFKKF01. Next base: position 3,776 of record JBBQGL010000178.1, read on the forward strand.
TACCTCGTGGCGGAGCGGGCCGGCGCTGTCCTCGGCTATGCCTATGCCAGCGCCTTCCGGACGCGGCCTGGTTATCGCCACACAGTGGAGGATTCGCTCTACATCGCCCCGGAAGCGCACCGCCAGGGGATCGGCCGGGCGCTTCTCTCGGCGCTGATCGCGGAATGCGAGCGGCTCGACTTCCGCCGGATGATCGCGGTCATCGGCGATTCGGCCCACGCCGCCTCCATCAATCTCCACGCCGCCCAGGGCTTCACGATCGTCGGGACCTATGCCGGCATCGGCCACAAGTTCGGGCGATGGCTGGACAGCATCCACATGCAACGGCCGCTTGGCGCGGCCGGGACGACCCAGCCGACGCGCTGACCTTTGACGGCGTCGCTCAGGCGCCGACCAGCTTCAGTTTCCGGTCGATCACGCTCAGCACCCGGCCGAGGTCATGGCCGCGTTTCAGGATATGGCCGCTCGCCGCCACGACCGAGTAGGCGCCCTGGCGCTGGGCGAGGCGCGGTTCCTTGACGATGCGGTAGAGCGGCATTTCGGAGGTGCGGCGGTAGATCGAGAAGATCGCCTCCTCGCGCAGGTGGTCTATGGCGTAATCGCGCCATTCGCCGTCGGCGACCTTGCGGCCATAGACCTGCAGGATTTCGCGGAGCTCGCGCCGGTCGAATGCGGTGGTCGGACCTGGCGGCTTCTGCTGATTGACGGCGGCGAGGGCCAGGTGTCCTGCCCGGCCGCCGAATCGCTCTTTGTCCTCGCCCTCGGCCAATGGCTCCTCCAGTCGTCACCGGAACGATCATGATCGCTTCGATCCGCGATTGAGGCAAGTGCCCGCTCGGTCACTCCTTCGCCGCTTTGCCCGCTAACGACCGGAGCGATGGATGACGCCGATAATTCCACGATTTTGCCCATATTCGGCCCTGTAGCGGCCACGGTGGCCGACGATGCTCTGATCGTTGCCTCAGACGGTCCGGTTCGACAGAGGCTTCGGTAATTCTCAGCCCCCCAGCCCCCCGGGGTCCTTGGCCGAACCGGACCACCTGGCAACCCAATGCAGTAATTTGCGTATTTCGGCCGGCCTCGCGTCGGCCGTTTCTTTTTTCACGGCCGGGTTCAGGACGCTGCCGCCCTTGAAAGCCGCGACGCGGTCGGCGATATCAGCGCGCAACCGCAACCCTTGTCGCAACAACCCACGGGCCTTGCCATGGCAGAGACGAAGCCCGCCGCACATGCGGGCGAGACGCGCAGCTTCGAGGCGGAAGTCGCCCGCCTCCTGCACCTCATGGTGCATTCGGTCTATTCCAACCGCGACATCTTCCTCCGCGAACTGATCTCCAACGCCGCCGATGCCTGCGAGCGGCTGCGCATGCTGGCGCTGGCAAAGCCGGAGCTGCTCGCCGAGGACAGTGCGTTCAAGATCGCGCTCTCGGCCGACAAGTCCGCCGGCACGCTTACGGTCGAGGACAACGGCGTCGGCATGGACCGGCAGGAGCTGATCGACAATCTCGGCACGATCGCCCGCTCCGGCACGCGCGCGTTTCTCGAGCAAGGGGCCGGCAAGGACGGCAGCGCGCTGATCGGCCAGTTCGGCGTCGGATTCTACTCGGCCTTCATGGTCGCTTCGTCGGTCGAGGTCGTCTCGCATCCCGCCGGCAGCGGCGAGGTCTGGCGCTGGCGTTCCGACGGGCAGGGCACGTTCACGGTCGAGCCGGCGGAACCCGAGGCCGCGCCGAAGCGCGGCACGCGCGTGATCCTGAAGCTCACCGAGGAAGCCAGGGCCTATGCCGAGGCGCCGACCATCGAGCGGATCGTGGCGGAATATTCCGCCCACGTGCCGGTGCCGATCGTGCTCAAGGTCGGCGACGGGCAGGCCGAGAAGACGCTTGCCGACGGCAGCGCGCTGTGGCGAAAGCCGAAGGCGGGCGTGACGCCGGCCGAGTACAACGAGTTCTACGGCCACGTCAGCCATCAGTTCGACGAGCCGGCGCTCACCATCCACTACCGGGCCGAGGGGCGGCACGAATATTCCGTCCTCCTCTTCGTGCCTTCGGCCAAGCCCTTCGACCTCTTCGACGCCGAGCGCAAGGGCCGGGTGAAGCTCTACGTCCGCCGGATCTTCATCACCGACGAGGCCCAGATCCTGCCGCCGTGGCTCAGGTTCGTGCGCGGCGTGATCGATTCGGAGGACCTGCCGCTCAACATCTCGCGCGAGATGCTGCAGAAGAACCCGATCCTCGAATCGATAGGCAAGGCGGTGACCAACCGCATCCTCGCCGATCTCGAAAAACTCGCCGGCGACGACAAGGAGCGCTTTGCCAAGGCGTGGGAAGCGTTCGGCCCGGTCATCAAGGAGGGGCTCTACGAGGATGCCGAGCGCCGCGACGGGCTCTACAAGATCGCCCGTTTCCGCACGACCAGGGACCCGAAGGGCTGGCGCAGCCTCGCCGACTATATCGCCGACCTGCGGCCCAACCAGACCGCGATCTATTACGCGCTCGGCGAGGACGAGAAATCGATCCTCGCCAGTCCGCAGCTCGAGGGATATGCCCGGCGCGGCGTCGAGGTGATCGTCCTTTCCGATCCGGTCGACGCGTTCTGGGTGCGCACGGCGCTCGGCTACGAAGGGAAGCCCTTCCAGTCGGTGACCCAGGGTGCCGCGGACCTCGCCAACATTCCGGTCGCGGAAGGCGCCGGCGAGGCGGAGGCCGCGTCGGAAAGCGCGGTGGCCACGCTCGCCGCCCATTTCAAGCAGACGCTTGGCGACAAGGTAAGCGCGGTGCGCGCCTCGGCGCGGCTGACCACCAGCGCAGTCTGTCTGGTCGCCGCCGATGCCGGGCTCGACCGGCGGCTGGAAAAGATCCTGTCGTC
>JBBQGL010000179.1:0-6478 GCA_038323025.1 Hyphomicrobiales bacterium
GCGGGGCTGGGTGGTGGGGCTTTTCCCCCACCAGCGCGCGCTCGACGAGCAGGGCCGCGCGGGCCTCGAGGATGAACGCCGCCTCGCCTATGTGGGCGTGACGCGCGCGCGCAAGCGGGCCAAGATATTCTTCGCCACCAACCGCCGCATGCACGGCCTCTGGCAGGCAAGCATTCCCTCGCGCTTCCTCGACGAACTGCCGGAGGACCACGTCGACGTGGTCGAGGACACGTCGAGCTACGGCGGCTACGGCACCAACGCCTATGGCAGCAGCCGCTTCGACGTGCGCGACCCGTTCCAGAACACCTACGCCACTCCGGGCTGGCAGCGCGCCCAGAAGAATCGCGCCGCCGGCGCCGAAGCGAGCAAGGGCGGCTATGGCAACAACTCCGGCCCGCGCACCGACCGCCGCCTGATCGAGGGCGAGCTGATCGCCAAGAGCGTGGTCGCCGGCGGCTCGAACTATTCGCGCGGCGAGCGCATCTTCCACCAGAAATTCGGCTACGGCCGCATCACCGCCATCGAGGGCAACAAGCTCACCGTCGATTTCGAGAAGGCCGGCGAGAAGCGGGTGCTGGACTCGTTCGTGGCGCGGCCGTGATCAGGCGGCTGATTTCGCAGCGACCGATTCTTCCCGATTGATCTTGCCCCGCCGCAGGAGCGGAGCCAGATCCTCCGGCAGGAGCGGCCTGGCGAAGTAGAAGCCCTGGGCTTCGCGGCAGCCCCAGGCCTTCAGCAGTTCCAGCTGGTCGCTGGTCTCGACGCCCTCGGCGATGACCTTGATGCTCAACTCCTGGGCGAGGCCGATCGTCGCCCGGACGATCGCGGCGCTGCCCGACACGTTCGCGATGTGCTCGACGAAGTTCTGGGCGATTTTGATGCGATCGACCGGGAAGCGGCGCAGGTAGTCGAGCGAGGAATAGCCGACGCCGAAATCGTCGATCGCGAGCTTGACGCCGGTAAGGCGCAGCCGGTCGAGAACGTCAATATGTTCGCGCGACGCGGCCATGAGGACCGTTTCCGTCAGTTCCAGTTCGAGCTTCTCTGCGGGCAGCCCGGTCTCCGCGAGGATAGTCGCGATGTCCTCCTCCAGCTCGACCGAGCGCTTGAACTGGACCGCCGAGAGATTGACCGCGGTGACGTCAGGCGCGATGCCCGCGTCGAGCCAGGCCTTCGCCTGGCGGCAGGCTTCGCCGAGAACCCAATGCCCGAGGGCCGCGATCAGCCCGCTCCGCTCGGAGGCCGGTATGAACACGCCGGGACCGAGGACACCCCGGGTGGGATGGCGCCAGCGGACGAGGGCCTCCACGCCTGTAATGCGACCGGTCGCGATCTCGACCTGGGGCTGGTACATGAGGAACAGCTGTCCTTCGGATATTGCCGTGCGCAGTTCTGAGGTTACCGTGACGCGCGCCCTCACCTCGCTGTCCATCGCACTGGTGAAAAACCGGTAGCCGCCCCTGCCCTCCGATTTTGCCCGGTAGAGAGCGAGATCGGCGCGCGACAAGATCGCCTCCGCGTCCAGGTCTTCGGGTGCGAAAAGAGAGATGCCGATGCTGACGGCGCCGCGGACGTCGTTCCCCTGGACAAGAAACGGCTGGTTCAGAACGTCGATGAGCTTGTCGGCCAGGAAGGCGGCGTCATTGGCGTCGCCGATATCCGCCATGACCGCGAATTCGTCGCCTCCGAAGCGGGCGACAACGTCGGTAACCCGCGTGCCGGTCCGCAGCCGTTCCGCGACCGCCCGGAGGAGCTCGTCGCCGGCGGCGTGACCGAGCGTGTCGTTCACGTCCTTGAACTGATCCAGATCGAGATAGAGCACGGCGAAACGCTTGCCGCCTCGCCCGGCAAGCGCAATAGCGTGCTGGACGCTTTCCATGAAGACAGCCCGGTTGGCGAGCCCGGTGAGCTGGTCGGAGCGCGCCGCCCGCAGGATTTGGGCTTCGGCCCGCTTGCGCTCGGTGATGTCGCGGAAGAACCAGACCCGCCCGAGATATTCTCCGGCCGGGGTGCGCAGAACGCCAGTGTGCCGATCGATGAACCGGCCATCCCTGGTTTCGAGCTCGTCGTAGCTGCCGTCCTCGGGATGCCGATAAAGGTATTCTACCCGGGCCGCAAACGCATCCGGGTCGAGCATCGCGGACTTCACCGCGTCGAGCACCGGAGCGTCGTCCTTTGCCTGCAGAACCGCGAGCGGGATGTTCCAGAGATCGGCGAAGCGCCGGTTGTACGAGATGATCTTGTCGTTGGTGTCGACCACGAGAATCCCGTCCGGCGAGGTCTCCATCTGGGTCGTCAGCAGGGTGTTGGCGAACTGCAGCTTTTCCTCGGCGATCTTGAGGCTGGTGACGTCGGTGTCGGTGCCGATGATGCGCGCCGGCTTGCCGTCCGGAAACCACTCGATGACGCTGCCGCGGCTGAGAATCCACATCCAGTGACCGTCGCGATGCAGCTCGCGGTACTTGCTGGTCATGAACTCGAGGTTGCCGGCGTCCTGCTCGGCGGTGACAAAGCGCATGCGCTCGCGGTCGTCGGGATGCACGCGCGAACCACTCCTCGCGCTGCTCGTGAAACTCGTCGTCGGGATCGAGACCGCGCATCCGTTTCCACATGCGCGAGTAGAAATTGCGATTCTTTCAGAGATCGTGATCCCAGACCCCCTGCCCCGCGCTCTCGAGGGCGAAGTTCCAGCGGCTCTCGCTCTCGGCCAGCGCCGCCTCCGCCCGCTTCTGGCGGTCAATATCGATCGCCTGGACGGTCAGGTATGCCGGATCGCCCGGGGCGCTCGGCAGCGCCGAAGCCGACGCGAGAACCCAGATCGGTGCGCCGTTCTTGCGCAGATACCGCCGTTCGGCCTGGTACCCGGCCGCCTTCGCCCCGACCACGTTTTCGATCTGGGCGCGGACGGATCCGGCTTCCTCCGGATGAATGATCTGGGCAACGCCGAGCCCCACGCATTCGCCGGGTTGATAGCCGAGAAGATCGGAGAACGCCCGATTGGCGTAGACCACGTCTCCGCTTTCATCGACCAGACAGGTCGGAACCGCCGCGTTCTCGAGCACATTCCGGAGCAGGGCGGGGTTGTTCCGGAATCGCAGGGCCGGGACTGCGGGTTTTCCGGATTTCCGCTTCTTTGGATTGCCCATCCTCCAAGCGTGCGACCGGTTTCCTTAAATCGGTACTGATTTGCCGGGCGCGGGTGGTCCTATCGTTAATGCTTCCCTTTCAGGGTGAGCTGAGCCAACGGGATTGCCGGGCGTTCGTTCGATCCCGTGCGGATCGCTCCACCGATCAGGCCCGAAAAGAGAAGGCGGACGGAGCGATCCTCGTCCGCTACCGCGTCTTCAGCCCGATCAGGCGCCGCGGGTCGTCGTACAGAACGGAAAACAGGAAATAGGGCAAGGTGCCGGCGGCGATGTGCGCGGTCTGGCCGGCGTTATTCGATAGCGAAGCGCTGATCTGCGCTGGACGCATCGCACCGGCCTGGAAAGCCGCCTGGACCGTCCCACCCCGACGGTTGGTGAAGGCGATCGCGAGTTGATCGCCTCTCTTCCATCCACCGACGTCCGCGGGATTGCCCGAGCTGATGCTCACGCCCGGGGCGCCGGTGTCGAGAAGGGTCGGCCCGCAAATCTGTTTGCCGCTTTTTTCGATGACGAGACATCCCGGGAGGCTGTCCGGGGCGCCTAGCGACCCATCCTTCAGGAGCTGGTGGGTCGGGAACAGAGTATAGTCGGCGGCTTCGCTCGCGTCGGGATCGAGTATCAACACGCCCGAGGTCCGATCGCCGGGTCGGGGCAGCATCACGATCCAGGTCTTGGCGCCCAGCGCGCGCAGCGGATTGTCAACCACCCCGGTGCCGAGGGCGATGCCCAGGATCGCATCAAAGCCTTGCTTCGCCAGTCCGTCGCCGCCGATACGATAGTCGGCCTGACTGAGGTGGGAAGCGGGACATTTGGGTTGCTTCGGGAAGCAATCGACCGTTCGCACGAGCTGTACCGGAATCGGTGCCACCGCGGAGCTCCCGAGGCTGGTGCGAAGCGTCGCAACCAGGCCGTTAAGGCGCACCCCCGACCCGTAACCGTAGACGTTCGCCTGGTTGGAGATGGCGACGAAGGCCGAATCCGGAATGACGTTAGGCAGGATGCGGAGGCCGGTGGATCCGGTGTCCACCATGGCGGCAATCGAACGCCCGCCGATCGAGACATTGACGAAATATCGGATGGTGCCGTCGGTCAGAACCCTTTGATTGAGCGGCACCTCGACCCGCCCCGCCGCCGCGGCCGGAAAACAGGCCAGAATCAATGGCAAAAGCCAGCCGAACCGCCGGCCCGAGAAGCGCATCATCGACCCGCGTCTTGCCTCCGTCGCACGCGGAATATCCGGCACCGTACACGGGCGATCGCGATGGGTGTGCTGTGACACTTCGCCCTCACGAAGTGAAAGAAGAGTCGGGACCGAGTTGGGCGCGCCGATCCCGGGTACTACCGCTCGAACAGCTTTACCAGGCCGCGCGCCACGGCGGCCGGATAGACCGTCATATGGTACTCGCCGGGGAAGACCACGCTGTCCAGCCTGAGGCTCGGGTACTTGCGGGCGCGCAGCGCGCGCGTGAAGGCGCGGAAGTTGGTCACCTGACGGAACCAGGCGATGATTTCGTCGGAGAAGCCCTCGCTCAGCCAGCCGCCACCCGGCGCTTCCTCTTCCGAACCGACCGCGAGGAACACGCGCGCGGGCAGATCGTCATGCGCAGCGGCCCACGCCTTTTCCCAGACCGCCGGCAGCCGGTTCTCCCACCACAGTGACGGACCGACGATGAGGTAGCGCGAGAAGATTTCGGGGCGGTGGAAAAGCGCGGTCAGCGCGAACAGCCCGCCAAGCGACCAGCCGATCACCGTCCGGTCGCGGCCGATCGGGAAGTTCGCTTCAACAAAGGGCGCGATTTCATCGGCTATGGCGGCAAGCAGGAACGGCCCCTGCCCGGCACCGAGCGGCGGCTTCCACTCGCGTCCGGTGACCGCTGTCGGGGTGAGGTCCCGGATTCGCCGCGCCGAGAACCCGGCGTCGTCGTCCGTGGCATGGCCGATGCCGATCACGAAGGCCGGCGGCACCGCGCCCTCGGCGTAGCGCCCATAGACCCGGCTCCAGCCGACCACCGTATCCAGGGTCAGGAAAGGATCGAGGACGTAGAGCGCCGGGGCCCGATCGCCACCCAAGGCCGTGGCACCCGCGGCCGCGGCAACCGGCGCCACCACCGTCACCTCGAGCGTGTCACCGAGCACGGCGGACCGATAGCGGAAGATCGTCCGCCCGTCGGACCGGCGGACCTTGCGCCAGAAGGACTTTGTCGCCCCGCCCTTCATGGATGTCTCCGTCCGGCCAGCCTCGTGCTATGGCACTGCCGTCCCGCCGCCAAGCAGCAGAAGAATGCCATGACGTTCACCGCAACCCTATCCCTTGACGAGACCGGCGCCCGCGCCCTTGCCGTGGCGCTCGGCAACGATCCGATGTTCGAGGCGCAGGGCATCGACGTCGCCGAGATCCACAAGGACGACTGGCGGGTGATCGTCTATTTCGAGGAGCGGCCGGATCGGGTGGCGGAGAAGCACCTGTTCGAGATCGCCAAGGCCGAGACTGGCGGAAAGGCACGGCCCTTTGCCGTCGAGGCCCTGCCGGAGACAGACTGGGTGGCGAAAAGCCTTGCCGGGCTGGCGCCGGTCCGCGCCGGGCGGTTCCTGGTCCACGGCCGCCACGACCGCGACCGGCCGCGGCCAAACGACATCGCCATCGAGATCGAGGCCGGGCAGGCTTTCGGTACGGGTCATCACGGCTCCACCGCCGGCTGCCTGCTCGCCATCGAGCGAATCGCCAGGGCGCGCCGCATCGCCAACGTCCTCGATGTCGGCACCGGTTCCGGCGTGCTCGCCATTGCCATCGCGCGGATCGCCCACGCCCGCGTGCTGGCGAGCGACATCGACCCCGTCGCGATCGCGGTCGCCCGCGAGAATCTGCGCCTCAACGGCGTCGCCGCGGAAGTTCAGGCGATCGTGGCGCCGGGACTGGCCGCGCACGTGTTTCTGGCGCGCTCGCCCTATGACCTGATCGTTGCCAACATCCTTGCCGGCCCGCTGGTGACGCTGGCGCCGACGATCCGCCGCCTGATGGCGCCGGGCGGCAATGTAATCCTTTCCGGGCTGCTGGTTCAGCAGCGGGCTCGCATCCTTGCCGCCTATCGCGGGCAAGGGCTGCGGCTGGTCGGCGACATCCGCCGCGGTGAATGGCTGACCATGACCTTCGAGCGGCCGCGTCAGAGCGGATAGGTCGACAGGCCCGTGCGGTCGATATCCAGCCCGTCCCAGCCGAACATCGCGCGGGTTGCGTCATCACTGAGAAGAAGACGGCCGTTTATCGCGCGGCGGGACTGGACCTCGCGGATCGACACGACCCGGTCGAGCGCACGCCGCGAGGACCCATGCGG
>JBBQGL010000180.1:0-6477 GCA_038323025.1 Hyphomicrobiales bacterium
GGCGCCATCGACCCGAACGAGGGATCGGATTTCGTCCTCGCCGTGGTCGCGGCCGTCATCATCGGCGGCACGCCCCTCTCGGGCGGATCGGGCACGGTGATCGGTGCGGTGATCGGCATGCTGATCATCCAGGTGATCAGCAGCGGGCTCATCTTCTTCGGCATCGATGCTACCTGGAGCACGTTTGTCACCGGTGCCGTGATCGTCATCGCGGTGTCGCTCGACCAGTTCGTGAAATACCAGCGGACACGCCGGGCGAACCGGATCCGGAGCGGGGCGTAGCGCCGATGGCCGAGTGGTCATCCTGGGTCGGGCGGATACGCGAGGCCGACGATACCGTCACGGCGGGAATGGTCGAAGGGTTGCGGGCGACGCTCGACAGCGGGGATACGCCCGCCTCCGGCGAGCCGGCGCCGCAGGGCATCCACTGGCTGCTGGCGCCGACTCGCGAACCGATGCGGGCGCTCGGCGCCGACGGTCACGTGGCGCGCGGCGATTTCCTTCCGCCCATCACGCTGCCGCGGCGCATGTGGGCGGGGAGCGACATCCAGTTCCTGCGGCCGATCCCGGTCGGCGCGCGCGTGCGGCGACGCTCGGAAATCCTGGCGGTGACGCCGAAGGACGGCACGAGCGGCCCGCTCGTCTTCGTCGATATCGACCACGCAACCGAGGTGGACGGAACGCCGTCCGTCCGCGAGCGCCAGACCATCGTCTATCGCGACGTGAGCGGCGCTCCGCCACGCAGCGAGGCCGACGACGGACCCGCGGATTTCGAGCGGCGCTGCCGCCCGGATCCGGTCATGCTGTTCCGCTATTCGGCGCTCACCTTCAACAGCCATCGCATCCACTACGACCAACCCTACGTGACAACGGTCGAGGGCTATCCCGGCCTCGTGGTCCACGGGCCGCTGACGGCGAGCCTGCTGATCGATCTGTGCGCCCGGCAATATGGCGGCAACCGCCTGGCGCGTTTCTCCTTCCGGGCGGTGAGCCCCGCCTTTGTCGACAACGAGCTGGTGCTGCGCGGGAGGAACCTTGCGGACGGACTCGACCTGGTCGCGGTCTCCGAGGGCCGCGTCGTCATGCGGGCGAAAGCCGTTCTCGCCTGACAAGCCCTAGCGCGGAACCGGCGCCGACGAGCCGCCCAGGATAAGCCGCGTCGGGAAGGATATGCGCTGCGCCGGCTTCTCGCTCCCCTCCAGACGTTCGAGAAGCAATTGAGCCGCCGTGCGCCCGATCTCCTCGATATCGCGGTCGATGAGGGTGATCGGCCCGGGATAGAGGCGCGCGAGGTCGGTCTGGTCGCACGCGATGATCGACATTTCGCGGGGAACCGAGACGTTGTGTTGCTGGATCGCCCGCAACACCCCGACGAGTATCCGATTGCCGGCCGCGATCATCGCGGTCGGCCGGTCGGGCCGCTGCAGCAGCGTCGACGCGGCGCGGAAGCCGAAATCGGACGAGAGGTTTTGCGCCTGCATCAGGTCTTCCGGAAAATCCATCCGCCGTCGCCGGAAGGCCTCCCTGAACCCGCGTATGCGCTCGCGACCCGGCCGGATGTCGGGCCCGCCGGTGATGAGCGCGATGCGGCGATGGCCAAGCTCGATCAGGTGCTCCGTCGCCTGGGTCATGCCGAGGGCATGGTCGGTGAGGACCGCGTCGACCTCCAGCGAGATGTCGCGGTCGAGTAGCACCGAGGGGACACGCAGTTCGGCGAGGCGCCGTAGCGTGCGCACATCCTGCTCGCTGTTGATCGTCATGATCAGGCCGTCGGCGCGCCCATGCTGCAGCATGTCGATGGCATCGGCCTCCTCGCGCGCCTTGCCGCTGGTGTTGACCAGGTAGAGCGAGAAGCCCCGCCCGCGCATCTCGGCGTCGGCGGCCTTGAAGGTCGCCGCATGAAGGGGGTTGGCGATATCGTCAACGACAAAGCCCACCGTCAGGGTACTGCGGCGGCGCATGTTCTGCGCCCGCGAATCCGGCTGGAAGTCGAGCGCCTGGATCGCCGCGCGCACCTTGCCGAGGGTGGCCGGACGGACGGAATCGGGAGCGTTAAGGCTGCGTGAAACGGTTCCGACGGAAACGCCGGAGACACGGGCCACGTCGCGAATGGTCGCGGGCTTTTGCTTGTCGCTCCTCAAGCACATCCTCCAGGCTGATTAGTCCGACAAATAGCCAGATTATCGGCCGGTTTCCTTATAATCCCATTCAGTCCGGCGTGCGAGACGGATCAACGGCCGCCCACCCCTGCCTCTTCCTTGACCCTCCCGGAGGCGGCGTGCATATTCTTGGAAACGTTTCTAATTGTCGTTCCCTAGGCGTCCAACATGCCCCCGCCGCTGAAGATCGAGCGCATCGAGTGCGTGCCTCTCAGCATGCCGCTGCCGCGCACCTTCCGGGGCAGCAACTACTTCATGACGCACCGCTGCACGATCATCACCCGCGTGTACACGTCGGCGGGGATCGTCGGGGAGGTCTACAACGGCGACGAGTTCGAAACCCAGGGCGAAGTCGTCAGGATCATCCTGGAGGAGATCCAGCCCCTCCTGATCGGCAAGGACGCCTTCAACATCGAAGGCTGCTGGCAGGCGATGCTGAAGCCGAGCTTCAACATTCTCCGCGACCGCAAGCTCGCCATGTGCGCCCAGGCCTGCGTCGACAGCGCGCTGTGGGACGCGGTCGGTAAGGCCCTCGACGTACCCCTCTACAAGCTGTGGGGCGGCTACACCGACAGGCTGCAGTCGATCTGCATCGCGGGCTACTACGAGGAGGGCAAGACGCTCGCCGATTTCGGCCGCGAGATGGAAGGGATCAGGGCCGAGGGCCATGCCGGCTGCAAGTTCAAGGTCGGCGGGCGAACGCCGACGGAAGATGCCGAGCGCGTGCGCGTCGCCCGCAAGGCGGCGGGCGACGACTTCATCCTGATCGTCGATGCCAACCAGGGCTGGACGCTGCGCCAGGCGGTCGAGTTCTCGCGGCTGACGGCCGACCTCGACATCCGCTGGTTCGAGGAACCGGTGCGCTGGTACAACGACCGCCTCGACCTCGCCGCCGCGCGCAACCAGACAGGCATCCCGATCTGCGCGGGGCAGAGCGAGATCAGCCGCACCGGCTGCCGCGACCTGATGATGGCGGGCGCCATCGACGTATGCAATTTCGACGCGAGCTGGGGCGGCGGGCCGACGGAATGGCGACGGGTCGCGGCGCTCGCCGCCGCCTTTACCGTGGAGATGGGGCACCACGAGGAGCCGCAGATCTCGGCGCACCTGCTCTCCGCGATTCCGAACGGCACCTACCTCGAAACCTTCCACCCGGACCGCGATCCGATGTTCTTCCGGCTGGTCGCCAATCGCTCCGCGCTGAAAGACGGCTATTATGCCGTGCCGTCGGGCCCCGGCTTCGGCCTGGAACTCGACAAGGCGGCGATCGAAAAATACCGCGTCTGAGCCAGCGGACGCTGAAGAACATGCAGGGAGCGAAAGCCATGGCCGCGCCGCCGCAAGGAAACGCGCACAAGAGCAACGAGGCCGCCCCGCCCCTCAGCGACGCGGACCGCGTCGGCCTGTTCCGTGACATGGTAACCATCCGTGAATTCGAGGAGCAGGTGCAGCGCAGCTACCTCGAAGGCCTCGTCCACGGCACCACCCACCTCTGCAACGGTCAGGAGGCGGTTGCCGTCGGCGTGTCCAAGGCGCTGCGCGACGACGACTACGTCACCTACACCTATCGTGGTCACGGGCATTGCCTAGCGCGCGGCATGGATCTCGAGGCGGCGTTTGCCGAACTTTTCGGACGCGAGACCGGGGTTTGCGGCGGGCTCGGCGGATCGATGCATCTGACCGACGTCGACCGCGGCCTGATCGGCGCATTCGGCATCGTCGGTGCCGGACTGCCGGTGGCGGTGGGCGCCGGCCTGTCGGCGCAGCTTGCCGGACGGGAACAGGTCTCGGTCTGCTTCTTCGGCGATGGCGCCACCAACATCGGCGCCTTCCACGAAGCCATGAACATGGCGCAAGTCTGGAAGCTGCCGGTGATCTTCGTCTGCGAGAACAACCTCTATGGCGAATTCAGCCGCATCGACCACACCACGCCGTACGAGGATCTCACCATCCGGGCCGGGGGCTATGCCATGTCCGCAATATCGGTCGACGGCAACGACGTCGAGGCGGTTTATGGCGCGGCGTTCCCGGCCGTCGCGCGCGCCCGTGGCGGCGGAGGACCGACCTTCCTCGAGTGCAAGACGTACCGCCATCGCGGCCATTCGCGCACCGATCCGGCGAAGTATCGCGAAGCCGGCGAGGTCGAAGCGTGGATGAAGCGCGACCCGGTCACCCTCTCCCGTGCCGTCCTTGCCGCGAACAACCTGGTCAGCGCCACCGAAGCGGACAGGATTGTCGGCGAAGCGCGCTCCGCCGCCAAAGCGGCCGCCGATCGCGCCGCCGCCGCGGCGTGGCCATCGGCGAAGCAGGATTTCATGGCCAGGACCTTCGCCTGAACCGGGATAGCCATGTCGGGTGCATTGAAATGACTGATCGGGAAATCACCTACCGCGAGGCGATCGTGGCGGCGCTGCAGGAGGAGATGCGGCGCGACCCGAAGACTCTCATCATGGGCGAGGACATCGGCGCCTCCGGCGGCCCGTTCAAGACCTGCCAGGGACTCTACGAGGAGTTCGGCGCCGCCCGCGTCCGCGACACGCCGATCGCAGAGACCGGCTTCGTCGGCGCCGCCCTCGGTCTCGCGCTCACCGGCTACCGTCCGATCGTCGAGATCATGTTCGCCGACTTCCTCGGCGTCTGTTACGACCAGATCGTCAACGGCATCGCCAAGCACCGCTTCATGTCGGGCGGCAAGGTCCGGGTCCCGATCGTGATCCGGGCGCTGGGCGGAGCCGGCCTCCGCTTCGGAGCCCAGCACTCGCAAACCGCCGAGTCGTGGATGCTGTCGGTGCCGGGGCTGAAGATCATCTGCCCGTCCAGCCCGGCGGAGGCCTACGGCATGCTGAAGGCGGCGGTCCGCGACGACAATCCGGTGCTCGTCCTCGAGCACAAGGCGCTGCTCTCGATGAAGGGCAACGTGCCGGTTGGCAGCGACGACGCCGCGATGCCGACGGGGCCGCGCGTCCTCCGCCCCGGCAAGGACGCGACCATCGTCGCCAGTCTCGCCATGGTCGGCAAGGCGCTCACGGCGGCCGAGCAACTCCACGCCGAGGGCATCGAGGCGGAGGTCATCGACATCCGGGTGCTGCGCCCGCTCGACGTCACGGCCGTCAGCGAAAGCGTGCGGCGGACGAACATCCTCGTCACCGTCGAGGAGCAGTCCCCGACCGGCGGCTGGAGCTCGGACGTGGTCGCCGACGTGGTCAGTCAGGCGTTCGACTATCTCGACGCGCCGCCGGCGCGCGTCACCCTCCCCGATCACCCGCTGCCGTACAGCCCCGGCCTCGAAGACGCCGCGATCCCGTCGCCGGAGAAGATCGCCGCGACCGTGCGGTCGCTGCTCTAGGACGGCGCCATGGATTTCCTCGTCCCCAAGCTCAGCGCGACCATGGACAGCGCACGGGTGCTGCGCTGGCTGAAGCAGCCGGGCGAGAAGATCGCCATGGGCGAGGCGCTGGTGGAACTCGAGACCGACAAGGCGGCGATGGAAGTCGAGTCCCCGATCGACGGCACGCTCGACATGGTCATCGCCGGCGAGGGCTCCGAGCTGCCGATCGGCGGGCTGCTTGCCCGCCTGAAGGCGAGCGGAGATTCTGCCCCCGCCATCGCTGCCAGGCTTCCGGCCGCTAAACCCGCGGCGGCGACATCGACGACTGGGGCAACACCACCCGCCGGAGCCCCGGCCGTCCCGCCCGTGCCATGGGTGCCAGCGATGCCGGCGGGAGCGGCGACGCGTGTGCTCGCCTCACCGCTGGCGAGGCGTCTGGCCAGGGAACACGGCCTCGACCTCAGCGGGCTTTCCGGCACCGGCCCGCAAGGGCGCATCCGCAAGCGCGACGTGGTTGCGGCGGCGGACCGGCGCGACACGCACCCGATGGCGGCGCGTACAGCGACTCCCCCCGCCGGCGGTGTCGAGCCGCTTTCGCCGATGCGTGGCCAGATCGCCCAGGCGGTTGCCCTCAGCCGCCGGACCATCCCGTCCTTCGTCCTCGACCGCTGGGTGGAGACGACGGCGCTCGAGCGTGCCCGCGTTCGGCTTGGCCCGGAGATCGAACGGGCGGCCGGCATCAAGCCGACCTTCACCGACTTCCTTCTGCAGGCGCTGGCCGATTCCTTCGGGGCGCATCTCGCACTCCTCGATCGTTTGCATGAGGACGGCGGCCGCGCCGGGCGCATCCGCGCCACGACCGTCGACATCGGCCTCGTCGTCGCCGTGCCGGACGGGGTCATGATCCCGGTGCTCCGCGACCTGCGCGGCAAGACGCTCGCGGCGATCGCCGAGCTGCGGCAGGCCGCCGTCCAGCGCGCCCGCGCCGGC
>JBBQGL010000181.1:0-6387 GCA_038323025.1 Hyphomicrobiales bacterium
TTCGGGCCTGAAGGACCGCATCGACGAGATCGAGGGCAACCTCGGCACCGTCGCCGACCGTGGCGCGCGCGACGAGCGCCGCGCCCGCTCGCTGAAGGGCGTCACCGCGATGGTCGATCAGCTCGCCCGCGAAATCGACAACGCCGATGAAACCGCCCGCTCGACCATCGAGGGGCTGCGTGCCCGCGTCGGCGCCGTCGGACGGCGCGAACCCCAGGCGCCGCCGCCGGAGGTGCGCGATCAGACCGATCAGATCGGAGCTGCTATTCGTGCCCTCGACGAACGCATGGCCGAAATGGCCGAACGTCTGAAACGCCCGCCGCCGGTTCCCGACCGGTCGCAGAAGCTCGACGACCTGCGCGTCCGGCTGGAAAGTCTCCTCGCCCGCAATCCCGAACCGGTGCGTGTCGCGGTGCCTGATCGCGCCCCCGCGCTCGATTCGACCCTGAAGGCGCTGGAGCGCCGGATCGACGAAGCCAAGGCACGCATTGCTCCGCCCCCGCCGCCGGCGCAGCCGGTGGAGGTCAAGCCGGTCATTTCTCCCGAGCAGGAAGAGCGCATGCGGCGGATCGAGGAGCACCTCCTCAATATCAGCGTGCGAATTTCCGAACCGCCGCCGGCGCCCTCGAAACCGGCCCCGTCGCTTGAAGAAGAGGAACGCGCGCGCCGCATCGAGGAACATCTCGCTCACATCTCCGGCCGTCTGGCGGAGCCGCCGCCCCCGGCGCCGAAGCCCGCCCTGTCCCCGGAGGACGAGGATCGCGTCCGCCGGATCGAGGCCCGCCTTTCGGCGATCACCGATCGCCTGGCAGAGCCGCCTCCACCGCCGGAGCCGAATCCGGCGCTGAAGCAGGTGGACAACCTTTCGGCGGCCATCGCCGAAATCGCCGCCCGCCAGCGCTCGCTCGACGACCGCGCCGACGGCCAGGTCATGCGTCGCGAACAGAAGGCCATCGGCGACGCCGTGGCGACGCTGCGCTCCGATGTCGCCGGGCTGGTTGCCCGCGTCACCGCGATTGCCCGCGCCGAAGCAGAGGAACGCGAGGCCTTCGACGGCCTCGCGCACCGGATGGACGCGCTCGCCGCCGAGAAGCCGGTCGATCGCGGCATCCTCGACGGCATTCGCGGCGAAATCGATGCCCTCCGCGCCATCAGCGAAGGCAGCGCGCGCGAGGAGACGGTTGTCGAGCGGCTGGATCAACTCGCCCGCTCCATGCCCGACCAAACGCGCATCAATGCCCTCGGCGAGGAAATCTCGGCCGTCCGCCGTGCCCTCGAGACAGCCGACGGCCCGCGTGCCATTTCCCGCCTAGAAATGCGCGTCAACGAGCTCGCCCGCGGCGTCGAACTCGCCCTCAATTCGCGCGCCACCGCCATCGACTCGACCGCCGCCAGCATGGCGGCGGGGCTCGCGGAAATCCGCAAGGGCCTCGAAGACCTCCTCGCCGAGAGTCGCCAGCCGAAGGCCGACACGGCCGCTCCCGTGCTCGCCGGGCTGAACAGCAGCCTCGCCGAAATTCGGCGAGCCATTGCGGACCTGGCCGCCGCTGGCCCGAAATCCGCGCCTGACACGGCGCTCGTCGAGAATCTCAACACCGGCTTCGCGGAACTTCGCGCCGCCGTGAGTGATCTGGCCGCCGCCAACCGCGCAAGCGATCCTGCCGGCACAGTCCCCTCCGGTCTTTCGACCAGCCTTTCTGATATCCGTTCCGCGATTGACGACCTGGCCACCGCCGGCCGCAAGGCGGACCCCGCCGCGGCGGTCATCGCCGGCCTCTCCGACAGCCTGATCGGCATTCGCACGGCGATCGACGAGGCTGCGGCCGGCCGCACCGGAATTCCTGCGGAACTGACCGCCAGCCTCGCCGAGATCAAGAAAGCGGTCGAAGGCCTTGCCGCCGCGCCGCGCGGTTACGACGGCGGAGTGACCGTCGCCGCCGTCGCCGGTCTCTCGGCGACGCTTTCCGACATCCGTGGCGCCGTCGAGGACCTTGTCGTCACCAATCGCTATGCCGGGCCCGGCCCGGCGGGCGCGGCGATCGCCGGTCTGGCGACCTCATTGGAGGAAATTCGCGCGGCGATAGACGCCCGCGACGTCGAGGCGCGCCGTGTCGACGACGCCGCCATCGAGCGTCTCGAAAGCCGGCTTGGCGAGATGTCCGCCCGCATCGAGGGCGTTCTCGATCTCGCCGCTCCTGCCGAGGTGGTCAACGGACTCCATGATCGCCTGGAGGTATTGGTCACCCGGCTCGACCGCATGAACACGCCGGCGGCGCAGCCCGCCGTCCTCGACGAGATCAAGAGCGAGATCGCCGCGATCCGCCGCGATATCGCCGGTCGCGAACCGGTTCGCATCGACCACCTCGAGGATCAGATCCGCGCGCTCGCCGGCCGGATCGAAGAAGTCGCGCAGCCCGATGCCACGGCCGAGCAAATCGCCGAGCTGGAATCCCAGGTCGCTCGCATTGCCGCCGACCTCGAGGATGCCATGCCCCGCTCGGCCCTCGATGAAGTCGAGGCCAACCTCGGCCGTCTTAGCTCGCATCTCTCCGCCAGCCAGGATGCCACCATCGCCGCGGCCCGGAACGTGGCCCGCGACGCCGTGCGCGAGCTGACCGACGGCCGTCAGGGCGACAGCGAGCTCCTGCGCGGCTTGCGCAACGACCTCGATCGCATCCGCGCCGCTTCCGGCGACAGCGACCACCGCACGCAGCAGACGCTCAATTCCCTGCACGGCACGCTTGCCACCGTCGTCGATCGCCTCAGCCGTATAGAGGCGGCGGAAGCGGCGGCGGCGCGCGCCCCCCGCGTCGAGACGCCTGTTCCCTCCTTCGCACCGGCCGCGACGCCGTCGATTGCCCAGCGCCGCCCGGCCGATGCGTCCGCGGTTTCGTCCCCGATCGCCGATTTCGCTTCGCCCGAGCCGCTCCGCCCCGATCCTGTGCCGGGGCGCGACGCCGGGCAGCCGGCGTCCGACCCGGCGCGCGAGCGCAGCGCCGGCGAGCGGCGCGGTGACTTCATTGCGGCGGCGCGGCGCGCCGCCCAAGCGGCCGTAGCCGAGGCCGAAAGCTCCGAGAAGACCGAGAGGCTTCCGATGTCCCGCAACACCAGCGCATTCGCTCGCATTGGCCAGGCTATCCGCAATCGCCGGAAGCCGCTGCTCCTCGCTGCCGCCGCTGTCGTCCT
Source organism: Hyphomicrobiales bacterium (assembly GCA_038323025.1). Lineage (GTDB taxonomy): Bacteria > Pseudomonadota > Alphaproteobacteria > Rhizobiales > Kaistiaceae > JAFKKF01. The sequence continues at coordinate 3,187 of JBBQGL010000181.1, forward strand.
TGCCATCGGCGCCCTCCAGGTCTTTGGCCCGGCGCTGCTTTCGGACGGCGGCAAGGTGGCCATGGCGAAAATCGAAGCCGCGCCGGCGCCGGCTGCCAAGACGCCCGCGCCGCTCGACCTCGCGTCCGTCGCGAACCCGAGCGGGGCACTCAAGGTGGCCGAGCCGGCTATGGTCCCCCCCGCCGCGGATGCCGGGGCGCTTGCACCGCCCGACGCGATCGCCAGCCGCTTCGGCGATGGCTTCGGCGCTCCCGCCGCCGACGCCTTCACCCCTGCCGAATCGACACCCGCGCCGATCAAGGCATCCGCGGAGGCGGGGGTCGCCCCACCGGCAGCGACCGATACGGATTCGGTCGAGCCGGGGCCAGCTGCCGTGATCGGCTCGGACAAGCTTCGCGCCGCCGCCACCGCGGGCGATCCCGCGGCTGCCTTCGAGGTCGCCACCCGCTATGCGGAAGGCCGCGGCGTCGGGCAGAATCTTGCCACCGCCGCCGACTGGTACAAGCGCGCGGCGACCGGCGGCGTAGCGGTCGCCCAATACCGCCTCGGCAGCCTCTACGAGCGCGGCCAGGGCGTCCCGAAGGATCTCACCCAGGCGGTGAACTGGTACCAGCGCGCCGCCGATCAGGGCAACGTCGGAGCCATGCACAATCTCGCGGTGCTGATGAGCGAGGGCGTCGACGGTCCCCCGGATTCCGCCAAGGCGCTCGAGTGGTTCCTGGCCGCCGGCAATTACGGGGTCAAGGACAGCCAGTACAATCTCGGCGTCATCTTCGCCCGCGGCATTGGTCACGATCGCGACATGGTGGAATCGTATAAGTGGTTCGCCATCGCGGCCGCTCAGGGCGACACCGACGCCGCCGCAAGGCGCGACGAGGTCGGCGCCACCCTCGCTCCCGACCAACTCGCCAAGGCCAAGGCGGCCGTTGCGGCCTGGCATGCCAAATCGCCCCTGCCGGAAGCGAACGGGGTGACCGCGCCGAACGGAGGCTGGGACGACGCCGAAGGCATCACGGAGGCGGATCGCACGGGCCTGGTCAAGAAGATCCAGTCGCTGCTGGCGGAGAAGGGCTTCGACCCGGGGCCGGCCGATGGCGTCGAAGGCCCGAAGACCCATGACGCAGTCAAGGCCTTCCAGCGCAATCTCGGCGTCGCCGAAACCGGTCAGATCGACCGCACCCTTGTCGCGACGCTTTCGGAGAAGAACTAGCCATCGCGGCCGGAGCGGATCCCGAGTCGCCGCGCCGGTTACGTATCGACGCAACGCGGCGTTGACAGGGCGGCGGCCCACGCGCTTTATCCGTCGCCTTACCGGCGTCGCGCCGCGCCCGGCGCGCCAATGCCGCCTGGTCCGAAATAGCCGCTGACCGTGCTCATCTATCTGCCCATAGCCGAACTATCGGTGAACATGTTCATCATATTCGGCATGGGCGCCGCGGTTGGCTTCCTGTCGGGGCTGTTCGGGGTCTGCGGCGGCTTCCTGCTCACCCCGCTCCTCATCTTTTCCGGAGTCCCGCCGGTGGTGTCGGTGGCCACCGTTGCCAGCCAGATCGTCGCCTCCTCGGCTTCGGCGGCGCTGAGCTACTGGCGCCGGAAGATGATCGACATGCGGCTGGCAACCGTCCTCAGTCTCGCCGGCATCGTCGGAACTCTCATCGGCGTCTTCGTATTCAACCTGCTCCACGATCTCGGCCAGCTCGACCTTATCGTCGCCATTTCCTACGTGACTTTCCTCGGCACGGTTGGCGGCTTGATGCTGACCGAGTCCGTGCGCGCCATTATCAATGCCCGTGCCGGCCGGCCGGCGCCGATCCGCCGGCCGGGGCAGCACATCTGGATTCACCGCCTGCCCTTGAAGATGCGCTTCAAGCGCTCGCGCCTCTACGTCAGCGCGATCCCCGTGGTCGGCCTCGGCGTCGGTATCGGCATTCTCGGCGCGCTTCTCGGCATCGGCGGCGGCTTCATCATGGTGCCGGCGCTGATCTATCTGCTGCGCGTGCCGACCAACCTCGTGATCGGCACCTCGCTCGTCCAGATCGTGGCGACGATGTCGGTTGCCACCATCCTGCACGCCCTTACCAACAACTCGGTCGATGCCGTCCTGGCAATTATCCTCATGGTCGGCGGGGTCATCGGTGCGCAGTTCGGGGCGCGCATCGGTCAGAACATCCGCGGCGACCAGTTGCGCGTGCTGCTGGCCCTGCTTGTCCTCGCGGTCGCGCTGCGATTCTTCACGGGGCTCGTCGGCGAACCCGACGAGCGCTATGCCCTGTCCCTGCTCTCCGGGGCCGCGCCATGATGCGGCTCGTCGCAGCGCTCGCGCTGACGTTGATCGCCGGCGGTGCGGCGAGGGCTGAGCAGCTCACGATAGCGCTGTCGGCACGCGAGGTGCGCATCGATTCAAACTTCACCGGCACGTCGATCACGATCTTCGGGGTCGTGGCGCGCGACGCCGCCACCGTGTCGCGGTCAGGACCCTACCGGGTGGCGACGCTGGTGGTCGGCCCGGCGGAAAGCGTGGTCGCTCGCCGCAAGGATCGCTTCCTCGGCATCTGGGCGAACGGCGCCTCCGAGACGATCCTCGATGTCCCGTCGTTCTACTCGGTAGAGACCTCGGCGCCGCTCGATGCTCTGGCGCCCGCCGACGTTCTCGAGCGCTACGGTATTGGCTTCGCCAACATCTCGCTGAAACTCGCCGACATGGGCCCGGCCGACAGTGATTCGCGCGAATTTCGCAGCGCTTACATCCGGCTGAAGCAGACGGCGCGGCTCTATGCCGAGCGCCTCGGTGCGGTGTCCTTCATCGACGGCAACGCCTTCCGCTCGAACATCGTGATTCCGGCCAACGTGCCGGTCGGGCGCTACACGGTGCGCGTCTACCTCTTCTCCGGCTCGTCCCTGCTTGCCACCGCGGAAGATTCGATGGACATCAGCAAGAGCGGCTTCGAGCAATACATGTCGACGGTGGCGCGCGGCCAGTCGCTCACCTACGGCCTCGCCTGCGTTGCGCTGGCGCTCTTTACGGGCTGGCTGGCCGGGGTGATCTTCCGCCGCGACTAGGTGTTTGATCCCGGACTTTGATGGTGCAGTCTCTTCACTCGAATGGAAGGATGCGCTATGGGTCAGATTCTTCACGGCAGCGCCACGACGACAGAGGCGATCCGTCGAGCGATACAGCATAGTCAAGCGAGCCTGAGGGCG
>JBBQGL010000182.1:0-6315 GCA_038323025.1 Hyphomicrobiales bacterium
CTGGCGGAGGCCGTGCAGGTCCTCAACGTCGTCGCGCTCCTTGCCTTCGCCGGCTTTGTGTGGACCGCCATCCCGCGGAAACAGCGCGAGCCGTGGCTGTGGGCCGCTGCCCTGTGGGCGGTGAACCCCCTCGCCATCATCTACGAACGCAAGATCTGGCCGCCTTCGACCCTGCCCATCTTCATCGTCGTGATGATCGCCGGGTGGTGGTATCGCCGCAGCTGGTTCGGGTCCTTTGCCTTTGCCTTCGTCGCCGTGTTGGGCGGTCAGATTCATCCGACCGCGGCCTTCCTCGGCATCTCGATATTCGCATGGACCTTGGCCGACGACTGGCGGTCGTTCCGCTACACCGGTCTGGCGGCGGGCGCGGTTGCCGGCTTCCTCCCCGCCGTAAACTGGGTGCTCAGCTACGTCGCCGCCGGCAACAGCCTCAATGCATTTCGTCTGCCGTTGCTGACGTTCTACGGGCGCTGGCTGACCACGCCATTCGGCTTCGGCTCCGACCACACCCTCGGTCCGGTCGAGTTCCCGCGCTTCATCGGGTGGCCCGAGATTGGGGGCGCGCCGACTTATGCCGTCCTCGTGCTCTACATCCTTAACGGCGGTGTCGCGCTGACCCTCGCCGTCCTCTCGGGCTGGCGTGTCCTGCGGTCGGGCCGTTTCTCGCTGCGCCTGGTCCTGCTGGGCGAAACGCCCGCCGGGCGAATCGTGCGCGCGGCGTTCTTCGGGTTCGGCGCGATCCTCACCGTCCTCACGATCCGCGGCGGGGGGCTCTATCCGCACTACATGATCGTCATTGCACCGGTCATGGCGCTCTGGGTGGCGCTGACCGCGGCCTATGCCGACGGTGGTGTGCTGGCACAACGCGGAAGGGTGCTTCTCGCGGGCCTTTGCGTTGTCGATGCCGCCCTGGTTGTCATGCTTTTCACCTACATTCACGCCGTCGGCGATATCCACGGCGAATTCGGCCCGAGCTGGGGTTGGCAGCAGCGCCACGCGTTCACCCAGAGGCGCGAACCGGCCCACGTTTCCGTCTCCGCGGCGGGGCATGGGTTTGCCGCACATGGCGCCGTGAGCGGATCGCGCTGAGCCCTTCCCGGCTCCGATTCGCCGCCGCCGCTTCTTTCGTTCGTTGCCACTCTCCGGGCGCTCCGCTATGGTCGCGCAATCGGTTTCGGTCGCTCATGCGAGCGTCGGACGGAACCCAAGAGTCACAGAGGGAGATTGTAAATGCTCAGGAAATCAGCACTATTTGCGATCGCGGCCGGGTTGCTCGCCGCCGCAGCCGCGGTGCCGGCGAGCGCCGCCGGCAAGATCAAGATCGGGTTCCTGCCCGGCGTGGTCGATCCGTTCTATCAGGTCATGCAGCTCGGCGTTGAAAAGGCCGCGGCCGACCTTGGCGTCGACGTCGTGACGCAGATCCCGCCGACCTGGGGCGTCGAGGCGGAAACTCCGCTCCTCAACGCGCTCATCGCCCGCGGCGACCTCAATTACATCATCACGGCGCCGGTCGATAAGGATCAGATGGTCGCCCCGTTGCAGTCCGCCGTCGATGCCGGCATCAAGGTGATCACCGTTGACACCTTCCTCGGCGATGGCGACTACGCCAACGGCAAGGTCAAGTTCCCGCTCAGCTATATCGGGTCGGACAACGAGGAAGGCGGCCGCATCTCGGCACGCGGCCTCGCCAAGGCGATCGGCGACAAGGGCACCGTCTACATCAACTCGACGAACCCCAACGTCTCGTCGGTTGAAGCCCGCGAGGTCGGCTTCAAGGACGAGATGGCCAAGAATCACCCGAATATCAAGGTGATCGGCCCCGACTACAACCTCGATGATCCGAACAAGGCCACCCAGCAGACCTCGGCCGTGATCGAGCAGCATCCGGACCTCGCCGGCGTGTTCGGCACCAACGTGTTCAGCGCCCAGGGTGCCGGTGCGGCCGTCGTCAACGCCGGCCTCGGCGGCAAGATCCAGGTTGTCGCCTACGACGCCACCAAGGCGGCCATCGAATCGCTCAACAAGGGCGACGTCTCGATGGTCCTGGCGCAGAAGCCCTTCGACATGGGCTACCTCGCGGTCGAATTCGCGGTCGCCGACAACGCCGGCGTAACCAGCCTGCCGAAGCGCGTCGAGACCGGCTTCGCCATCATCGACAAGAGCAACGTCACGGACCCGAATTTCTCGCGGTTCATCTATTCGGTCCCCGGCAAGTAAGCCGGCGCCAGTAGGCTAGAAGATCGCCGGGAAGCGCGGTTCGCCGCGCCTCCCGGCTCACCTTTTCAGCACATATCGGAAAACCAGGCTGTGGCGTTTACCGGGTCCAAGGCCGCGACCGGGCTGAGCGGGCGGATGGCCAAGCTTTCGCCTGGCAAGCGGCTCCTGATCCGGATCAGCGATCTTTGGGCGTGGCTCTTCCTTGCCTTGATGATCGCGTTCTTTGTGGTCTCGGTGCCGGTATTCAGCTCGGCCTCCTTCGTCTCCGTCCGCAATTCGCAGAACATCCTGATCGCCATCACGCCGGTCGTGCTGCTCGGCCTCGGCCAGACGTTCGTCATTATCTCGGCAGGTATCGACCTCTCGGTTGGCTGGGTGATGAGCCTCGCCTCGGTGCTTTCGGCGCTCGCCATCCGCGACAGCTACAATATCGGCGCGCCCATCTGGCTGGCCGTGATCCTCGGCCTCCTCGCCGCCATATTCGGCGGCGGCCTCGTCGGGTTCCTCAACGGCACCATCATCGCCAAGCTGAAGGTGCCGGCCTTTATCGTCACCCTTGGATCGTCCTTCATCGTGCGCGGCGTCGCCCTGCTGATGGCGGAGAACACCACGGTCATCGGCCTCCCCGATATTCGCGCCTACGGCAACGAATCGTTGTTCTATTACGTGCGCGGCGGCGGCCAGTACGGCGGCTTCTATTTCTTCCAGAAGCCGGACCTGCCGACCGACATGCTGCGTCAGCTCGATCGCATCCTGCCGTGGCCGGTGGTACTCACCGCCGTGGTCGTCGGCATTGTCATGTTTCTTCTTCACCGCACCCAGTTCGGGCGCCACACCTACGCTATCGGCGGCAATCCCGAGGCGGCGCGGCGCGCCGGCATCCCGGTCGATCGCAGGATCATCGCGATCTACGCGCTCTCCGCGGCGACAGCGGGCATCGGCGGCTTCCTGTCGACCTTGCAGTACACCGCCGGTTCGGCGGTCATCGGCGATCCGTTGCTGCTCTCCTCGATCGCCGCGGTCATCATCGGCGGCGTCAGCCTGTTCGGCGGCGCCGGCACGGTCATGGGCACCGTCATCGGGTCGCTGATCATCGCGGTGCTGACCACCGGCCTGGTCATGCTCAACGTCCAGGCCTTCTGGCAGTTCATCGTCGTCGGCGCTGTCGTCATCATCGCCGTCCTCATCGACCAGTCGCGCGAGCTGATCGTCGGCAACAGCCGGTCGGGAGTCACCGAATGACCGAACCGGTCCTCTCCGTGCGCAACCTGACCAAGCGCTTCGGCGGCCTCACGGCGGTCAGGAACGTCAGCTGGGACGTCTTTCCCGGCGAGGTCGTGGCCCTTCTCGGCGACAACGGCGCCGGCAAGTCGACGCTCATCAAATGCATTTCCGGCGTTCATCAGGCCGAGGAAGGCGAGATCTATTTCGAGGGCAAGCTCACCCGGTTCGCGCGGCCGATCGATGCGCGCAGCGAGGGCATCGAGACGATCTACCAGGATCTCGCGCTCGCCAATAATCTCGATGTCCCGGCCAACATCTTTCTCGGGCGGGAGGTGAAGCTGCGCTATTTCGGCGGCCTCATCCAGACCCTCAACGACCGCAAGATGCTGGACGAATCGGCCAGGGCACTCGACACCCTGCAGATACATTTCCCGACGCTGACCCAGCCGATCGAAAGCCTCTCCGGCGGCCAGCGTCAGGCGGTGGCCATCGCCCGGGCGGTGTACTGGGACGCGCGCCTGATGATCATGGACGAGCCCACCAACAACCTCGGCGTTCCCGAGCAGCAAAAGGTTCTCGAGCTGATCCGGCGGCTCCGCGACCAGGGCGTGCCGGTTATCCTCATCACCCACACACTGCCGGACGTCTTTGCCGTCGCCGATCGCCTCATGGTCATGCACCGCGGCCGCAAGGTGACCGAAAAGAAGGTCAAGGAAACCGGCGTCGAGGAACTCGTCCAGTACATGGTCGGAGCCCGCGACGATTTCCGCGAGCCGGTCGCGGCTGCCGTCTAGCGAATTGCGCCGGGTGAGAGCCGGCCTCCGCCCGGCGCGCGACCCGCTCCCGCCGCAATTGTCCTGTCGGGTTCCCGCGACTCGCGCGATCGGCTAAGACACCCCGGCATGTCCCTTCTCCGCAATTTCGCCACCGTCGGCAGCGGCACCGCGTCGAGCCGCATCCTTGGCTTCGTCCGCGACATTTTCATCGCCGCCGCCCTCGGTACGGGACCGGTGGCCGAGGCCTATTTCGTCGCCCAGCGCCTGCCCAATCTCTTCCGCCGCCTCTTTGCGGAAGGCGCCTTTGCTTCCGCTTTCGTGCCGCTGTTCACCAAGACCCACGGCAGCGACGGCATGGAGGCGGCGCGGAAATTCGCCGAGGAATCGCTCGCCGCGCTCGCCGCGGCGCTCCTCGTCTTCACCATCGTCGCCGAACTGGCGATGGCCTGGCTGACGCTGGCGCTCGCGCCCGGCTTCGCCGTCGATCCGGCGAAACTCGATCTGACAGTGCTCTTCAGCCGGATCGCCTTTCCCTATCTCTTCCTGATCTCGCTGGTCACGCTCCTCTCCGGCGCCCTGAACGGCCTCGGCCGCTTTGTCGCCGCGGCCTTTTCGCAGACCCTGCTCAACGCCTTCCTCATCGCCGCCCTGGTATTCGTCTATTTCAGCGGCGAGATCGGCACCGAGCGCGCCGGTATCCTGCTGACCGCATCGGTCGTCGTCGGTGGTGTCGTCCAGCTCGCCTTCCTGTTCTATGCCTGCCACCGCGCCGGTATCTCGCTGAAACCGCGCTGGCCGCGCTGGACGCCGGGCGTCAAGCGGCTGACCGCGCTCGCCGGCCCGAGCATCATTGCCGGCGGCATAGTCCAGATAAACATCGTCGTCGGCACCATCGTCGCCTCGCTGCAGCCGGGCGCGGTGTCGTGGCTCTACTATGCCGACCGCCTCTACCAGCTGCCCCTCGGAATTGTCGGGATCGCCGTCGGCATTGTGCTCTTGCCCGATCTCGCCCGTGCCCTCCGCTCCGGCCGCGACGCCGATGCCTCGCATGCGCAGAACCGCTCGATCGAGTTCGCCGCCGCCCTGACCCTGCCCGCATCGGTGGCGCTGCTGGTGATTCCCGGCCCTATCCTGCACGTCCTTTTCGAACACGGCGCCTTCAACGCCGCCGATACCGCGGCCACTGCTCCGGCGCTTGCCGCCTATGCCATAGGCCTTCCGGCCTTCGTCGCCATCAAGGTCCTGCAGCCCGCTTACTTCGCCCGCGAGGATACTCGCACGCCGATGCGTTACGGCGCGGTGTCCATGGTCGTGAACGTCGTCGGTGCCTTCGCCCTCTTCTTCCTGTTCGGGACCGTCGGCATCGCCGCCGCCACCACGCTTGCCGCCTGGGCCAACACCGTCCTCCTGGCCCGTACCCTCGCCCAGAAGGGCCACCTCGCCTCCGACGCGGCCTTGAAGCGGCGGCTGCCGCTTCTCGCGCTTGCCTCGGTGGTGATGGGCGTCGGGCTCTATGGCGCCAATCTGTTGCTGACCCCATGGCTCACCGCCTCGCACCTGCTGGTCGAAGTCGGGGCGCTCGCGGTGCTCGTGCTTTTCGGCTTCCTCCTCTTCCTGCTGGTTGCGCAGGTGTCGGGCGCGATGGATCTGCGGCGCATCGTCATGAGCGTGCTGCGCCGGACCTGATACGCTTGCGCGGCTCGCCCGGCTCCGTCATAACCCCGCCGCTCCGCTCCCGGGGCGTTCCGGACCGCTCGCCATGACAGAGTTCGCTCCCCGCGTATTCTCCGGGGTTCAGCCGACGGGCAACCTCCACCTCGGCAACTACCTCGGTGCCATCGTTCGCTTCGTCGAGATGCAGTCGACCCACGACTGCATCTATTGCGTCGTCGACCTCCACGCCGTGACGGTGCCGATCTCCGTCTGGGGCGGTCCCGCCGCCCTGAAGCAGAATACGCGCGAGGTCACCGCCGCTTTCCTTGCCGCCGGCATCGACCCGGTGAAATCGATCGTCTTCAACCAGAGCCAGGTCAGCATCCACGCCGAGCTCGCCTGGGTATTCAATTGCGTCGCCCGCCTCGGCTGGCTGAACCGGATG
>JBBQGL010000183.1:0-6205 GCA_038323025.1 Hyphomicrobiales bacterium
CGGGAAGTCGAACGACTTCAGGATGGCGACCTGGTCGAGCGCCTTGCCGAAATCGGGGCCGATCGACGGGATCACCCAGGTATCGGCGGCGGCAAGGTTGGTGAGCAGCTCCAGCACCAGCGGGTATTCGAGAATGCCGAGGTTATAGAAGTTGGCGTTGCCGCCATACATCAGCGTGGTCACGCCGCCGGCGGCAAGCCAGTCGACGATCTTGCGGTTCTCCGCGATACTGACGGAGCCGTTGCGGACGCGCGCCAGCGGCGGCACCGCGAGTACCGAGCCGGCAAGGTCGGCAGGCGTCACCAGGCTGGTCTTCATCGGGCACGTTCCACGCTGCTGGAGGTCGCCGACCCTAAGCGACCGGGGCAGCTTCATCAACCGCTTCAAACGCCACGGCGCGCCGGCGCCCCGTCCGCCATTGACGCCCCGCCGGGCCTTCACGATAAAGGCCCCCTGCCCGGACCGGGGAAGTGGGAGACATCGCAATGGCGCAGGCGCATTTCGACCTTTCGGGCCGCGTGGCCTTCATCACCGGATCGAGCCGGGGCATCGGCCTCGCCATCGCCCGCGGGCTTGCCGAGGCCGGCGCCGAGGTCGTCATCAACGGGCGGAATACCGAGGAGGTCGAGCGCTCGCGCAAGGAATTGGCGGACGCCGGGCACAAGGCACACGCCCGGGCCTTCGACATCACCGACCAGGCCGCGGTGGCGCGGCATGTCGATCTGATCGAGAAGGAAATCGGCCCGATCGACATTCTCTTCAACAACGCCGGCATCCAGCGGCGCGCGCCGCTCGTCGAGTTCAAGACGGAGACCTGGCGCGAGCTGATGAACATCAACCTCGACGCGGTGTTCTACGTCGGCCAGGCGGTGGCCCGCCACATGATCCCGCGCGGCCGCGGCAAGATCGTCAACACCTGCTCGGTCGGCAGCGAACTCGCCCGCGCCACCATCGGTCCATACAACACCTCGAAGGGCGCGGTGAAGATGCTCACCAAATCGATGTGCGTCGAATGGGCGAGGCACGGCATCCAGGTAAACGGCATCGGCCCGGGTTACTTCAAGACCGAGCTCAACAAGGCGCTCTACACCGACCCGGTGTTCGACGAATTCGTCAGGAAGCGCACGCCCGCGGCGCGCTGGGGCGAACTCAGCGAACTGATCGGGGTGGCGCTCCTCCTCGCCTCGGATGCGTCGAGCTACATCAACGGCCACATCCTCTACGTCGACGGCGGCTTGACCGCGGTCCTCTGACGCGACGGGACCCGTCAGGCGAGGCCAGCCATCGCGCGCAGCGCCACGATGCGTTCGACGACGAGGAGCCCCTCCGCGGCCGAGGACCGCGGCGCCGGTCCGCCCCGCAGGTATCCGAGGAATGCCTCAACCTCGCGGCGGAGCGGCATCGCCGTGGAGATGGGGACCGCGTCGGGCTGACGGAGCGGCCCGCCGGCGGGGCCCAGGGAGACGAGAATCCGGTCAGCATAGGAATCGGCGAGTTCGGCCGCGCCGCGGTCGCCGATGACGACGACAGAGCGCCGGGTTTGCGGATAGCTGGTCGAGACCTCCGCCACCACCTCCGGCCCCTCGCCCCCGTCCGACAGGCGGGCCACCAGACCGGTAGGTGGCGGGGGCAGGCTCCACGCCGAATGTGCAACCGGCAACATTCCCAAAATTTCGTAGGCGATCGAAAGATCGTGCGGCAGCAGCGTCCAGACGGGATCCACGTCGCGGTGCGACGTGCCCCAACCGACGCGAAAGGTGCGCACCGCCCGGATTTCACCGAGAGCACCCGTGCGTGCGTGATCGCGCAGGGCCTCGACCCCGGGGTGGTACCGCCACTTGTCCATGACGAAGATGCGGTCGCCGGCGAGCGCCGCCAGGCGCCGCGCGGAGGGAAGGTCATCGGTCAACGGCTTCTCGACGAAGATCGGCTTTCCCGTCGGGAGAAGCTGTTCGATCACCGCTGCGTGGATCGAAGTCGGCGCCGCGATAATGTAGCCATCGACCGGCTCCGGGACCGACGCCGGATCGACGTTCACACTCACGGCCCCGGAGGCGCTCAGCTTCTCCGGCGAAGTCTCACGCACCACGACATGGACGCGCGCGCCGAGGCTGACCAGATCGCGCAGGATCAGTTTGCCCCAGGTCCCGCAACCGATGAGACCGACCGCGACGGTCAAATCCGGCCCTTCGCCTGCCCGGCCGCGCCCGCGAAGAACTCGCGCACCATGTCGGCGTATGATCCCGCAAGGCTATCGCGCGCGGAAAGGCTGGGGGCAAGGTTTGGCCATGCCAGGTTCAGTTCCGGACTGTCGAAGCGGCAGCCGATCTCATCCGAGCCGTCCCAGTATTCATCCACCCCGTACACGTGCGTCGACACCTCGGGGAAATAGAACCCGTGGGCTACCCCCGGCGGGATCATCACCGCTTTGGGCGAGAGGCCGTCCAGCGGCAGCAGAACGGAATGGTGGTGGGTCGGCGACGTCGGCCTGATGTCATGGAGGGCGAGGAGCATCGATCCAGTGAGGACGATCAGGTAGTCGGTATGCACGCGATGGACGTGGACGCCACGCAGCACCCCGGGGTCGCTCCCCGAGAAGTTCCACTGGATCGGGTGAAAGGCATCATGCCAGGACTGCCGGAAGATCTCGGTCAGCGAGCCCCGCGCGTCGGCATGCGAAACCAGGGGGCGAACCACAACGCCGTCGGGAACCGCCGGGCCGGCGTCGTCATCCTTCACGGCCAAATGTACCTGGCTCACGTCAACTTCCTGGCGCACGATCGATACGGAGCGAAAACAATCCGACACCCAGGCGGCGATCGTCCGGGTTGATGCCCAGTTCAAGCGGGGACCGAACCTCGGATACGAATTCGAGGACGATACAGCCCACCGACCGATAAGCCGATTCCGGCACGGAAATTTGATAGGTCACCGGACCCAACCTCTCTTCCATCGTTTCGAAGATGAAGGCGCCGTTCGCCTCGACGGCAAGCGAGGCGGACGAACGCTTCGGTGCGACGAGGAGGTGCCGCGCCGTCACCGAAAGCCGGAGATCGCCGGCCGTGCCGTCGGGGAGCGCGATGGTGAAGCCCGCCCGCTCGGATGCCGCCCAGCGGCCCCATTCCTCCGTCGGATGGAACCCATGCGACCGCATCGGCGAGCCCTCGCCGCCGGCGCCAAGCTTCAGTTCGCTGCCCAGCGCAAACCGGGGCAGGCTGCCTTGCAGCTCGTGAGCCGCAAGCCCGGCGATGCGGCGTCGCAGGACGGCATGATCCCCGGCAAACTCGTTCCGGACCATTGTGTCAAGGACCGGCAGGAAGGCGTCGCGGATCATGTTTCCGCGGATCGCGGGATCCTGAACCCGGTGGGCCACGGCCGACAACTCGGCGACACGGGCGGCAGGCGTCCACCCTCGTCGCGTGAGCGACGACAAATGCAGGACCGTCGGCCACTTGAACGACGCGTACCGGCACCAGGGCTGGTCGAGGAACTGAAGCCAGAAGTTGAGGTCGGAGTTGATGCCTTGCGGCGCGGGATGCCAGCCGAGCGGCAGGCGGCGGTAGGCGGCGAGCGTGTGGCCGCCGCTGGCGAGGCCGAAACCGGTCTCGGAACGCCGCATGCGCTCGCGCCCGAGCGGGTCCGCTTCGGCGTCAAACATCCACGTGGCGAGCTTGCCCCCGGGCTGCTGTTCGACCTGCATGGTGTGGGCGAGATCGGCATCGCGGAGCAGTCCGTCCATAGTCTCGAGATGATCGGGAAACCAGAGGTCATCGTCGGCGAGGTAACAGACGAATTCGGCCGTGGTCCTGGCGATGGCCGTATGCCGATGGGTCTCGCCGTGACGAGGCCCCTTGTCGAAGGGGAAGTAGTGGATGCGCGAATCGCGGGCTTGCAGCGCGTCGGCGATTTCCCGGGTCCGCGCTGGCGCACCGTCGCCGACAATGAATATCTCGAAATCCTGGCGCGTCTGCAGGAGGACGCTTTCGACCGCGAACCAAAGCGTGTCGGCATGGTCGTGCGTAGGAATGATGACGCTGAATGCCACCCGTCGCCTCGATGGTTCATCCGCCGGTGGGCGCTGTCAGCCGGCCCGCGAGAACGCCCAGACGCCGCCGAGGACAAGCAGGATACCGAGAATCCGCCAGGGGTCGAAGCTCTGGCTCTGATAGCCGCTGAAGCCGATCAGGTCGGCAAGGGTCGCGACGATCATCTGGCCGGCGACCACGGCAGCAAAGAGCAGCGCCGCGCCAAGGATCGGCGCGAGCCATAGGCCTCCGACCACGAAGACGGCACCGACGGAGCCGGCAAGCCACAGATACCAGGGCATCGACTGGGCCGCGCTCCAGTTCACCTGCTGGCGTGTGCCGAACACGATAAGGATGACCAGAATGAAGCTCGAGGTGACCGATAGCGCCGCGGCCCCGAACGGATTGCCGAGCCGCCGCGCCACTTCCGCGTTGAGGCCGGGCTGCAGCGTGAGAATGCCGCCGAACACGACGGCGGCGAGGATGAAGGGTAGCTTCGGCAAAAGCCTGCTCCGCGACGGGAAGGGAGAAACGCCAGTCTATCAGGCTCCGCCGCGACGGGGCCATGAGCGGCACGCAATTAATGAGCGGCGATTTCGTTCGCCGCCTGCATGCGCTCGATCTCGCCCATGGCAAAGCCCAGCTCGGCGAGGACTTCCATGGTGTGCTCGCCAAGGCGCGGCGAGGCGCGGTGATAGGCGAGTTCGCCCCCGGACATGAGGATCGGCGTACGCACGCCCGGCACGGTGGCGAGCCCGGCGGGCAGGTCGAGGCGCATGCCGCGGAAGCGGACCTGGGGATCGTCGAAGACCTGCGCCACCGTATTGATCGGCCCCGCCGGGACACCCGCCACCGCAAGCCGGCGCAGCAGTTCGTCCCGCTTGAAGGTGGCGATCAAGGCCGACAGTCCCGCGACCAGGGCGGTTCGATTGGCGACGCGCTTCTCGTTGGTGGCGTAGCCCGGGTCGTTCGCCAGTTCGGGGACTCCGAGGACCGCCATGAGCTTCCGGAACTGGCCGTCATTGCCGACCGCAATGACCAGGTGGCGGTCCGCCGTGGCGAAGACCTGGTAGGGCACGATGTTGGGGTGGGCGTTGCCGAGGCGATGCGGCGCCACCCCGGAGACCAGGTAGTTCATGGCCTGGTTTGCCAGCACGCCCACCTGGACATCGAGGAGCGAGATGTCGATCAGCCGCCCCTCGCCGCTCCGCTCGCGGCCGGCCAGCGCCGCCTGGATGGCGACCACCGCATAGAGGCCGGAAAAGATATCGGCAAAGGCGACGCCGATCTTCTGCGGCTCGCCTTCGGGATCTCCGGTGAGATCCATGATGCCGCCCATTCCCTGGACGAGGAAATCGTATCCGGGAAGATCGGCATAGGGCCCGGTCTGGCCGAAGCCCGTGATCGAGCAATAGACCAGACGCGGATTCTCCGCCTTCAGGCTGTCGTAGTCGAGGCGATAGCGGGCCAGCCCGCCGACGCGAAAATTCTCGATCAGCACATCCGAGCGACGGGCAAGCCTCGCCACGATCTCGCGGCCGCCGGACGTCGCGAAATCGACGGCTATCGAGCGCTTGCCGCGATTGCAGGAATGAAAATAGGCGGCGTCCCGGGTGCCGTCGCCGTTGTCGATCGAGGGTGGCCCCCACTGGCGCGTATCGTCGCCGGCGAGGCTCTCGACCTTGATCACGTCGGCGCCCAGGTCCGACAATAACTGGCCCGCCCAGGGTCCGGCGAGGACCCGGGCGAGTTCCAGCACTTTCAGTCCGGCGAGCGGCGGCGACACTTGATTACAACCCGCGACATTGCGGCCGCAGCCGCGCTCGCGACTCTTACGCCTGTGCCCTGGCCGGCGCTACATGCGCGACGACATCGCCGCCGGTTCATCGTCCGTCAGGCCGAACCCGGCGCCGAGGAGGACGATGGCGACAACAACGTGCAGCCAGTTATCCGCCGGGCTGTTGGAAATGAACCCGAGGATCGCGTCCGGCATGATGAACCCGAGGACCGCGACGACGACGTAGACAATGCCGAGAATCCTCAGCGCCATCACGCTGCCGAGCGCTGTCCACGCCCCCGCCAGAAGGAAGAGGCCGCTCACCAGGTGAACGATCGTGTGAGGGATGTTGACGTTGAAGAGAGCGTTGCCGCTCGCGTCGGCAATGGGATTGGGGAAGAAA
>JBBQGL010000184.1:0-6191 GCA_038323025.1 Hyphomicrobiales bacterium
GAAACGCTTCCCGATCTATCTCGGCCACGGCAACCACGACCCGATCCTGAATTGGCGCGATCAGGCGGCCTTCTACCGGAAAGTGCGGGCGGCTGTGCCCGATTATCCGATCCGGTTCGCGCTCTTCGATACCGGCACCCATGGCACGCCGATCCGCATGACCGACTGGCGCCTCATCCTCAACTGGATGCTGCAGGTGGACGGGAAGTAAGCTTCCGTCGCAGCGCCTGGGAGAGTAAACCTGACAAAGCGTCGGGTTGGGGTCGGGGGATTAATTGAGCCTCATCGCCTTGTTTGGAGCGGTCGAACTGGGGCTCATTTATGCCTTCGTCGGCCTCGCGGTCTTCCTTGCCTTCCGCGTGCTGGATTTTCCGGACCTGACGGTCGACGGTTCCTTTCCCCTTGGCGCGGCCGTTTGCGCGGTTCTGATCATCGCCGGCGCCAATCCATGGCTGGCAACATTGGCCGGCATGGCGGCGGCCGCCTGCGCCGGCCTGGTTACGGCATTCCTCAACGTACGCTTCAAGATCCTGCACCTGCTCGCCTCGATCCTGACCATGATCGCGCTCTTCTCGGTCAATCTGCGGATCATGGGCCGACCGAACATCGCGCTGCTTACCGAGCAAACAATCCTCACGCCGTTCTACGGACTTGGCCTGCGCGACTACCTCGTCCGACCGGTCTTTCTGGCCGCCCTCGTAATCGTCGTGGTCGTCGGTCTTGGCCTCTTCCTCGCCACCGACTTCGGTCTCGCAATGCGCGCCACCGGCGCCAACCCGCGGATGGCGAGGGCGCAGGGCATCGCCACCGACCGCTACATCTACGTCGGCATGGGACTGTCGAACGCGCTGGTCGGTCTCGCCGGCGCGCTCTTCGCCCAGACCAATGGCTTCGCCGATGTCACCGCCGGAGTTGGCACCATCGTCGTCGGGCTGGCGGCGGTTATCGTTGGCGAAACGATCCTTCGCTTTCGCGGATTGTGGTGGGCGCTCATCGGCTGTGTCCTTGGCTCGATCCTCTACCGCATCGCCATCCAGCTTGCGCTTTCATCGGGCTCGCTTGGCTTGCAGCCGTCCGACCTCAATCTCGCCACGGCCGTGTTGGTGGCGCTGGCCCTGGTCCTGCCACGCCTGCGGAAAGGCGGCATGACGGCATGATCCGCGTCGAGAACCTCTCGGTGACCTTCGCGGCGGGCACGCCATTGGCCAAGCGTGCCCTCGACGGCGTCGACCTGTCGGTCGCGCCCGGCGAATTTGTCAGCCTCATCGGCTCCAACGGCGCCGGCAAATCGACCCTGCTCTCGGCCATTGCCGGCGATATCACGGCGAGCACGGGCAGGGTGATTATCGACGGCGAAGACGTGACGCGCCAGTCGACGGCGCGGCGGTCGCGGAAGGTCGCCCGCGTCTTCCAGGATCCTCTCGCCGGGAGCTGCGGCCAGCTCACCATCGAGGAGAACCTTGCCATAGCCGCCGCCCGCGGCGCGCCTCGGGGTCTGCGGCATGCGCTTACCCACCAGCGCCGCGCGCTCTTCCGCGAGCGCGTCGGTTCGCTTGGGCTTGGCCTGGAAGCGCGCCTGCACGACCGCATGGCGCTGCTCTCTGGGGGGCAGCGTCAGGCGCTGGCTCTGCTCATGGCGACCTTTTCGCGGTCGGGCGTTCTTCTCCTCGACGAGCACACCGCGGCGCTCGATCCGGGCATGGCCGAGTTCGTTATCGATCTCACCCGCCGCACCGTTTCCGAGCACAAACTGACCACGCTGATGGTCACGCATTCGATGCGTCAGGCCCTCGACCTCGGCACTCGCACGATCATGCTGCACGAGGGCAAGGTCGTGCTCGACGTAAAAGGGAGCGAGCGGTCAGGGCTGGGAGTCGATGACCTGGTGAAGATGTTCCGCCGGGTGAGGGGGCAAACGCTTGACGACGACGCTCTCCTGATCGGGTGATCTGAGGCCACCGATTCCACGGAGATTAATTTCCGGAAGGCGGTGAACCATTTCAGGACTCGCGGGTTGTCTCCACAAGCCAGTCTTCACGGACATTCGGCTGAGCAGGGGGGCTGCTCGGAGCCAAGATCATGAAACGCATTGCTATCGGAATCGCTACGTCCCTCGCCATCGCGGTCGGGGCCTTCTCCGCAAGCGCGACGCCTGCCGCGGCGGCCCAACTGCACTTCGGCCTCTCAGTGGGACCGACCTATCATCACCACCGGCATCATCGGATGAATGACTGCTACACGGTGATGAAGAAGAAGGTGTGGTGGAAGTACGGCGTCAAGCACGTCCGCACCGTGCCGGTAACGTACTGCCGCTAGACCTTGTTCTGCGCCGAGCTCGCCTGGGCGGGCTCGGCGGCGTCCCAGCGATAAATCCAGTCGTTCTGCCAAAAGACCAGCGCCGGCCCGGCGAGACCGAGCGCAGCGTCGCGCAGGTATGCGCGCGGGCGCCTCCAATGATAGATCTCGCCAGCGCGCGCAGCCGCCTTGGCAACCTCAATGGCTCGCGGCCTTCGCTCGGCCTGATAGGCCTGGAGAGATGTCTCGATGTTGTTTCCATCTCGGAGACAGCGGGCGAGGACCGCCGCATCCTCGATCGCCATCGCGCCACCCTGGGCGACAAACGGCGTCATGGCGTGCGCGGCGTCGCCCGTCAGCGCCATGGGTCCCTGGACCCACGGCGCCCCCGGATCGATGCTTACCAGCGCCCATTTCTGCCAGGAGTAAGGAGCCGAGACGATGGCCCGCGCCTGCGCCGACCATCCTCCGACCCGCTTCGCCAGCCATTCGCCGTCGCCTGTGGCATTCCACCCGGATCGCGTCCATTCCTCGTCGACGACGGCGACGACATTGATCGCAGAGCCACGTGCCACGGGGTAGGTGACAAGGTGCGCCGCTTCGCCGAGCCACAGGCTGACGCGGTCGGTCGGTAGGGCGGGAGGGGCATTGTCCACCGGCATCAGCGCGCGCCATGCTGTCCTGCCGGTTGCGGCCGGAACGGCGGAGCCCGCGATCCGCTCGCGAAGTTCGGACCAGACGCCGTCGGCACCAATCACCGCGGATACCGCGACAACTTCGCTCTGTCCCTCATGCTCCGTCCTGGCCAGATAGCTGCCGGCCTGCTGAATGACGGCGCCGACCTTGGTGCCGAGCCGAATAGTGATGGAGGGTTCCGCGAGGGCCGCCGTCGCCAGCACTGCCTGGAGATCGGCTCGATGGATCACGCGGTAGGGAAAGCCGTACCGCTCCCGAAATCGCGCGGTTGGAATCCAGGTGAGAATCCGGCCGCTGACTCCGCTCCGAATGTCGATCGCCAGCGGCTCTACCGCTTCCCGCGCAATCGCCTCGTCGAGGCCGAGACTCGCGAGCACCCGGCCGGCGTTCGGTGACAGCTGGATGCCGGCGCCGAGTTCGCTGAGGTCGCCGGCGCGCTCGCAAACGATGACGCGAAACCCGTTGCGGGCAAGACAGAGGGAAGCGGTTAGCCCGGCAATGCCGGCGCCTGCGATGAGGATCGTGCGCCGGTCAGCCACGATCCGCAGCCTTGGTCAGGCGGCGAGTTCGCCGCCGTAGAGGTGGCCTGGCGGGTTGGTCGCGGTTGGCGCCAGATCGGTCCGATGGCGATAGAGCGTCGAGCAATACGGGCAGACCTTCTCGGTCGCGTCTCCCATGTCGAGGAAAACATGAGGATGGTCGAACGGTGGGGTGGCACCGATGCACATGAACTCATGCACCCCGATATCGATGGCGGGAACGCCTTCGTCATTGGTGAAATGCGGAACCACATGATCAGCCATGACGCCTGTCCTGCCGGATTAAAACCGGCGCGACAATAGCCGCCCCGGCCACGATTGGGTAGAGTTGATGCCTCTCCGGCTCGGACGGGCGATGCAGCATTTCTCCAGTGACGGCGTCGATATCGCGTTCCTCGATGAAGGCGAAGGCCCGCCGATCCTTCTCATCCACGGTTTTGCCTCGACCGCAGCGGTCAATTGGGTAGCGACCGGCTGGACCGAGACGCTCAAACGAGCCGGCCGACGCGTCATCGCCCTCGACAATCGCGGGCACGGGCGGAGTACCAAGCTCTATGAGCCAACCCTCTACCGGCCGTCAATCATGGCCGGAGACGCCAGGAGACTGCTGGAGCACCTCAAGGTCGTGTCTGCCGATGTGATGGGCTACTCCATGGGCGCCCGCATCGCGACGTTCCTGGCAATTGAACACCCCGCCCCCGTTCTAAGCCTCATCATCGGCGGCCTCGGAATGGCCCTGGTTGACGGTATCGACGGTGGTGAAATCATTGCCCGCGCGCTGGAGGCGCCGACGCTTGCCGGCTTGTCCGACGGACCCGGCAGCGGCTACCGCAGGTTCGCCGAGCAGACCGGCAGCGACCGCCGAGCGCTCGCCGCCTGCATGCGGGGTTCGCGAGACAACGTCCCTGGATCGAGCCTCGCCGCCCTGGACCTGCCGGTTCTGGTGGCGGTCGGCGAGCGCGACGAGGTGTCCGGTTCAGGAGAGCAATTGGCGGGGCTAATTCCCGGAGCCGAATACCTGGAAATTCCAAGGCGGGACCACATGCTCGCCACCGGCGACAAGGTCTTCAAGCAGGGGGTGCTGGAGTTTCTTGATCGGCGCGGCGCGTGAGGCCTATTTCCATTTCGTCAGTGAATCCCATTTAGGAGAA
Organism: Hyphomicrobiales bacterium; assembly: GCA_038323025.1. GTDB lineage: Bacteria > Pseudomonadota > Alphaproteobacteria > Rhizobiales > Kaistiaceae > JAFKKF01. The sequence continues at coordinate 4,682 of JBBQGL010000184.1, forward strand.
GCTCAGGCGGCTTGGCCCCATTGTCCGCGCCACAACCGGAACGTTGGGTCGGGGATTGGGCTTGTGCTAAGGTCCGCCCGCGTTGAAAGGCCGGAGAGTCCGATGACCGTGCAGACACCGATTTCCGCGGCGGAGCCGATGACCAGCCTCGATCCGGTATGGTCCGAGGTCAAACGCGATGCCGAGTCGATCCTCGCCGCCGAGCCCGCAATGGCGAGCTTTGTGCATGCGACGGTTCTGAACCACGACCGCCTCGAAGACGCGATCATCCATCGCATCGCCGAGCGACTCGACAACCATGTGGTCAGCGGCGAGGTCATACGCTGCGCCTTCAAGGACGCGCTCAATGACGACATGGCGATTGCCGACGCCATGCGCGCCGATCTCCAGGCGGTCTACGACCGCGATCCCGCCGTCAGCCGCTACATCGAGCCGGTGCTCTACTTCAAGGGTTTCCATGCTCTTCAGACGCATCGTCTGGCCCACTGGCTGTGGGAGCAGGGACGCCACGACTTCGCGCTCTACCTTCAGAGCCGGTCGTCGGAAGTCTTCCAGACCGATATCAATCCGGCCGTACCGATGGGCAAGGCAATCTTCCTCGACCATGCCACCGGACTGGTCGTCGGTCAGACCGCGGTGATCGAGGACGATGTCTCAATCCTTCAGGACGTGACCCTCGGCGGCACCGGCAAGGAATGCGGCGATCGCCATCCCAAGATAAGGCACGGCGTTTTGATCGGGGCCGGCGCCAAGATCCTCGGCAATATCGAGATCGGCCGCTGCGCGAAGGTCGCCGCCGGTTCGGTAGTTCTGCATTCCGTGCCGCCCAACGCGACGGTCGCGGGGGTGCCCGCGCGGATTATCAGCATCAGCGGCAAGAAGGCGGAAGAGCCGGCGCGGATGATGGATCAGTCCTTCGCCGATCACGACATCTCCGGTTAGTTCAGGCCGAATAAGAAGAAAGAGGCTCGAAGCGTGGATCGCCAGGAAATCCAGAAACTGCAGACGTTCTTTCGCAAGCGCTTCAAGATGCCGGCCATCGAGGTCAAGGCGCGACCGCAGAAGTCCGATTCCGCCGAAGTCTATATCGGCGAGGAATTCGTTGGCGTGGTCTATCGCGACGACGAGGACGGCGATCTATCCTACAACTTCACCATGGCCATTCTGGATATCGATCTCGAATAGGCCTCAGCCGCGCGGGAAGAAGCCCGTCACCAGGCGCCGCAGCCCTGCATCCATGGCCCGCCAGTCAGCGAGTCTGGTCACGTCGAAGCGGTAGAGCATCGAGAGCCCGGTGCCGACATTTACATCGCGGATACAGGTGGCCGGAATCTCGGCCGTTGCGGCAGCCAGGCAACGCGCCACGAAGGGTTCCGGTCCTTTCGGCAGGAACCAGACGATCTCGCCGCGATAGCCGGAATCGGCGGTGAGCGCCCGCCCGACCAGTCCGTCCGGGCCCGCCAGCGGCTTGCCTTCGAAGAACCGGCTGTATACCGCGTCGAGACGGGTG
>JBBQGL010000185.1:0-6174 GCA_038323025.1 Hyphomicrobiales bacterium
TCGGTCATCGGCGGCAGGCCGCCGGTTTCGATCGTCGGCGGCGGCTCCTTCTTGCCGCCGAAGGGCCCGATCGCCCCGATCGATCCACAGCCGCAAAGCGCGAGCGCCAATGCGATCGGCAAGAGGCGGGTGGGATTCATGCGGGGTGATTCCTTCTCGCGGGCGGAATGAGCGAATCGCAGCCTTATGTCAAGATTGTAGCGGGTTTCGGGCAGGTTCTGCTTAAAACCGCCAGTCGCCGGTGGCCGTCAGCCAGATAAACGCCGCGCCCACCCGCTTCGTTGCATGGAAGCGGATGGGCGCGGAAGCGTCAGCATGAGCCGGAATCAGGCGCGAACGTGCTGCGCCAACCTCAGTTCGGCGGCCTTGGCCCTGACTTCGCCCTCCGACCGGCCGAGGGTCTGGCAGATCAATTCCATCGGCACGTCCTCATTCCACAATTCGCGGAGCTTCTCGACCGCCGAGAGCTTCCAGGGCGTGCCGCCGTTGAGCGTGACATTTTCCATTTTCGTCACTCCGTCCGTTGCGGGTGACAAGCAACATAGGGCATGAAATGTGACGACAATGGGCGCCGGGCTATGCCCCTGGGCGGCCCTCCCGCATCACACCCGGCGCTCGACCATCATCTTCTTGACTTCGGCGATCGCCTTGGCCGGGTTGAGGCCCTTCGGGCAGGTCTGGGCGCAGTTCATGATCGTGTGGCAGCGATAGAGCCGGAACGGGTCCTCGAGATTGTCGAGCCGCGCGCCGACCGCTTCGTCGCGCGAGTCGATCAGCCAGCGATAGGCCTGCAACAGGACGGCGGGACCGAGATAGCGCTCGCCGTTCCACCAGTAGCTCGGGCACGAGGTCGAGCAGCAGGCGCAAAGGATGCACTCGTAGAGCCCGTCGAGCTTCTCGCGGTCCGCGTGCGACTGGCGCCATTCCTTCTCCGGCTGCGGCGTCTCGGTCTTCAGCCATGGCTCGATCGAGCGCAGCTGGGCGTAGAACGTGGTGAGGTCGGGAACCAGGTCCTTGATCACCGGCAGGTGCGGCAGCGGATAGATCTTCACCGGCCCGTCGACATCCTCGATCGCGCGCGTGCAGGCGAGCGTATTGGAGCCGTCGATGTTCATGGCGCACGACCCGCAGACGCCCTCGCGGCAGGAGCGGCGGAAGGCGAGCGTCGGGTCGATCCGGTTCTTGATCCAGATGAGGCCGTCGAGGACCATGGGTGCGCAGTCGTCGAGATCGACGAAATAGGTATCGGTGCGCGGATTGGCGCCCGCCTCCGGGTCGAAGCGATAGATGCGGAATTCCCGCAGGCGCTTGGCGGCCTTCGGCTTGTCGAAGGTCTTGCCGGGGGTGACCTTCGCGTTCTTGGGGAGCGTGAGCTGGACCATGATTGTTCCGGTTTGTGACTAGTCCGGTTTGGCGGGCGAATTGGCGGGCATCTCGGCGCATTTGGGCATGTCGGCGCCCGCCGAAATGACGCAGTCGTAGATCCTGCCGGTGGTCTTCGAGACGTAGCGCTGGATCATGAACCGTCGGCCCTGTCCATCCGTGCCTTCGCCGCTGACCGTCTGCTCGAGGTCCGGCATCATCTGGATCATGGCATAGGGAACGTCGGCGGGGAGGTCCACTCCCTGATCCTACATCGAATTCCCCGCGAATGAACCGGTTTCCGTGGAAAGCCGCCCGTGAATTGAGGGCGTAGTGCCGGGTCGACCGGAGGTGTATGGTCCCTCGCCGCCGGCCTTCGCCGGCGCTTCAGCCCCCAAAAACAAGATCCCAAGAGGAGCGACGTCCCATGGCGTTTTCGATCTATCAGGCCTCGGTGCCCGTCTACACCCGCCAACTGACCGCTCTTGCGGCGATCCTCGACAAGGCCATCGCGTATTCCTCGGCCCGGAAGATCGACACGTCCGTGCTGGTGCAGACCCGGCTGTTCCCCGACATGCTGCCGCTCGGCCACCAGGTCCGCTTCGCGTGCAATCACGCCGTTCGCGGCGCATCGCGCCTGACCGGCGCCGAGCCGCCGAAGGTCGAGGACACCGAGAAGACGCTGGAAGACCTCAAGGCACGGGTTGCCGGCACGCTCGCGTTCCTGAAGGGCATCGACGCGAAGAAGATGGAAGGCATGGAGGACCGCGACATAACCTTCCCGGCCGGCGACCGGAAGATCACCATGAAGGGCGGGGAATATCTCCTGCACTTCTCCATGCCGAACTTCTATTTCCACGTCACCACCGCCTACGCGATCCTCCGCCACATCGGGCTCGAGATCGGCAAGGACGATTTCATCGGGCAGGCGGCCTAGACCGCGACGCGGAGGGGCCGGGCAAAGGCGGGGGCAAGGCAAGTCGGGCGTCGCTGCGGCGCCCGACGGCGACCTGGGGTCAGCGGCGCTCGAGCCGGATGACCAGCTTCAGGCCGGACCACACCTGGTCGACCGCGGCGACCTTGACGTCGACCAAATCGAGCTTCAGCGCCTCGGCGCGGACGACATCCTCGGTCACGTCGGTATCCATCTTCGCCGCCTTCTTCGGCCACGACACCCAGATGGCGCCGTCGCGCTTCAGCGCGCGCTCCATGCGCGGCAGATTGTGCGCGAGCTCGGCGTGGCTGGTGGTGAAGGCGTGGATGAGATCGAACTCGCCGGCGGGAAGCGGACGTCCCCAGTCCTGCCGGCGCGCAACCTTGGCAAAGGGCACGGCGCTCGGCAGCGCCGCCAGTTCTTCCGGCACGGCGACGAAGGCTGCGACCGAGCCCGGCTTGTAGCCGAGCTTGTCAGGCAGGGTCTTTCCCGAATAGCCGATCGACGGCAACGTGGCGACAGCCATGGACACTCACCTTACTCTTACGCATTACACCGGTGCCGTGCTGAGCACTTGCCCGAATAATAGCATAAGCTGTTGGCAGAGCGCGATAAATTCCGCTTTGTTACGTAAAGACAATCGTGTTGCCAGTCGCAAACCCAAGTGCCGCGAAGATCGGTTCGGAACCGAAATGACGCCGTCGTGACAATGGGGGGATGTTGCGTCCGGCTGGTCCTGCCCCGGCGGCCTCAGTAAACCCGGGCCTTCGGCTCGATATACTGGATGTCGTTGGTGAGCGTGTAGGCGTGCACCGGCCGGTAGTCGATCTTCACCGCCTGCTTGTCGAGATCGAGCCAGGCGAGCGTGTGCTTCATCCAGTTCTTGTCGTCGCGATCGGGAAAATCCTCGCGCGCGTGGGCGCCGCGCGACTCGGTGCGGTTGCCGGCGGAATCCATCGTGGTCACCGCCTGGACGATGAGATTGTCGAATTCCAGCGTCTCGACGAGGTCGGTATTCCAGATGAGCGAGCGGTCGGTGATGGCGATGTCGGAGGCGCCCGACCAGACCTCGTGGATGCGCTTGTGGCCTTCGCTCAGCACCTCGCCGGTGCGGAAGACGGCGCAGTTCTCCTGCATCACCTTTTGCATGCGCCGGCGCAGTTCCGCGGTCGGCGTGCCGCCGGCGGCATAACGGAAGCGATCGAGCCGGGCGACGGCCGCGTCGCCGGCGCCGGCGGGAAGATCGCGGTGCTTCGAGCCCTTCTCGATCGACTCGGCCGCCTTGATCGCCGCAGCGCGCCCGAAGACGACCAGGTCGATCAGCGAATTGGAGCCGAGGCGGTTGGCGCCATGCACCGAGACGCAGGCGCCCTCGCCGATCGCCATCAGGCCGGGGACGACCGTATCGGGATCGCCGTTGGCCTTGGTCAGCACCTCGCCGTGATAGTTCGCCGGGATGCCGCCCATGTTGTAGTGGACCGTCGGCAGCACCGGGATCGGGTCGCGGCGGAGATCGACGCCGGCGAAGATGCGCGCCGATTCTGAAATGCCGGGCAGGCGTTCGTGCAGTATCTTCGGGTCGAGATGCTCGAGGTGGAGGAAGATGTGATCCTTCTCCGGGCCGACGCCGCGTCCTTCGCGGATCTCGATGGTCATGGCGCGCGAGACCACGTCGCGCGAGGCCAGGTCCTTGGCGTGCGGCGCATAGCGCTCCATGAAGCGCTCGCCCTCGGAATTGGTTAGGTAGCCGCCCTCGCCGCGCGCGCCCTCGGTGATCAGCACGCCGGCGCCGAACACGCCGGTCGGGTGGAACTGGACGAACTCCATGTCCTGCAGCGGCAGCCCGGCGCGCAGCACCATGCCGTTGCCGTCGCCGGTCTGGGTATGGGCGCCGGTGCAGGTCTGGTAGACGCGGCCGTAGCCGCCGGTGGCGAGGATGGTCTTGTGGGCGCGGAAGCGGTGCAGCGTTCCGTCCTCGAGGCAGAGCGCCACGACGCCGCGGCAGGCGCCGTCCTCCATGATCAGGTCGAGGGCGAAATACTCGATGAAGAACTCGGCCGCATGGCGGAGCGACTGGCCGTAGAGCGTGTGCAGCATGGCATGGCCGGTGCGGTCGGCCGCGGCGCAGGTGCGCTGCGCGATGCCCTGGCCGAAATTCGTGGTCATGCCGCCGAACGGGCGCTGGTAGATCTTGCCGTCCTCGGTGCGCGAGAACGGCAGGCCGTAATGCTCGAGTTCGTAGACCGCGGCCGGCGCCTCGCGGCAGAGGTATTCGATGGCGTCCTGGTCGCCGAGCCAGTCCGACCCCTTGACGGTGTCGTACATGTGCCAGCGCCAGTCGTCCTCGCCCATGTTGCCGAGGGAAGCGGCGATGCCGCCCTGCGCCGAAACCGTGTGGCTGCGCGTCGGAAAGACCTTGGTGATGCAGGCCGTCTTCAGTCCTGCCTCGCTGGCGCCGAGCGTGGCGCGCAGCCCCGCCCCGCCGGCGCCGACCACCACCACGTCGAAGGTGTGGTCGGTGAACGGATAGGCGCGGCCGTTGATCTTCGGCGCGGACTTCGGCGAGCTGGAACCGTCGGCCATTTCTTCAGGCTCCGAACGCGAGCTTCAGGATGGCGAACACCGCCACCACCGCGACCGCGGCGACGAAGAAGGTGTTGGCGATGAGCGCCACCGTCTTCAGCCCTTCGCTGTGGACATAGTCCTCGATGATCACCTGCATGCCGAGGCGCATGTGGATGGTGACCGACAGGGCCATGAGGAGGAGCAGGAGCGCGACCAGCGGCGAGGCGAGCGTCGCCACCACCTCGGCCTGCGGCTTGCCGACGAGCACGACGACGAGGATGACGAAGCCGATGGTGAGCGGGATGTTGGCGATCGCCGTCAGGCGCTGGCGCCAGAAATGGGTCGTGCCCTCGTGGGCGGAGCCGTAGTGGAGAACCCGGCTGAGGGGCGTGCGCATCGCCATCACCACACCCACAAGCCGACGATCCACACGATCACCGTCAGCGCCACCGAGCCGACCACGTTGGCGAGCGCGAGGCCGTCGCGCGCCGGCTTGCTGAAGCCGTGGCCGGTGTCCCAGATCAGGTGGCGGATGCCGCCGAGCATGTGGTGGAGGAGCGCCCAGGTGAAGCCGAAGAGCACCACCAGCCCGATCCACGAGTGCAGAAGCCGGTTGACGAAGGCGAAATGGCCGGGCCCGGTCGCCGCGGCGAGCAGCCACCAGGCGAGCAGCGCCATGCCGAAATAGAGGCCGGCCCCGGTGATGCGATGGACGATCGACATCACCATGGTGAGCGGCCAGCGGTAGATCCAGATGTGCGGCGAGAGCGGGCGGTTCGCCTTCATGTCGGCAGTCGACATTCCGCAGCCCTGACTGAGGTTGGGAGGTGAGGCGTTCTAGTCCCTTTGCCGCGGCCCGTCAAAAGAAGAGCCGCGCAACTCCCGGTTCAGCGCGCAACCGCCCCGGTCTCCGGCGACGGCGCGCCGCCCGGGCGATAGCGGGCGAGCAGCCCGGAGAGCAGGACGACGACGAAGCCGATCTGCTGCAGGGCGAAGCCGAGGGTGATGGCGAAGGTGAGCCGGCTCTCGCGTTTCCGCCGTTCCGCGGCGAGCGAATCGCGCGATGCCAGCGCGGTCTGCTCGATGGCGAAAAGCTGCGATTCGCGGGCGAACTCGAAGTCGTTGACCGCGTTCCAGTCGGCCTGGCTCGTCGCCGCCTTGGCCGCCTCGATCAGCCCCTCGTAGGCCTGCCGGTCCTTCTGGAAGCCGGCGTCGTCGAGCCCGTAGATCTGCTGCAGCATGACCTCGGTCGGCAGCCGCCGGGTGACGAACATGAGGTCGACCATGTTCTTGCGAAATTCCGGCTTGAGGGC
>JBBQGL010000186.1:0-6157 GCA_038323025.1 Hyphomicrobiales bacterium
GGCCAACCGGACGGGTGCGGCGCGCCTCGCGGCGCGCGCGGCGCTCCGCGTCGGCGCCGGCCTCGTCTCGATCGCGTCGCCCCCCGACGCGCTCGCCATCAACGCCAGTCATCTCACCGCGATCATGCTGCTCCGCATGGACGGTCAGGAAGGGTTGACCGAAATCCTGTCGAACCCCCGGCACAACTCGGTCGTCCTCGGACCGGCGCTCGGCGTCGGGCAGCCCACGGTCGATCTGGTCCAGGCGGCGCTGGCCTCGCCCGCCGCGGTGGTGCTTGACGCCGATGCACTCACGTCCTTTGCCGGCGCGGCGGAAGCGCTTTTTGACTGGATCGCCAGACGCCGCGCGCCGACGGTGCTCACACCCCATGAGGGCGAGTTCGAGCGCCTCTTCCCCGATCTTGCCGGTAACGCTTCAAAGCTCGATCGCGCCAGGGAGGCTGCGGCCGCTTCGGGCGCGCTGGTGGTTCTCAAGGGCCCCGATACGGTAGTCGCGGCCCCGGACGGGCGGGCGGCGATAGCCGACAACGCCCCGCCCGATCTCGCTACCGCCGGCGCCGGTGACGTGCTCGCCGGAATGGTCGGAGGCCTCCTGGCCCAAAACATGACGGCGTTCGAAGCTGCCGCCGCCGCAGTGTGGATGCATGGGGCAGCCGGCGAAGTCGCGGGCCGGGGGCTCATATCCGAGGACCTTCCCGAGGCGTTGCCCCGGGTGTTTACCTTGCTCGGCGGCTATCGCCGCTGATCCACGCCATTGGCCGTGAACTTGCGGCGTGTGCTTCATAAGGCGCCGTCCCTGTTCCGTTTCGAGACGGGCGCCCGTGGAGCCCGTCGCAATGATCCTTTCAGCCGTTCTGGTTCTCGTAATCCTCTCCGGCCTCCTGCTCGCCACCGGCCTCATTCGCCTGCCGAGGCTGCCGCACGAACTGAACGGGTATCCGGTACCGATGCTGCTGTTCTCGGCCATCATGGTCGTCGGGTTTCTGGTTGCCGGGACGCTTTGAGCCGGCGCGCTCACCCGGCCCATTTTCCCTTTGATCGCCGTCATCACGATGATATAGAGGCCCGCCTTGACGGGAGCCCAGAGGGGCCGGCCCGGCGGGCGTGGCGGAACTGGTAGACGCGCGGGATTTAGGTTCCCGTGGCGAAAGTCGTGGGGGTTCGAGTCCCTCCGCCCGCACCACGTGCGCCATTGATCCCTTCCGAGGCCAGCCGGCCCGGGCAGCGAGCCGAGAAGACGGAACCACGACATGCAGGTGACTGAGACCCTCGCCGAGGGACTGAAGCGGGAGTTTGCGGTGGTCGTCCCGGCCGCCGAGCTGGACGATCGTCTGAAGACGCGTCTGGCGACCCTCAAGGACGAGGTGCGCATAAAGGGCTTCCGGCCCGGCAAGGTGCCGGTCAATCACCTGCGTCGTCTGTTCGGCAAGTCGGCGATGGCCGAGATCGTCCAGAACGTCGTCAACGAGGTGGCGCGCAACACGCTCACCGAGCGTGGCGAGCGCGCGGCCATGCAGCCGGACTTCAAGCTGCCCGAGGACGAGAAAGAGGCCGACAAGGTCCTCGCCGGCGAGGCCGACCTTACCTACACCATGCACTACGAGATCCTGCCGACGGTCGAGCTGAAGGATTTCAAGTCGATTTCGGTCGAGCGCCTCGTCGCCGAGGCGAAGCCCGAGGAGGTCGAGGAAGACCTGAAGCGCCTGGCGGAGAACCAGCGCAGCTTCTCGCCGAAGGAAGGCAAATCCGTCGACGGCGATCGCATGACCGTGTCCTACCTCGGCAAGGTCGACGGCGTGCCGTTCGAAGGCGGCGCCGACGAGAACGCAGTAATCCGCCTCGGGTCGAGCAACCTGATACCTGGCTTTGCCGAGCAGCTGGTGGGAATGGCGGCGGGCGAGGAGAAGACGATCGACGTCACCTTCCCGGAGAACTACGGCGCGGCCAATCTCGCGGGCAAGGCCGCGACCTTCGACATCAAGGTCAAGGAAGTGGCGGCCCCGGACGAACTGAAGATCGACGACGATCTGGCCAAGCGGGTGGGCCTCGAATCGCTGGACAAGCTCCGCGACGCCATCCGCCAGCAACTGCAGGGCCAGTACGCGCAGCTCTCGCGGCAGCGGGTGAAACGTCAGCTCCTCGACCAGCTCGACGAGCAGCACAAGTTCGACCTGCCGGCCAACATGGTCGAGCAGGAATTCGACAATATCTGGCGCCAGGTTACCGGCGAGCTTGCCCAGACCGGGAAGACCTTCGAGACCGAGGGTACGACCGAGGAGGCGGCGCGCGCCGACTACCGCAAGATCGCGGAACGCCGGGTGCGCCTCGGCCTGGTCCTCTCCGAGATCGGCGAACGCAACAAGATCACGGTCACGGACGAGGAAGTCCAGCGCGGCCTCGCCGCGCAGATGCGCCAGGCTCCCGGGCGCGAGAAGGAGGTCCTCGACTTCTACCGCCGGACGCCGGAAGCGCTTGCCAGCATCCGCGCGCCGATCTTCGAGGAGAAGGTGGTCGACTTCCTTCTCGAACTGGTCAAGGTCAAGGACAAGGCCGTCTCGCGGGACGAGCTGGTCAAGGAATCCGAAGACACCGACGCCACCTGAGGCGAGGGGGTCCGCCACCCCTTTCGCCGCAGCATCGCGTACCATATCTATAGCCGCGACCCCGGATTCGCGGCGCGGCGAATCTCGCGGTTCCTCCCGCCGGCGTCCCCGCCGGCGTTTCCGAAAAACCTGGCGCGAAGGGCAACCATGAGAGATCCGGCTGAACTCTACATGCAGACGCTGGTGCCGATGGTGGTCGAGCAGACCAACCGTGGCGAACGCGCCTACGACATCTACTCGCGGCTGCTCAAGGAGCGGCTGATCTTCGTGACCGGTCCGGTCGAAGACCACATGGCGACGCTGATCACGGCGCAGCTTCTCTTCCTCGAGGCGGAAAACCCGAAGAAAGAGATCGCGATGTACATCAACTCGCCGGGCGGCGTGGTGACCTCGGGCCTCGCGATCTACGACACGATTCAGTTCATCCGCCCGCCCGTTTCGACGCTCTGCATCGGCCTGGCGGCGTCGATGGGTTCGCTGCTTCTGACCTGTGGCGCCAAGGGAATGCGCTTTGCCCTGCCCAACGCCCGCATCCTGCTCCACCAGCCCTCGGGAGGCTTCCAGGGGCAGGCGTCGGATATCGAGCGCCATGCCGAAGACATCATCAAGATGAAGCGGCGGCTCAACGAAATCTACGTCAAGCACACGGGACAGGACTACGAAACCATCGAGAAGACGCTCGATCGCGATTACTTCCTCACGGCCGAGGAATCGATGAAATTCGGCCTGATCGACAAGGTGTTGACCACGCGCGAAGCGATGGACGCGATCGTAAAACCGGCGTAGCTCTGGGTGTGACTGCGGGCCACGGCGATTTCTCCGTGGCTCGGGCGTTAAGTATCTCTTGAACAAATCACGGCTAGCATGGTTGGATTGCTTCGCTGTGATTGCGTCCGTCGGACGGGGCGCTAAGGTCCGACGGAATCGTGCTGACGCAGGCACGCCACCGAATAGCGATCGCCGACGGCTGATCGCGGGATAGGATTGATGAGCAAGGTCACCGGCGGCGACTCCAAGAACACGCTGTACTGTTCGTTCTGTGGCAAGAGCCAGCACGAAGTCCGCAAGCTGATCGCAGGACCGACCGTTTTCATCTGCGACGAGTGCGTCGAACTGTGCATGGATATCATCCGCGAGGAGAACAAGTCCTCGCTGGTGAAGTCGCGCGACGGCGTGCCGACCCCGACGGAAATCTGCAAGGTCCTCGACGATTATGTGATCGGCCAGCGCCACGCCAAGCGCGTGCTCTCGGTCGCCGTGCACAATCACTACAAGCGCCTCAACCACGCCGCCAAGAACAACGACGTCGAGCTGGCGAAGTCGAACATCCTGCTGCTCGGCCCGACCGGCTGCGGCAAGACGCTGCTCGCGCAGACGCTCGCCCGCATCCTCGACGTGCCGTTCACGATGGCGGATGCCACGACGCTGACCGAAGCCGGCTATGTCGGCGAGGACGTCGAGAACATCATCCTGAAGCTGCTCCAGGCGGCCGACTACAACGTCGAGCGCGCCCAGCGCGGCATCGTCTACATCGACGAGGTCGACAAGATCAGCCGCAAGTCGGACAACCCCTCGATCACCCGCGACGTGTCGGGCGAGGGCGTCCAGCAGGCGCTCCTGAAGATCATGGAAGGCACGGTCGCCAGCGTCCCGCCGCAGGGTGGCCGCAAGCACCCGCAGCAGGAATTCCTGCAGGTCGACACGACCAACATCCTCTTCATCTGCGGCGGCGCCTTCTCGGGCCTCGACCGGATTATCTCGGACCGCGGCCGCAAGACCTCGATCGGCTTCGGCGCCAAGGTCATGGCGCCGGAGGACCGGCGCACGGGCGACCTGTTGCGCGAAGTCGAGCCGGAGGACCTGCTGAAGTTCGGGCTCATCCCGGAGTTCGTCGGCCGCCTGCCGGTGCTCGCCACGCTCGAGGACCTCGACGAGGACGCTCTGGTCAAGATCCTCGTCGAGCCGAAGAACGCGCTGGTCAAGCAGTACCAGCGGCTCTTCGACATGGAGAGCGTCGAGCTGACGCTCCACCCGGACTCGCTGAACTCGATCGCCAAGCGCGCGATCGAGCGCAAGACCGGCGCCCGCGGCCTGCGCTCGATCATGGAATCGATCCTGCTTGAGACCATGTTCGATCTGCCCGGCCTCGACGGGGTGCAGGAGGTGGTCATCTCGCCCGACGTGGTCGATGGCAAGTCGCGCCCGCTCTACATCTATTCGGACCGGCGCGAAGAGGTTGGCTCGTCCGCCTAGCTGCCGCCGCCGGCAGCCGATTGCCTGCAGCCGCACGGTCTTGACCGTGCGGCTTGACACTCCGGCGACGCAACTCCACCTAATGCGTCAAGGTCAGGCAACCACCGGTGATTCACCGGCTTTTTCCAAGAATTTGCATCCTGCCGCCTGATGCTTTGAGCTCGCCGGGGCATGGGGATTCTTCCCGACCTTGTTTCCCGGCCCGGAAAGGAAACGGACATGGCTGAAGAGAAACCGGAAGCGATCGGACTGCCCGCCGGGGATGACGTCTTTCCGGTACTGCCGCTCCGCGACATCGTGGTTTTCCCGCACATGATCGTGCCGTTGTTCGTCGGCCGCGAGAAGTCGATCCGCGCCCTCGAGGAAGTCATGCGCGCCGACAAGCAGATCCTGCTTGCGACGCAGCAGAATCCGAGCGAGGACGACCCGACTCCGGAGACGATCTTCACGGTCGGCACGCTCGCTTCGGTGCTGCAATTGCTGAAGCTGCCCGACGGCACCGTAAAGGTGCTGGTCGAAGGCGTCGCGCGTGCCGAGATCCTGCGCTACACCGCCAACGATCGCTACTACGAGGCCCACGGCCGTCGCATGGCGGATGCCATCGGCGACCAGGTCGAGGTCGAAGCGCTGTCGCGCTCGGTCGTCGCCGAGTTCGAAAACTACGTCAAGCTCAATAAGAAGATCTCGCCCGAGGTTGTCGGCGCGGTCACCCAGATCGACGACTATTCCAAGGTTGCCGACACGGTCGCCTCCCACCTCGCCATCAAGATCCCCGAGAAGCAGGCGATCCTCGCCTTGCCGACGGTGGTCGAACGGCTGGAGCGCGTGCTCGGCCTGATGGAAAGCGAAATCTCGGTTCTGCAGGTCGAGAAGCGCATCCGCTCGCGCGTCAAGCGCCAGATGGAGAAGACCCAGCGCGAGTACTACCTCAACGAACAGATGAAGGCGATCCAGAAGGAGCTTGGCGACTCCGAGGACGGCAAGGACGAGCTGGCCGAACTCGAGGACAAGATCGCGAAGACCAAGTTCACCAAGGAAGCCCGCGAGAAGGCGCTGAACGAGCTGAAGAAGCTGCGTCAGATGAGCCCGATGTCGGCCGAAGCGACGGTGGTGCGCAACTACCTCGACTGGCTGCTCGGCATCCCGTGGGGCAAGAAGTCGAAGGTCAAGAACGACCTGAACTTCGCCCAGGAAGTGCTCGACGCCGATCACTTCGGCCTGGAGAAGGTCAAGGACCGCATCGTCGAATACCTGGCGGTGCAGAGCCGCGCCAACAAGCTGAAGGGGCCGATCCTGTGCCT
>JBBQGL010000187.1:0-6131 GCA_038323025.1 Hyphomicrobiales bacterium
GATCCTCCGCGCAAGCGGAGGATCATTAGGGGAGGGTCGATTGGCCGGGCGGTGTGAGGCGGCGTGCGGTCCTCTGCTTTCGCAGAGGATGACGTGAGTGTGTGCCCGGGCCGCGAAGCCCGATGCGATCAGGTCGCGGCCGGGGCGGCGGGGGCGGCGCCTTCCGCCGGCGCGGTACCGGCGCGTTCCTGCGCCTTCTTGCCGGGAATTGCCCTCTGCGGGTTATTGCGCGGCGCGCGCTTGGCGACGCCGGCGGCGTCGAGGAAGCGGAGCACACGGTCGGTCGGCAGGGCGCCCAACTTGGTCCAGTGCTGGATGCGTTCGAGGTTGAGCGTCACGCGCTTCTCGTCGGTCTTGGCGAGGATCGGGTTGTAGGTGCCGACGATCTCGATGAAACGGCCGTCGCGGGGAAAACGCGAGTCGGCGATGACGATGCGGTAGAACGGGCGCTTCTTGGCGCCCGCGCGGGCGAGGCGGATTTTCAGGGACATTTCGTTACTTCCTTTTTCTGACTGATCGATCTGGTTTCGCTGCGGCAACGCCGCGGTCTGGTTATTTCTTCTTCGGCAAACCGGGCAGGCCCTGGAACTTGCCGCCGCCAAGCCCCGGCAGGCCGGGCAGGCCGCCGCCGGGCATTCCCGGCATCCCGCCGGGCAGGCCGCCGCTCTTCGCCAGGCGCTCGAGCGTGGCCGGGTCGATGTTGGGCATGCCGCCGGCGGCCCCGCCGCCGAGGCCCATCATCTCGCCCATCCGAGCGAACATCCCCTTGCCCTTGCCCATCTGTTTCATCATGTCGGCCATCTGCCGGTGCATCTTGAGGAGCTTGTTGACCTCCTCGACCTTGGTGCCCGAGCCGGCGGCGACGCGCTTCTTGCGGCTCGCCTTGAGCAGGTCCGGGTTGCGGCGCTCCGCCCTGGTCATCGACGAGATAATCGCGGTCTGGCGCGTGAACACCGAATCGTCAAGGCCGCCCATGGCGTCGATCTGCTTCTTGGCCTTGCCGATGCCGGGGATCATGCCCATCAAACTGGACATGCCGCCGAGGCGCTTCATCTGGCCGAGCTGCTCGGCGAGGTCGTCGAGCGTGAAGACCCCCTTCCGCATGCGCTCGGCGGCCTTCATCGCCATGCCGGCGTCGAGGTTCTGTGCCGCCTTTTCGACGAGGCCGACGATGTCGCCCATGCCGAGGATGCGGCCGGCAATGCGCGACGGCTCGAAATCCTCAAGGGCGTCGAGCTTCTCGCCGGTGGCGATCAGCTTGATCGGCTTGTCGGTGACGGCGCGCATCGACAGCGCCGCGCCGCCGCGGCCGTCGCCGTCGACGCGGGTGAGCACGATGCCGGTGATGCCCACCCGCTCGTTGAACGAGCGCGCAACGTTGACCGCGTCCTGGCCGGTCAGCGAATCGGCGACGAGCAGGATCTCGTGCGGGCTCGCCACCCGCTTGATCTCCGCCATCTCGACCATCAGCGGCTCGTCGATATGGGTGCGGCCGGCGGTATCGAGGATGACGACGTCGAAGCCGCCGAAGCGGGCGGCCGAGAGCGCGCGGGTGGCGATCTCCACCGGCATCTGGCCGGGGATGATCGGCAGCGTATCGACGCCCGCCTGCTCGCCGAGCACGCGCAACTGCTCCTGCGCGGCGGGGCGGCGGGTATCGAGCGAGGCCATCAGCACCTTCAGCTTCTGGCGCTCGCCGAGTCGGCGCGCGATCTTCGCCGCCGTCGTGGTCTTGCCGGAACCCTGCAGGCCGACCAGCATGAGCGCCACCGGCGCCGGCGCGTTGAGGTCGATCGGTTCGGCACTGGAGCCGAGCGTCTCGACCAGCTGGTCGTGGACGATCTTCACCACCATCTGGCCGGGGGTCACCGAGCGGATGACGGATTCGCCGATCGCCTTCGCCCGGACCTTGTCGGTGAACGAGCGCACGACATCGAGGGCGACGTCGGCCTCAATGAGGGCGCGGCGCACTTCGCGCATCGCCTCGTTGACGTCGGCCTCGGAGAGCGCGCCACGCTTGGTCAGCCGGTCGAAGATGCCGCCGAGGCGCTCGGAAAGGGTATCGAACATGGGGCCTATGTATGTCCCGCGCTGCGTGCCGACAAAGCCAAAACGCGCCCGCGGGCGCAACGCGCTGGCGGACGTTTGCCTCCGGGGTCGCGCCCCGGTCGGCGTTACTGCACTCTCGCTCCCATCAGGAGTGGCGGGAAACTAGGGATTTGGCCGCGCGGAGTCAACGACGGCGCAAATCCGGGCGAGCCGGCGGTCTAGTCCGGCGACGCCTGGTCCTTCTTGATCGCCGCCAGTTCCGTACGCAGGTCGCTGGTGCCGCCCTGATCTTCCGACCGCTTCCAGGTGATGTTGTCGATCTTCCAGCCCTTGGCGGTCTTGACCATCGCGAAGTCGATATGGCCCTCGACGTCGAACGCGGTGAAGGTGATCGCGACGGTGCCCTTGTCGGTTCCGTCCGGGGTGAACTGGGTCGAGACCTTGCTGACCGTGTCGGTATCCTGGGCGTCGAGGAAAACGTCGAAGTCGACGCCGACATCGTCGGCCTTCTCGGCAGCGTCCGAGACTTCCTTCCACAGCTTCCACAGGTCCGGCGAGAACGTCTCCTTCTCCGGATCGGCCGGCCAGTGATCGCTGGAATACTGGGCATAGATGCCGCGGATGAGGGTCTCCGGCTCGGAGAATTTCTCGGCGGCGCCGGCGGCGGTCCACGCAAGGGCGACGACGGCGGCGAGCAGCACGGCGAAGCTTTTCATCGGTTCCCCCAAGGTTCCCGCCCTGTCTAGCCGAACCGTGCCCTCCGGGTAAACACCATCCGCCCGCCTCGAAAACGGAAAGCGCGCCGGGCGAACCCGACGCGCTTCAAGGGGTGGGCGGATCGTGAGGCTAGGAAGCGTTCTCGGCAAAAACCACGTAGGGCTTCTCGCGCCAAACGTCCGGGAACATCGCCTTGAGATTGGCGATCTTCGGCAGGTCGTAGGCGGCAAGGTAGCCGGGGTTGATCTTCAGGGTCGTGGCGTCGTCCTGATGGTAGTCCTCGGCCTGGTAGAAGTTGGTGTAGGGCGTCACCTCGGTCACGATCCTGGCCGGAAATACCTTGGCGGCGTCGAGCTGGGCGATATAGGCGGCGGCGACCTTCTTCTGCGCGTCGCTCATGGTGAAGATCGCCGAGCGGTAGCTCGTGCCTTGGTCGCTGCCCTGGTAGTTGAGCTGGGTCGGGTTGGTGGTGACCGAGAAGAAGACCTGGAGCAGCTTGCCGAACGAGACCTGCTTCGGGTCGAAGGTGATCTTGACCGCCTCGGCGTGGCCGGTGGTCTCGCTGCCCACCTGCTCGTAGGTCGGGTTGGCGACCGTTCCGCCGGAATAGCCGGATATGGCGCTCTCGACGCCCTTCACATGGGCGAAGACGCCCTGGACACCCCAGAAGCAGCCGCCGGCAAGCACCACCGTCTCGGTCCCGCTGCCCGCCGGTTCATCGACCAGCGGCGCCGGAATCTTCACCGCCGGCTCGGCCGCCTGGGCGAGAAACGTGGCCGCCGGCACCGCCAGCAGCGCCACCAGTGCAAGCGGCGCCAAGGGCCGCCGGGCAAGACTTTTCAATTGGGCAAACATGGGGATTTCCCTGGGGTTAGGATTTTCGGTGAGGTTCGGTGGGGGATGTCAGGCGCTCGGGTGCGGGATGTAGCGGAGCGCCACCCCGTCCATGCAGTAGCGCAGGCCCGTCGGCTTCGGCCCGTCGTCGAAGACGTGGCCGAGATGCGCCTCGCACAGCGTGCACGAAACCTTGGTGCGGAAGCCGTCCTCGTCGGTGGTTTCGAGCACATTGGTCTTGGCGATCGGCTGATAGAAGCTCGGCCAGCCGGTGCCGGAATCGTACTTGGTCGCCGCGTCGAAGAGCGCGTTGTCGCAGCAGATGCAGCGGTAGAGCCCGGTGGTCGAGTGGTTGTCCCAGTTCGGACCGGTCTTCGGGTACTCGGTGCCCTCCTGGCGGGTGACCTGGAAGGTGAGGTCCGGCTGCGGCGCGCTGGCGAGCAGCTTTTTCCATTCGGCCTCGGTCTTCACCACCTTGTCGACGGTCACGACGCCGATGCTCTTGCCGAGGTCGGTGAAGCGCTGGATCGTAACCTTGCCCGGCGTGACCACGATGGTCTCGCCGACCGCCGCCGCGGCGAAGCGCGAGAAGAAGCCGATCGCGGCGACGCCGCCGAGCGCCGCCGTGGATAGCAGGAATGCGCGGCGCGACGCGCTGGTGCCAAAGGAACTCATGATCCCCTCCCTGAGCTGGTCTCTTCGTGAAGAGCTACGGCGAATATAGCGATGCGGTTTCGCAACTCCTCCTCAATTCGGGTTGATGCGCCCGGCCCACGCCTCACGCCGGCGCGAAGGCGCCGTGAGGGCGGGGGGTTCCCGCGCGGACTCGCAATCCGGCATCATTTCCGCCATATAAGCCCCGCTTTCCGGAGCGCCGGTTCTCCGGAACGATTGGCTCGGTCCCCATGCCCGCGATCCCCTTCCGCAAGATGAACGGCCTCGGCAACGAGTTCGCGATATTCGACGCGCGCCGGGGGCCGGTCCGCCTTTCGCCCGAGGCCATTCGCACGCTCGGCGAGGCCGGCGGCATCGGCTTCGACCAGATGATCACCATCGAGCCGGCGAAGAAGGGCGGCGACGCCTTCATGCGCATCCACAACCGCGACGGCGGCGAGGTGGATGCCTGCGGCAACGCCACGCGCTGCATCGGCTGGCTGCTGATGGGCGAAAGCGCCCGCAAGCAGGCGATCATCGAGACCAATGCCGGCATGCTGCAGGCCTTCGACATCGGCATCCCGGAACTGATCACCGTCGACATGGGCAAGCCGCGCTTCCTCTGGAACGAGATTCCGCTCGCCGAGGAATTCCGCGACACCCGCGCCATCGAATTGCAGATCGGCCCGATCGACGCGCCCTATCTGCATTCGCCGTCGGCGGTGAACATGGGCAACCCGCATGCGATCTTCTGGGTCGACGACGTCGAGGCCTACGACCTCGCCCGCTTCGGCCCGCTCCTCGAGAACCACCCGATCTTCCCCGAGCGCGCCAACATCTCGATCGCGCAGGTCGTTGCGCCCGACCACATCATCCTGCGCACCTGGGAACGGGGGGCTGGGCTGACCCGGGCCTGCGGCACCGCCGCGTGCGCAGCGCTGGTCAATGCAGCCCGCACCAAGCGGACCGGCCGCAAGGCGACGGTGACGCTGCCCGGCGGCGACCTGCTGATCGAATGGCGGGCCGACGATCATGTTATGTTGACGGGGCCCGCGACCTACGAGTTCTCGGGCGAGCTCGACCCGGACTCGGGCGCCTGGTCGCGCGACGTCGAGGCCGCCTGATGGCCATCGAAACACTGACCTTCGGCTGTCGGCTCAATGCCTACGAGTCCGAGGTGATGAAGGCCGAGGCCGAAAAGGCCGGACTGTCAAACGCCTTGATCATCAACACCTGCGCGGTGACGGCCGAGGCGGTGCGGCAGGCCAAGCAGGCCATTCGCAAAGCCCGGCGTGACGAGCCGGCGCGCAAGATCATCGTCACCGGCTGTGCGGCGCAGACCGAAGCGCGGTCATTCGGCGAGATGGTCGAAGTCGACCTCGTCATCGGCAATGCAGACAAGATGAAGGCCGAGAGTTACCAACCGATGGCGTTCGGCGTCCCGCTCAACGACAAAGTCCAGGTCAACGACATCATGAGCGTGCGGGAAACCGCGGGTCATTTGATTGAGGGCATGGACGGTCGTGCCCGGGCCTTCGTCCAGGTGCAGAACGGCTGCGATCATCGCTGCACCTTCTGTATCATCCCCTATGGCCGGGGTCCGTCGCGCTCGGTGCCGATGGGCGCCGTGGTCGAGCAGATGAAGCGGCTGGTCGGCAATGGCTACCGCGAACTTGTGCTGACCGGCGTTGATATAACATCGTATGGCGCCGATCTGCCCGGGCAGCCGAGCCTCGGCAAGCTGGTGCAATCGATCTTGCGGCATATCCCCGACCTGCCGCGGCTCAGGATCTCCTCGATCGACTCGATCGAGGCCGACGAGGCCCTGTTCGACGCCATCGCCAGCGACCGGCGGTTGATGCCGCACCTGCACCTCA
>JBBQGL010000188.1:0-6064 GCA_038323025.1 Hyphomicrobiales bacterium
CGGCTGGCGCCCGCGAAGTAGCCCGCCGGCACTACGACCGGCTGTGGGTTCTGCCCACCTTAAGGGCGATGGGCGCCAATGCCTGTCGTTCCGGAGAGCGAAAGCGGGAGGCTGGAAAGAACGCTACGGCGGGCGCCAGGAAAGCGCCCCACTCGGACTACCCGGACTGGCGTTTTCAAGGCGCCCGCCACCCCTTCGACTTCGAGGGGCAATGACCGAGCATCCATATCACCCGGACCGGCAGCGGTCGCGGGAGCGGGGGCGCGTGCGCGAGTGTTGGGTGGGGTCGCAGGCCGGCGATGACTCGGGCCGAGGCTTCCTCAACCCCTCCCCTCGCTCACCCCAAAATGCCGGTGAAATCGCAAAAGAGGACGACGATGCCCGAGACCAGCACGACCGCCCCGGAGATGTCGGCGCGCATCGCCTTCTCCGGGCCGCCCACCTCCCGCGCCGACCGCCAGTAGAAGAACGAGCCGAGCAGCACGATGACCAGTTCGACCGCCATCGCCGCCGTCGGGAACTGCCACAGCCCGAAGCCGAAACGGGTGAGATCGCCGAGATTGCCGGGCAATACCGGCAGGTCGGGACGGTGGACGACGAGGTCGAGGATCCAGTGCGAGAACGCGACCAGCCCGAGGACCACCCCCGTGCGCTGGCCCCAGAAATATCCGAAGGCGCCGCCGAGGATGGCGGAGAGCACCAGAGCGCCGACCAGCGAGTGCGTGTAGTCGGCATGGATGATGCCGCCGCCATAGGAGCCGGTCGCGTCCGGCGCCGGCTCGATCGTCTCGATGCCCGCGGCGTAGAGCGGGATGAACACGACGTCCAGCCACGCGGTAGCGAGCATCAGCGCCCAGAGCGGCACCGGCCGCTCGACCGATTTCACCGCGGCGGCGAACCCGAAATGACCGGCGATCACGACTGTCGCCCTTCCGGCCGCGGCCACGGCAGGCCGCCGTCGACGATGCCGGCAACGACGATGAAAAGGAGCAGCGCGAGGATAAAGGCCATGGCGGTCTTATACGGCCCCGGGCGCGCGCGTGCCAGCGCTGGCGCCCTGCTCGGGGAGAACGCGGGCGAGGAATCCGGCGCCGAGACGCAGGCCCGCTTCGTCGATGCCGTGGCCGAGGCCGGGGCTGACATGCCATTCGACGAGGAAGCCGGCGTCGCCGAGCGCCTTCACCGCGGCATGGAGCGCGATCACCGGGATAAGCGGATCCTCGGCGCCGTGCACGAGCAGCACCGGCGGCCGATGAACGACCTCGGCCAGCCGCTCGACGCCGCTGAGCAGGCCGGAATAACCGATGATGCCGGCGATCGGGCTCTTGCGGCGCGGGCCGACTTCCAGCGCCATCATCGTGCCCTGGCTGAAACCGGCGAGCACCAGCCGATCGTCGCCGAGGCCGTAGCGCGCCAGCTCCGCGTCGAGGAAGGCATCGAGGACCGGCGCCGCCTGGCGGACGCCCTCGTCGATCAGGCGAAAATCGCTCGCCGCCAGCGGGAACCACTCGCGCCCCGGCGGCGCGTCGCTGCGCGGGCTGGGGGCATGCGGCGACACGAAGGCGGTGTCGCGGAAGCGCGGCGACCAGAGGCGGGCTATGTCGATGAGGTCATGGCCGTCGGCGCCATAGCCGTGCAGCAGGACGCAGAGGCTGCGCGTCCGGCCGCTCGCCGCGGCGACGCGCGGCCCGTCCAGCATCGCCATGCGCTTTTCTCTCACGGCCACCTCATGGGTGTCTCATACCGGCACCATCGCCTTGGTCTTCCGCGCGGCGTAGTAGGCCCAGAACAGGCGCGCCGCCACGCCTCGCCACGGCGACCACTTTGCCGCGATTCCGGCAAGCTCGTCGACCGCGATCGGTTCGTCGCGCCCGAGCGCATCGGCGACCGCATGGCGAAGCGCCAGATCGCCGGCCGGGAAGACGTCGGCGTGGCCGAGGCAGAAAAGCAGGTAGATGTCGGCGGTCCACGGGCCGATGCCCTTGATCGCCGTCAGGCGCGCGTGGGCTTCCTCGGCCGGCGCGGTGGCGAGCGCATCGAAGTCGAGGCCTTCGAGATGGGCGGCGGCAATCGCCCGCAGCGTGCGCATCTTGGCGGCGGAGAGCCCGGCGGCGCGCAGCACTTCGTCGCTCGCCGCAACGATCTCGTGCGCCGCGGTCTCCGGAAAAGTCTTGGAGAACCGCCCCCAGATCGCCTCGGCGCTCGCCACCGACAATTGTTGCCCGATGACGATGCGCGCGAGCCCGGTCATGCCCGCGCCCGGCCGGCGGAGAGGCACCTTGCCGGCGACCTTGATGACCCTGCGCAGGCGGCGGTCCTTTCTGGCGAGGAAGGCAAGCCCCTCCTCGACATCGGCCTCGGTCTCGATCGTTCGCATGAATCCCTTCGAGGGCGGCCCAGGCGCTTTTGTCCGCCCGCGCGCCCGCTGCTAAACCAAGCCACCCTGACGATCAAGCAGAGCGAGGACGCCTTCGGCCGTGCAACCCGTTTTCCGCTTCGCGCCCTCGCCGAACGGCGAACTGCATCTCGGCCACGCCTATTCGGCACTGCTCGATCACGACCTTTGCCGGCAGGCCGGTGGGCGCTTTCTCCTCCGCATCGAGGACATCGACCGGACACGCAGCCGCCCGGAATACGAGAACGGCATCCGGCGCGACCTCGCCTGGCTTGGGATTGTCTGGGAGGAGCCGGTCCGCCGCCAGTCGGAGCATTTCGACACGTACCGCGCCGCCGTGGAGCGGCTCACCGCCATGGGCCTTCTCTACCCGGCCTTCATGAGCCGCGCCGAAATCGCGCTGGCCGCGGTCCCCTGGCGCGATCCCGACGGCGCGCCGCTCTATCCGGGCAACGACCGCGACCTCGACCCGGAGGAAGCCGGGAGGCGCATCGCCGCCGGCGCGCCCTATGCCCTCCGTATCCGCGTGGACAAGGCGATCGAGCGTGCCGGCAAGCTGGCGTGGCAGGAGGATGGCGAAGGCACGGTGGCGGCCGATCCGGCCAGGTGGGGCGACTTCATCGTGGCGCGGAAGGAGGTCCCGACTTCGTACCATCTGGCGGTAGTGGTCGACGACGCGGCGCAGGGCGTCACCCACGTCGTGCGCGGGCGCGACCTTTACCATGCCACCGCCGCCCACGTTCTCCTGCAGCGCCTTCTCGGACTCCCCTCGCCCGTCTATCGCCACCACCGGCTGATCACGGATGCGCTCGGCCGCAAGCTCTCGAAATCGGATCGCGACACGTCGCTGCGAGCGCTTCGCGAGGCCGGCGCCTCCCCGGCGGACATTCGCCGGATGGTCGGACTCTGACCGCCGCTCACAGCCACTCCATCACGTGCAGCCAGAGCGAGACCGAGATCACCGCCAGTCCTGTCGACAGGGTGATGGCGTTGGAGGCGAGCGCCTCGCCCGTCCGGAAGCGCGCCGCGACGAGGTACGCATTCACCCCGGTCGGACAGGCGGAAGCGAGTACCGCGATCTTCGCCCAGATCGGCGGCATCGGGATGACGTACCAGGCGAGGAGGAGCACCAGTCCGGGCATGACCAGCAGCTTCAGGACGCTCAGCACCAGGCCGCCGGCGACGTTTCCGCCGATGCCGAATTTCCTGAGACTCATGCCCATGGAGAAGAGCGCCAGCGTGCTCGCCACGTCGGCAAGCCGCTCGACGATCGCCGCCGGCACGCCGGCGAGAGCCAGGCCGGCGATGCGCCAGAGGGCGCCGGCGACCATCCCGAGGATGATCGGGTTGCGGGCAAGGTTGCGGATGACGCTCCGCGCCATCATGCGGGCACTGACATGCCCCTCCGCAATTCCGTCGCGGGTCAAGGCGTGGTCGATCAGCACCGCGCTCACTGTCATCATGACCGGCAGGTGCACGGCGACGATCAGGGCCATGGGGGCTGCGCCGACGCGCCCATACGCGGCCACGGCCAAAGGTATGCCGATGAGCACGGTGTTTCCGTACGCCGACGAAATGCCGGCCACGAGACCGGCCCGGGCGTCGCGCCCGAACAGCCGCCGCACCAGCCAGTCGCCGGCCACCCAGTTGAAAGCGAAGACCGCGAAGAACGGCAGCCACAGCCGCCACGGCGAGGCGCCGGAAAGATCCGCCTCGATGACCGTGCGGAAGATGAGGAGCGGAATTGGCACGGTAAAGACGAAATCGGCAAGGGCGTCGCCGTTTTCCGCCGAAACCAGACGCGACCACGCCACCCCGTAGCCGATGCCGATCAGCCCGAACACCGGCAGCACGATGGCGACGATCTGGTCCACGCTCGCGGCTTATCCCCTCGTTAAGCAAAGGTGCGGATACTTGCCCCTCTTCCCAGAGCCGATGGCGAGGGTCAATGGCGAGCGCTGCGCACTTCGGACTGACCACGGCCGACGGCCGTCGGCCTCGTGTCGCGATTGTCTGCGGCAATCCGGCGAGCGCGATGGTGACCATCATGCTGTGCGAGCAGTTCGGCTGCGCGCCCTACGCCGCGGCAAGCGGGGAAGCGGTTCTGGCGCTCCTGCGGCGGGACGACGTCGATCTGGTCATGCTCGATCTTGCCATGACCGACATGGATGCGATCGCCGTGGCGCAATTGATCAGGACATTGGGCGCGCGCGGCGCCATGCCGATCGTGGCGCTCGCCGAGAGGGCCAGCGATCTCAGCGAAACACGCGCCCGGGCAGGCGGGTTCGCGGAAACCGTGGTCAAGCCCTACAGCCCGCGCGAATTGTACGGCGCCATGCAGTCCGCCCTCGAACGGCCAAGCGCGGCGGTCGGCATTCGCTAGTTCTGGCCGCCGGCTTCGCGCTCGCGCCGGATCCGCGCCCGCGACAGCGCCGCGTTGAACTCCGCGCCGAAGATCATCAGCGACGAAATCAGGTAGAGGAAGAAGATCGCCGTCACCACGCTGGCGAGGCCGGCATAGACATCGACGTAGTCGGCGAAGCGCCTGAGGTAGATGCCGAAGGCAAAGGCGGCGGCGAGCCAGGCTATCAGCGTGATCGCGATGCCCGGCCACAGGTGCAGGGCGCTCGGGCGGCCGGCCGGCAACCAGAGATGGGCGGCGACCAGGGCCAGAATCAGGGTCAGGCCGGTGACGCCGAGGCGGACATAGGTGAACAGGCTCTCGAACGGCGCGATCACCGGAAAATAGCGGACCAGCCAGGCGAAGATCAGCGGACCGAGAATGCCGAGGAAGGCGAAGATCAGGCTTGCCACCGCGCCGATGAGCACGAAGAGCGCGCTCTGTGCCCTGAGGAAGAAGAAACTGCGGGTCTCGCCGACCTTGTAGGCCCGGTTCAGCGCCGTGCGCACCGCCTCGACGCCGTTCGAGGCGAGCCAGATGGTAACGAGCACGGATATGGTCAGCAGGCCGCCGCGCTGCACCGCCAGAACCTGGCTCACCTGGGTGGCGATCGGGCCCGCCACTTCGACCGGCCAGCTCGCAAAAATGAGGTCGGCCACCCTCGTGGCCAAGCCGGCGTCGCCGACGAAGGCAGCGACGGCGGCGACGAAGATCAGGAACGGGAAGACGGCCATCAGCGCCGACAGCGAGACATGGCTCGCCATCGCCCAGCCATCGTCGGCGTTGAAATGGACCAACGCGTCGAGGGTGACTTTCCACGACCGTCTTGCGAGCGAGCCTTGCGGCATGGTTTCTCCGCCGTCGGGCAGCGCGGTCTCGGCGTCAGAGTAGTGGATTCGCATCCAGTTGTAACGAACGGCCCGCAGGGAAGTTTCGGCGTGCCTGAGGAGGAAGGCGTGCTAACCTGCGGGACGGACCCGCTTTGGTGCCAATGGCTTTCCGGAACTGTCCTCCGAAACAGGCGTTATGGTTTCAGCGTCAACCTGGGAGGGCCGCCGGATGTCAGCTATTTCGCGAGCGGCTGCCGGTCTTCTTGCCGCCGCCCTCCTGGCAGCAAGCCTCGAAGCGGCATCGGCCGCATCGGGCGATCCGATCAATTTCTTCAAGAAATACGTGACTCAGCCGATAGACAAGGCGCTTCGCGCCAACCGGCCGACCAAGGTCGCGGCAAAGCACAAGCCTGCCGCCGCTGTGATTCCGGCAAAGGC
>JBBQGL010000189.1:0-6057 GCA_038323025.1 Hyphomicrobiales bacterium
TGGCTCCTCGATCCCCGGCAAGCCAGGACCGTCGAGAACGATATCGACAAGGCCGAGGTGGATTTTGCACGACTGCTCACGGTGAACAGTCTCGATGGAACCTGGATCCCGGGGAGCGAGTCGCGCCGGGTTGAAGACATCGTGCAATATGCGAGGTGCGTTGACCTCGTCGTCGCTGGCCTTGGCGCACCTGATGACCCGGCGTCGGACCCGCAACGCCTGGATATCGAACAGCTCGTAGTCGAGTGCGGTCGACCCGTCCTCGGCATTCCCGATGCCGGCATTCCGGAGCAGATCGGCCAGAACGTCATGGTGGCCTGGGACGGCGGTCGCGAGTCCACTCGGGCTCTGCACGATGCCATCCCCTTCCTGCACGACGCGACAACGATCAAGATCGTCTCGTTCGGAAGCAATCCGAACTCGGCGATGTCGCCCGGTGCAGTGGTCGACCACCTCAAGCGACTTGGCATCTCCGCGACGATCGAAACCACGCCGCAGCTCGGGCTCACGATCGCGGACGAGATCTTCAGCAGGATCGACTGGGAAGGGGTCGACCTGCTGGTTGCAGGCGCGTTCGGTCACTCACGAATCCAGGAGCATATTTTCGGAGGCGTCAGCCGTGCGCTGCTCCATCAGATGATGGTTCCGGTATTGGTGTCCCACTGAGTTCGGGCCGCTCATTCAGGTTGTCTGCCGGTAAGCCAAAATCGATTGATCGCGTGGATCAGGACCGGGTTGAGAATCGTCCCCTGGACCAGGTCCACCGGACCCACTTCGCCCTCACGATACTCATCGAAACCAAGGTGGTTCGGGCAAACAATCTTGTCGACCGCCGATCTCGTGATCCTTATCAAGCTCGTGCCGCAGCGCGCGCACTTCACCTCGGTTCGCGCGAAGATGGGCGTGATCTCCGCTTCCTCGATCAAGCCTGAGTCTTCAAGTTCCATGGGGGCGCTCGGTCATGGCGGGAGTGACAGGGGTTTTGGCCGGCCGGCCTATCGCCGGGGATGCCATTCGCGCCAAAGGCGCTGCGCCTCCGCGAGTTTGAGCCGGACTCAATAGCTCCGCCACCGCGTCGCGGTTCCTGATGGCGTCCCGGTTGCCGTCGGCGGCGGCGAGGCCCAGCCATTTGAACGCGGCGATCAGATCCCGCGGCACTCCCTGGCCGAGCCAATACATCAGGCCGAGGTTGCTCTGGGCAGCCGCCAGTCCCTGTTCGGCGGCGACCCCGTACCAATATGCCGCCTCGGCGTAGTCGCGATCGACTCCCTCGCCGAGCTGGTGAACCATTCCGAGGCTGTACGCCGCCTCGATGAAGGCGTGAGCGCCGCCCCGGCCCAGGCGGCTTTGAACATCGAGACTGAACTGAACGGCAACCAGACCCTGACCTACAGTCACGCGATACCAGGCAAGCACCTCGGCGAATTCGGCCGGGGCAAGCTGGGCAGGTCCGTGAAAGCCGCCGGGATTGAATCCGGCAGCCGGCGGCAAATGCTTATACGCAACCTCGCGATGCATCGCGATACGCAAACACAACTAGACACGCCGCATCTTTTACTTGCGCACCAATACATCGCCTCCGTGACTTCTCCAAGACATTCGTCGAGGCCGCCGGGGAAAACGAGGTCTTGGCCAGGCGGGGCCCCCTTGACGATCTTTCCGCGCCATCTACATACCATCCATGTGGATGGAGAGATTTGAATGAATCCGGTGGCTGATTCCTCGCGTAGCCGATCGCCCGAGAGCGAGAAGATCACTATCAACCTGGGCTTTGTCGATCTCGGTCAGGTCGATCTTTTGGTCCAGGACGGATTCTATTCGAACCGCAGCGATTTCATTCGAACCGCGATTCGCAACCAACTCTCCGTTCATGCCGATGAGACCAGGAAGGCAATCGTCCGTCAGACTCTCGATCTTGGCATCCGGCACTATAGCCGGGCGTCGCTGGAGCAGGTGAAGGCAGCTGGAGAACGGCTTCGGATCAAGGTGCTCGGACTCGCGAGCATCGCCGCGGACGTGCCCCCGGCCCTTGCGCTCGCAACCATCGAGTCGATCGACGTCCTCGGCGCTTTCCACGCCAGTGACGCGGTCAAGAAGGCCTTGGCCGGTCGCATCCGCTAACCCATTCCGAATCCTGTTTCTGCAAAGGAAAATCGATGGTGAATTCCAATCTCGGCCGTGCCATGCGCACGGTCACCGAACTGACGCGCGCCGGACGGATCGGGGACGCGACAGCGGCCATTCAGCGCGCGCTACGCGGCGAACCACAATCAGGGTCGACATTTCCACCGGCGGGCCGATCGTCGGCGGAGCCCGCCTTGACGGATGGCAGTCGACCGATCGGGGAAGAAGCCAACGGCGATGTCGACCGGAAGCCGGATCTTCACCGCCCCACCCCGGCGGCCGGGTCCCTCGGCAACCGGGTAAGACGCTCCCTCGGAGAGGTAATCAAGGCGCTTCGTGAGGCACGGCTCCTGAGGCCGTCGCCTGGACCCGTGCCGCAGCCCCGGCAGGAACGGGCGGTGCCCGAAGGGGCAAGATTTCTGACCAGCCAGTTCACTTGTCCTGCGGGAACGCGGAAGTACAAGCTCTACCTACCCCTGACGCGGTCTGCCGGAGCCCCGCCGCTCATCGTCATGCTCCACGGCTGCACCCAGAACCCCGACGACTTTGCAGCCGGGACCCGCATGAACGAACTGGCCGAGGAATCCGGGTTCCTGGTCGCTTATCCGGAGCAGCCTCGGACTGCAAATCCTTCGTCTTGCTGGAATTGGTTCCAGCCGCGCGATCAGGTGCGGGGCGCCGGCGAGCCCTCCATAATTGCCGGCCTCACCGAAGCAATCGTCACCGAGCACGGTGCGGACCCGGGGCGCGTGTTCGTGGCTGGCTTGTCGGCGGGAGGTGCCATGGCGGCAAATCTGGGAGCTACTTACCCGGATGTGTTCAGGGCCGTTGGTATTCACTCGGGGCTCGCCCACGGATCCGCAACCGATGTTGTTTCCGCCTTAGCCGCCATGCGCGGCAACCACCCGCCGGCGTCGGACCCCGCTATCCCGCCAGCGGCAGGATCAATCCGGACGATCATCTTCCACGGCACCGCCGATCAAACCGTGCATCCATCCAATGCGGACCGGATCGCAGCCCGCCTGGCAACCGGGGAGGCGCGCGACCAGGAAAGGGGCGTCGCCGGTGGTCGTTCCTACACCCGCACGGTAATTGCCTCTGGAGAACACCGCTCCGAAATCTGGTTGATAGAAGGCGGCGGCCACGCGTGGTCTGGCGGAAGCGCGAAGGGGAGCTTCGCCGATCCCGCCGGTCCAGACGCATCCCGCGAAATGGTCAGGTTCTTCTTGTCGGAAAGTGGCTCGTCAGCTCACCGGTCGTCGGAAAGCGCCTTCTCAGAATAGCTTCGCTCGTTGATAGTGAAGACGGAAGGCCCCGGGCCGGTGCCAACCGCCCTCAACTTCAGCCCGAGGCCTCAACCGAGGTGAGCAGCGAGATGCGGCAACAGACTCCGGCTCTGAACGGTTCTGACGGAATGCACTTGCCTCCGAGCGCCAGCGGAAGACATGGCCTGGCCAGGATTCTCGCCATCCCTGTCGCGAGCTTGCTTCTGGCCGGTGCGGCGACAGTCGGGCCGGGCGGGCCGCTCGTCGACGAGGGTGCCGTCCCCGTCCCGGCAGGGAATGAGATGCTTGCCTTCGGGCCGGGCTCCGCTCAGGGGCCGGGCTCCGATCAGGGCCCCGGCTCCGACCAGGGCGCCAACGCTGACACCCCCGTCGGCCCCGGCTCCGAACTTCCGCCAGGTTCCCCGGGCCCGTCCTTTCCGGACCAGGACGTTTCACCCCCTTCCGCGCCTGACGATGCCATTTCACCCCCGGCCGCGATGCCAACTTCTGCCGGCTTCG
This sequence comes from Hyphomicrobiales bacterium, assembly GCA_038323025.1. Classification (GTDB taxonomy): domain Bacteria; phylum Pseudomonadota; class Alphaproteobacteria; order Rhizobiales; family Kaistiaceae; genus JAFKKF01. The sequence goes on from JBBQGL010000189.1 coordinate 3,909, forward strand.
CCGGTGCCTGGAAGGTCGCGGGCACCTACGGCGAGCACTTCACGCTCGTCCTCAAGGCCGCAGGCGACGGCACGATAGGCGGCACCTACTACGTCGGCACGCTGAAATCGTATCCGCGCGGCGAGATATCAGGCGGGCACCTCGGCGTCGCCGGCCTGCTCGCGACGTATCGCTACCATGCGAGCCCCAACGAGACAGATCGCGGCGAAATCCTTTTCACCCTTACGGGCCCCGCCAGGTTAAAGGCTTTGTGGACCGACGGTGATGTTACGCCCAGCGAAGCCACCGCTGGCGGAGCATGGGTCGGTCAGCGGTGAAGTCGCCTCGCGCCGGAGAATATTGGCATGCACACGTGGCCGATCGGTCGCATGGCTGCGTCGTAAGGCCGTGGCGGGAGCGTCGCCTCCCATGGCGACGCCTGCAACGCCAAAGGCGGCCTACTTCACCACCGGTCCCTGTTCCGGCTGGCCGCAGCCGCCGCATCCGCCATAGTCGATCTGATTGTCGATCACCGGTGCCTGCGCCGCCGGTGCGGGCGTCGGAAACGGCCTGAAGCCGCGCGTGCCACTCCACCGGCCGGTCAAGAGGTTCTGCGGCGTATTGACCGGATAAACGCCGACCTGATAGCCGCCGTCGATGTGGGTCCCGTCACCCGACATCGCGAAGGCGCCATTGCCTGCGTAGCCGCCGTCCTCCCCCCAGTTGAAATTGAAGACATTGCCATTGGCGCCTCCGCTCATGGCGCCATGCAAGCCGGCTTGATCGATGAATGTCGCCGTGACCCCATCGTCGTGCTGACTAATGGTGATGTGATAGTTCCAGCCCTTGTCGCTGGTGACGTGCCATTCGCCGGAGAAGTCGGCGATCTGGGGCGGCGGCGGCCGCTGGGCCTGCGGCTGTGGTGCCGGCGCTTCGTCGACCGGCTGCGGCGCCGGCTGTTGTGCCACGGCAAAGTCGAAGTCGAGGTACTTCCGCGACACAGTCGCGTGCGGATTGACGTTGGCGATCAGGCACCAGCTCTGGTCGCAAGCGAGGCAGGAGACCAGCGTTCCCCCTTGGAGGGCGGGCCTCAGTGCAGTGCCGCCCTTGCCATCACGCACCGTCACGTCCTGCGTGGCGACGGCTTCCGGGCCCGGGCACGCACCGCGCGGGAGCTTCACGATCGGCGCTTGGGCAACCGGAGGCGACTCTGCGGCGGGTGGCGACGCTGCCGGCGGGGGCGTCTGTACCGCTAGCGGTACGGCGCGCACCGCCGTCCAGGTGCCCAGCGCCTTGTCGGAAGTGTGCAGGATGCCGGAGATGCGCTGGCCGTTCGGATACAGATAGAAAGCGCCGATCCCCCTCGACGACTGCTCGTCCCACTTGAAGGAGAGCACGTCCGTCTGGCTATTCCGGCGGATTGGTGTCCCGCTCAGCCCGCCTTGGGTAAAGCCGTCACTATAGGTGGCCGTGATCGAGGCGCCGTCGGCCTCCAGCTCGATCGGGAAGCTGACGCTGCCGCGCGTCACCATCCATGTCCCCGCAAAGTTGCCGGGATCGGGCGTGCCGGTGAAGACATCTTTCCGGTAGCCGTCCCACGAGCCGTTCGCTGATGCCGGGGTTGGCGCCTTCTCGCCCAGCGTCCACATGCCGGAGAACGCTGCGTGATCGCCAGCAAGCGAGAATCGCAGCGAGCCGGTGGCGCCGGCCTGCGTCCAGTGAGCGTAGAGGTCGGTGCCGACCACAACTCCGTCGCTGATTGTGCCGGAATCGTATGTGCCGCTGACGTGGCCGGCGGCGTCCTGCGTGAACCTGATGGTATACGCGACGCCATTCTGAACCGTCGTCATCCATTGCCCGGCAAAGCTGACGCCCGCCCCCGGCCGCGGCACGGCGGGGATCGCCGAGACCACCGGCGCCGCCGCCGCGGCGGGTGGGTGCTTGGGTAGCCATCCAAGATCGTTGCTGGCACGGGCGACGCCAAGGCCACCTTTGTCGGGGAGGTTGTTGACCAGGCTCATGGCCTCAGCGAGCTTGGGGTCGCCGTAGCGCTTGATGGCGGCGAAGGCGAGCGCCTGGCAGTCCTGCACGTTGGCGTTCATGCAATTGCTGACCGAGGTCGCGACCTTCTGCACATCCTCGATCCTGGCCAACGGCAGACCCACGGTCT
>JBBQGL010000190.1:0-5898 GCA_038323025.1 Hyphomicrobiales bacterium
GAAGCCGGACCTTGAACGCGGAAACTCGGTTACGCATCGTTTAACTCACGCTACGGACTCTACTGGTGCCGTGAGTAAACACAGGTAACGTTGACAAAGGGTTTAAGCAGCGGTCTCCCGCGAGGTATTGGCGCGCACTCAGGGTTCTTACGTAGCGCCGGATGCGCGAACGGCTGTCGCGTCTTGGAACGCCCTAAAGCCGCTCGGCCTTCCCGGGAATAAGCGGGACAAAGCGCACGTCGGCCAGTTCGGTCTGGTCAAACCCGGTGTCCGTGCGTTCCAGCCGCATCAACTTCTGCACGCCGTCGAGCGGGCCGATGGGGATGACGATGACACCGCCTATGCGCACCTGCCTGAGCAGCGCTTCCGGAACCTCTTCGCCCGCGGCGGTGACGATGATCCGGTCGAAGGGGGCCTGCTCCGGCCACCCCTTCATGCCGTCCCCGACCAGGGTGGTGATGTTGGAAATGCGGAGCGTGCGGAAGCGCGACTCCGCCGCCTGCACGAGCGTGCGGAAACGATCGATCGTGTAGACGCGCCGGCAGAGCTTCGAGAGGATCGCGGCCTGGTAGCCCGTGCCCGTGCCGATCTCCAGCACCTTGTCGCGGTCATGGACGTCGAGCGCGGTCGTCATCATGGCGACGATCAGGGGCGCGCTGATGGTCTGGCCGCAGTCGATGGCGAGAGCCCGCTCGGCGTAGGCGTTCGCACGGCTCTCGGCGGGAACGAACACGTCGCGCGGCACGGACTCGATGGCCGAGACGATGCGCTGGTCGGTGATGCCGGCGCGGCGAAGCCTGAGGATCAGCTCGCCAACCCGGGTCTTCCGCTCGTCATCATCGCCGTCGCGCATGGTCATCGTTGTTGCGGCGCGCTCCTGTCGAAATGATGGCGGAGCGGATCGGCGAGGTCGTGGGCCGTCAGATCGAGGCGGAGGGCCGTTACCGAAATCTGTCCCGCCCCGATGGCGTGGACGTCGGTGCCGCCGACCAGATCCTCGCGTTCGCGCCGGTACATCAGCCAGTAGTAGGGATTGCCGCGCCCGTCGTGGCGCTGCTCGATATGGAGGCCGTGGAGCAGCTTGCCCTGGCTGGTGATGGCGATGCCCTCCGTCCGATCAGGCGCCCGGTTGGGGAAGTTGATGTTGTAGAGCACCGCCTCGGGAAAGCCGAAGGAAACCAGCTTCCGCACGATTTCCGGCCCGTGCGCCTCGGCCGTCTCCCACGGGATGCGCGCGCGCTCGCCGTGCGGGTAGGCCTGGCTGAGCGCGATCGACGGGACGCCGAGTAGTGTGCCCTCTATCGCCCCGGCGATGGTGCCCGAATAGGTAACGTCGTCGGCGACATTCTGGCCCGAGTTCACGCCGGAAAGGATGAGGTCGGGCTTCTTCTCGGCGAGCAGGCGGCGCACCGCCATGATGACACAGTCGCTTGGCGTGCCGCGAAGGGCGAACTTCTTTTCCGCGACTTCCCTCAGCCGCAGCGGGTCGTTCAGCGAAAGCGAATGCGACAGCCCGCTCTGGTCGAGTTCGGGCGCCACCACCCAGACATCGTCGGAGAGTGCGGCGGCGATCCGCTCCGCGGCCGCGAGGCCCGGGGCATGAATGCCGTCGTCATTGGTGATCAGGATGCGCATGGGACCTCGTGAGCGAATAGCGAATAGCGAATAGCGAATAGCGAGTAGTCGACGGCAGGCGAGCGACCGGAACGGCGAAGCGAATTCTATTCGCTATTCGCTATTCGCTATTCGCTCAATGCCCCGCATGTAGGGCTTCAGCGCATCCGGCACCAAAATGGAGCCGTCCTCGTTCTGGTAGTTCTCCATGACGGCGATCAGCGCGCGGCCGACGGCGACGCCGGAGCCGTTCAAGGTGTGGACTAGCCGGTTCCCCTTTCCTTCCTTCGGCCGGTAGCGCGCCTGCATCCGCCGCGCCTGGAAATCGCCGCAGACCGAGCAGGACGAAATCTCGCGATACGTCCCCTGCCCCGGCAGCCAGACCTCGATGTCGTAGGTCTTTTGCGAAGCGAAGCCCATGTCGCCGGTGGAGAGGGTCATCACGCGGTAGTGCAGATCGAGCCGGCGAAGCACTTCCTCGGCGCAGGTAAGCATGCGTTCATGTTCGTCGCGTGACGCTTCCGGCGTAGTGATCGAAATCAGCTCGACCTTGTCGAACTGGTGCTGGCGAAGCATCCCGCGGGTGTCACGGCCAGCCGCGCCGGCTTCAGCGCGGAAGCAAGGCGTCAGGGCGGTGTAGCGGAGGGGAAGTTCCTCCTCGGAAAGAATGGACTCCCGAACAAGGTTGGTGAGCGGTACCTCGGCGGTGGGGATCAGCCAGCGATTGTATTTGGTGAGAACCTCAACAAGGGCCTCAACAAACACAGTAGGCACCGGCTCTGTCTCGAAATGCAACGCTTTCGGTGAGCCACGAAGGTCCCAAATCCGCCTCAGCAACGGCTGATCGAGGATGCCAGCCACCAAGAACAGATCTTCTGCAAATTTTGGCAATTGTCCCGTGCCGACCATCGTTGCGTCGTTGACCAACAGCGGCGGCTGCACCTCGGTGTACCCGTGCTCCTCGGTGTGCAGGTCGAGCATGAACTGGCCGAGAGCGCGCTCAAGGCGTGCGAGGCCCTTCTTGAGGACGACGAAGCGGGAGCCGGAAAGCTTCGCCGCTGCCTCGAAGTCCATCTGGCCGAGCTTTTCGCCAAGCTCGAAATGCTCCTTCGGCTTGAACGCGTTGCCCCAGCGGTTCGGCTTCTCGCCCCATGTCCGGTATTCGACATTGGCGTGCTCGTCGGCGCCGACCGGCACGTCGTCGCGCGGCACGTTGGGGACGATCGCGAGCGCGTCCTCGAGCGCCTTGTCCGCCTCCTTCGACTTCGCCTCGGCGTCGGCGAGAAATGTCTTCAGGTCGGCAACTTCGGCCATCAGCCTGGCGGCGGTGGCTTCGTCCTTCTGGCCCTTGGCCTTACCGATGTCCTTCGACGCGGCGTTGCGGCGCTGCTGCGCTTCTTCGACCTTGCCGATCCAGGCACGCCGCGCCTCGTCGAGCGCAATCAGCCGCCCGGCCGCCGGCTCCGCGTTGCGGTTGGCGAGCGCCCGGTCGAGGAGGTCGGGGTTCTCGCGAATCCATTTGATGTCGAGCATGGCATTCCAGCGTTCAAGTCGGTGCGACTCCCCTCCCTCGGGGAGCGGAACCGCGCCTCAATAGACGGCAGGCGCTTGCGTGGGAAGGGGAGCGCCGGCCGGCCGGGTCAGGCGAGCTTCTCGACGTAGACCCTGATGCGCCCGCCGCAGGAAAGCCCGACCCGCCAGGCGGTCTCGTCGGCGACGCCGAATTCGAGCATCTTCGGCTTGCCGGCGCCGATGACGTCGATGGCTTCCTCGACCACCGCGCCCTCGACGCAGCCGCCCGACACCGAGCCCTCGAAATTGCCGTCCGCGTCGACGACGAGGTGGCTGCCGACCGGCCGCGGCGCCGAGCCCCAGGTCTCGACCACGGTGGCGATCGCCACCTCCCGCCCCGCCTGCCGCCACGCCTCGGCCGTGGCCAGGACGTCAAGGTCTGAACGAACGTTTGCGGGCGTGTCCATGAGCGGCGCTCCGATGATCCTCTGCGGCGAATATAGTCCCGCGCCAACCATCGCCCAAGTCAGGATACTTGTGCGAGCCCAACCGGCTGCTTATTTGACCCCGGCGCTTATTTGGGGGTACAATAATATATGCGCATCACCTTCGATCCGGCAAAGCGCGATGCCACGCTGAAGCAACGGGTCTCGATTTTGTCGACGCCGTTCGTGTTTTCGCAGGCGAGACATATTCGTTACCGGATACGCGCGTCGACTATGGCGAAGCCCGATTCCAAACTGTCGGCTTTCTGGCAGGCCGGATGGTGATGGTGGTTTGGACACCACGTGGCGAAGCTCGCCACGTGATTTCAATGAGGAAGTGCAATGAGCGAGAGCAAGAAGCGTATCGGCACCGATTTGGCCAAACTTGATGCGCAAGTGATCCAGCCACACGAATACGACGATGCCCCCGAGTGGACCGATGACGAATTTCGCCGGGCCGATTTCTACATTGGCGAGAAGCTGATCCGCCGCGGACGCCCGCCCCTGGCGGAGCCCAAGCAAGCAGTAAAACTGCGCCTGTCGCGCGCAGTGCTCGATCATTTCAAGGCTGGCGGCCCCGGCTGGCAGACGCGCATCAACGCCACACTGGAACGCACGGCAAAGCGGCAAAAGAAAGCCGCGAAGTAGAGGCGTTTCCTAAGCCGCCCGCATCCAGCGGCGAGGATCGCCCGAAGCAGTTCCCTCCCCGGCAAGCGCCCGACAGAGGTAGGCCATCGAGTCGAGAGAGTGGATCGGCCGGAACTCGTCGACGTGCGGCAGCATGGCGCGGATGCCCCCTGCTCGCGCGGCAAAGCCCTCGTAGGAGAGCAGCGGATTCAGCCAGATCAGCCGCCGGCATGAGCGGTGCAGCCGGTCCATCTCGACGGCCAGGTCCTCGCCGCGATCACGTTCGAGCCCATCGCTGAAGAGGAGCACGATCGCTCCCTGCCCGAGCACGCGCCGCGACCACTTGCGGTTAAACTCGTGCAGCGCCGAAGCGATGCGAGTTCCGCCCGACCAGTCCGGCACGGCCGACGAACAGGCGGCCAGCGCCTCGTCGACGTCGCGCCGGCGCAGGCCGCGGGTGACGTTGGTGAGCCGCGTGCCGAAGAGAAAACTGGTCACCCGGCGCGTCTCGCCGAGAGCGTGGATGAAATGCAGGAACAGCCGTGTGTAGTTGCCCATAGAGCCGGAGATGTCGCAAAGCACCACCACCGGGGCCAGCACCTCGCGGCGGCGACGATGCTGGAGCAGGATCATCTTGCCTCCGGTGCGCAGGCTCGCCCGGAGTGTGCGCCGCGCATCGATCGCGCCGGGCGGCGATGAGGCGACCAGCCGGCGCGTCCGCATCCGGTCGTGGGGCATTTCCATGCGGGCGATCCGGCGCTCGGCTTCGGCGATCTCGGCCGCGGTCATCTGCGCGAAATCCCGGCGCCTGAACGCCTCCTCGCCAGAGGTCGCCATGCGTGCGTCGATCTCGACCCGCTCGCTCTTCGGGCGGGCCGGGGCTTCGCCGGCAAACAGCGCCTCGGCGGCCCGGCGCGCGGCCGGCCGCGGCGGCGCCTCTTCCGCGGGCTCATCCGGATCGGGCGGCAGCGAGAGCATCTGCTGGAGATGCCTGCGGCTCCGCCAGAAGAGGCGGAAGGCCTCGTCGAAGATCGCGTGCTGGTCGCGCCGTTTCACGAAGATGGCGTGGAGCGTCCAGTAAAGATCGTCACGTACCGAAACGCCGGCGACCTCGACGGCGCGTATCGCGTCGACCACCGATGCCGGTCCGAGCGCCAGACCGGCGCGGCGAAGCGCGCGGGCAAAATGGACGATGTTTTCCGCCAGAAGGCCGTGCCGGGCGGGCTCGCGTGGCGGCGCCACCCTGCCTTACTCCGCCGCCTTTTCCGCTGAGCGAGCTTCCTCGAGCAGGGCCTCGCCCCGCCCGCCCGCCATGCGAGCGATATCGTCCTGGTACTTGAGGAGCACCCCGAGCGTATCGGTAAGCGTCTGCGGGTCGAGGGCCGTCTTGTCGAGTTCGGTCAAGGCGGTCGCCCAGTCCAGCGTCTCGGCGACGCCGGGGCTTTTGAACAGGTCCTCGTGGCGGAGGCGCTGGACGAATGCCACGACCTCCCGCGACAGCCGTTCGCCGGCGCCGGGCACTTTCGTCCGCACGATCTCCAGCTCGCGCGCCGCATCGGGATAGTCGATCCAGTGATAGAGGCAGCGGCGCTTCAAGGCGTCGTGGATCTCGCGCGTGCGGTTGGTGGTGACAATGACGATCGGCGGGTGCTCGGCCTTG
>JBBQGL010000191.1:0-5792 GCA_038323025.1 Hyphomicrobiales bacterium
GAGGGCGCCGGTGATGATCAGCGCGGTGTTGCCGAGGGTGAAGCCGATGCCCGCCGCCGCCCAGCCGGAATAGGAGTTGAGCATCGAGATGACCACCGGCATGTCGGCGCCGCCGATCGGCACGATCATCAGCACGCCGAGCGCGAAGGCGCCGAGCGCGATCAGCCAGAACAGGATGCCGCTCTCGGTGTTGACGAAGAGGACGATGCCGATGACCAGCAGGATGGCGAGGCCGGCGTTGATCAGGTGCCGGAAGGGCAGCAGGATCGGCTTCCCCGACATGCGCCCGTCGAGCTTGAGGAAGGCGATGATCGATCCGGTGAAGGTGAGCGCGCCGATGGTCACGCCGATCGACATCTCGATCAGGCTGGCGCCGTGGATGCCGCCACCCGGGATCGCAATGCCGAACGCCGCCGGTGCATAGAACGCGCCCGCGGCGACCATCACCGCGGCGAGGCCGACCAGCGAATGGAACGCGGCGACCAGTTGCGGCATCGCCGTCATCGGAATCATGCGCGCGATGTAGGCGCCGATGCCGCCGCCGATGGCGATGCCAAGAACGATAAGGACTATGCCGAGCCAGCCGGGCGCCGCCAGCGCCAGCGTGGTGGCGATGGCGATCGCCATCCCCGCCATGCCGAGATAGTTGCCGGTCCGCGAAGTCTCGGGGTTGGACAGGCCGCGGAGAGCCAGGATGAAAAGGATGCCGGAGACGAGATAGAGGAGCGCGGCGAAATTGGCGTTCATGGATTGGCTTTCACGTCAGGGCGTTTGCCACGCGGCGCAAGAACCGGGGCACGTGCCGGCGCCGGCGGCAGCAGGTCCCTCATGGCGCCTTGCTTCCGGCCACGGGCTTCTCCCGCTTGCGATACATAGCGAGCATGCGCTGGGTGACCAGGAAGCCGCCGAAGATGTTCACCGAGGCGAGGATCAGCGCGACGAAGCCGAACCCGTTGGCCCAGCCCGCTCCGCCGCCGCCGACCGCGCCGACGCTGACCGCGAGCAGCGCGCCGACCACGATGACGCTGGAGATGGCGTTGGTCACCGACATCAGCGGCGTATGCAGCGCCGGGGTCACCTGCCAGACGACGTAGTAGCCGACGAAGATGGCGAGGACGAAGATCGACAGCCGGAAGACGAACGGGTCGAACGCTCCGGCGGTGGCGGCCTGGGCCTGCGCCACGGCGGCGGCGACCTGGTCGACATAGCCTTGCGTGGCGTTGGCGGCGTTGTGGGCCGCCTGGGCGGCGTTGTCGGCGGCGACCGCCGCGCTCTGGGCGGCGTCGAGTACCTGCGTCGAATTGGGTGCGGCCATGTTCAGGCTCCCTTGGCGATGAAGGCGGGATGCACCACCGCGCCGTCGCGCGTGAGGTTGGTCGCCTTCACCAGGTCGTCGTTCCAGTCGACGGCGATCTTGCCGCCGGCCTTGTCGATCAGCGTTTCGACGAAGGCATAAAGGTTGCGCGCGTAAAGGCCGGAAGCGCTGGCGGCGATGCGGCCGGCGACGTTGGCGTAGCCGATGATCTTGACCCCGCCGATCTCGGCGATCTCGCCGAGTTTGGCGCCCTCGACATTCCCGCCGCGCTCGACCGCCAGGTCGACCAGCACGGAACCCGGTCGCATGGAGGCGACCATTTCCTTCGATACCAGGCGCGGCGCCGGGCGGCCGGGGATGAGCGCCGTGGTGATGACCACGTCCTGCTTCTTGATGTGCTCGGCGACCAGCGCTGCCTGCTTCGCCTGATACTCGGCCGACATCGGCTTGGCGTACCCGGCGGTGGTCTCGGCCTGCTTGAACTCATCGTCCTCGACGGCAATGAACTTTGCGCCGAGCGAGGCGACCTGCTCCTTCGCCGCCGGCCGCACGTCGGTGGCAGTCACCACCGCGCCGAGGCGGCGGGCGGTCGCGATCGCCTGGAGACCGGCAACGCCCGCACCCATGACGAAGACCCGCGCCGCCGGCACCGTGCCGGCCGCCGTCATCATCATCGGCAGCGCGCGGCCGTAGTTCTCGGCCGCGTCGATGACCGCCTGGTAGCCGGCGAGGTTCGCCTGGCTGGAGAGAACGTCCATGGATTGTGCGCGCGTGGTGCGCGGCATCAGCTCCATGGCGAAGGCGCTGATTCCCGCATCGGCCATGGCCTTCAGCGCCGCCGCGTTGCCGTAGGGATCCATGATGGCGATGACCAGAGCGCCAGACTTGTAGGATTTCAATTCGGCATCGCCGGGACGGCGGACCCTGAGCACGATATCCGCGTCCTTGACGGCGTCGGCGGCGGTCGTCGCGATCGTCGCGCCGGCGGCAGCATAGTCGGCGTCGGGCAGGCGCGAACCGGCCCCCGCGCCGGATTGCACCGCAACGGTCGCTCCGAGGGCGATGAACTTCTTGACGGTCTCAGGCGTTGCCGCGACCCGGGTCTCAACCTGCTCGGCTTCCGCCGGGACCGCGATCTTCATTGAGGGATACCGGCCTTTTCCAACGCCTAGACCAGAAAGAACGCCATCAGCGCGAGGAGGATGACAAGGCCGATGACCGAACGCTTGATCAGCGTGAGGAAGCCCTCATAGGTTCCCTCGTGCGCGGGCAGATCGTTGCCGGTGGCGGTGCTTATCTCGGTAGTGGCGGCATGTTCAGCCATGACGGAGGCCCTTGTTCATCCAACCGTTTCGAATCCGCGCGCTTTATAGCAAACCGCGCCTGAACGGCAATCGCTCACCATGCCGCGGAGGATCGAAGCGATCAGATTTCGCGCCCGAGAAGCGCATCGATCGAAAACCGGCCGCCGCCGCGGACCGCGATCATCAGCAACACGACGGCCCACAGCGAAGCAAACTCCGTGCCGCCGGTCTCGACATAGAAGCCGAACGGAAGATGCGCGTAGATTGCCGCAACCCCGGTCGAAAAGGCCGCGGCGAGCGCTGCCGGGCGGGTGAAGAGGCCAAGCGCGATGAGGATGCCGCCCACAAACTCGACAAAGCCGACGAGGTAGACGGCGATCCCGGCGGGCTCGATGCCGATGCTGGCGAAATACTGGACCATGTCCTCATGGGTGCCGCCGGTGATGCCGAAGAGCTTCCACATTCCATGCGGGATCAGGAACCCGCCGGCGACGATCCGGACGAGCGCATAGGACGGCCCGGCCAGGGCACGATAGACCGGCTCCAGGGCCGGGATGATGGGGCGCATTGTGTCGACTCCGGGGACGTCGCGGGCACGATACGGCGTTAACAGCCGGGATGTGCAATCTATTCGCGCGCCGGTATCAGGGCTTCGAGCCCCGCGGTTCTCAGCGCCTTTGCCTGGCGACGCGCCAATCCCTGCTCGTCGAAGTCGCCGATGGCGTCCTCGAAGAGCCGGTGGAAATTCAGTTCGGCCTTCAGATGCAGCATCACCGAGCCGAGGCCGATGGCGGCCCGATCCATGAGCACGAACTCGCGCGGAATGCGGATCGGCCCGTGCGGTTTCAGCGACTGCTTGACCTCCCATACTTCGCGCCGTCCATAGGCATGCGGCGCCACGCCATCGGCGATGGTGCGGACACGGTCGTCGAGAAGCGGCGCATAGATGAAGCGCGCCCAGATGTTCAGGGAATCGACGGTCTCATCTGTCAGCCCCTCGAAGCCCCAGCCCTTGTAGGCCTTGACGACTTGGTCGCGATTGCCGTCGCGGAGGCCATGATAGAGCTCGACCACCCCACGCACGAAGCGCGGCGGGAAGATGCGGATGCAGCCGTAGTCGAGAAGGTTGAGGCCGGCGGGGGATGTGCTTTCGTTCTTCCCGTCAGCGGCCGCGCCCCTCCCCGCCTCGTCGGTTTCGAAGACGGTGTAGTTGCCAAGATGCGGATCGCCGTGGATGACGCCGAAGCGCGCGAAGGGATTCCACCACGCGCGGAACATGGCCGTGGCGATGCGATTGCGATCCGCCAGGCTATGGTCGAGATACGCAAGCATCGGCTTGCCGTCGAGCCAGCTCATCGTCAGCAGCCGCTCTGTGGTCAGCGCGTCGACGACATCGGGCACCCGCACGGAGGCCTCGTCGGCGAGCATCGTCCGATAGAGATGCGCGTTCTGTGCCTCGCGCTGATAGTCGAGCTCCTCGCGCAGCCGCTCGGTCATCTCCTTGACGATGAGGGTCGTGTCGATCTCCGGGCTGAAGCGGCGCTGGACGGCGAGGAGGACGCCGAGCTGGCTGAGGTCGGCTTCCACCGCCGATCGCATGTCGGGATACTGGAGCTTCACGGCAAGCTGGCGTCCATCGTGACCGACCGCGCGGTGGACCTGCCCGAGCGATGCCGCGGCCGCCGGCGTGCTGTCGAACGAACGGAAGCGCTTCTCCCAATCGGGTCCGAGTTCGGCGAGCATGCGCCGACGGACGAACGCCGGACCCATCGGCGGCGCGGCCGCCTGCAGCTTCTGCAGTTCGGCGGCGTATTCGGGCGGCAGCAAATCCGGGACCGTCGCCACCATCTGCGCGATCTTCATCAGCGGGCCTTTCAACCCGCCGAGTGCCGCCGCCAGATCGATCGCGTTCTTGCCGTCACCGAGCGCCCGCCCGAACAGGCGCGCGCCGGCCATGCGCGCCGCGACGCCGCTCACGTTCGCTCCGACACGGGCGTAGCGGGTCAGGCGGCGCGTCAGTCGATTGCGTTCACGGTCAGCCAATGTTCATTCCTTCGGCCAGTTGTCTTTGATCCAGCGCACAACATCCGCCTCCTCGATCGACCCGGCCGCAAGGTCGAGAATGATCGCGGTCGCTTCTACCGCGGGAGGCGCGTAGCGCACGCCGTTGTAACGGAGAAAGGCCATCATCGCCGCGAACGCTGCACGCTTGTTGCCGTCGACGAACGGGTGATTGCGGGCGATCCCAAAAGCGTAGGCAGCCGCCAGATCCGGCAACTGACCGTGCTCGTAGTGCCACCGATGTCGGGGACGGCCGAGTGCCGACTCGAGCAGGCCACGGTCGCGCAACCCCTCCGGTCCGCCGAACAACGCCAGTTGCTCGGCGTGCATATCCTCGACCATTGCCAGGGTGAGCCACTTGGGCTCGTTCATTTGGCGAGAGCTTTGAACGTGTCCCGATATTCCTTCATCAGCTCGCGCGTGATCTGCATGACCTGCTCATGCTCGGGATCATAGGGGGCGATGCGCAGGGCGCCGTCCGCCGTCCGGGATGCAAAGACCCAGTCTCCCTGACCGAGATTCAGTTGGGCAAGCAGCTCCTTGGGCAGAATTAGACCGGTCGAATTGCCGATCTTCTTGACTTCGAGCTTCATGCCCAGATCCTCGCCGTGTTATACAAAATGTATAACACGAACCCGCCGACAAGCCAACGTCAGTAGCGCCGCGGCCCCCGCCCTACCCTGCCGAGAAACGACAAAACGCCGAAAAAGAGTATCCCGACGGCGAGCAGGATCAGGAGAACGATCATCAGGACCGCGCCGATGATCGCCGCAAGCGTGTGCCAGAAGCCCAGCTGGGCAATGAGCAGCACGATCAGGATGAAGACGAGGAGCGGCATCGGGCGACCCTGTTTCTTGCCGCCGGCGTGCATCAGGGGCACCGTGCCCCGAATGCTTCCGGCTGCAATCAGATGTTAGTTGAGCCGCCTGCCTGCAATACCCCTTGCCGGAAACCCGTTCAGCCCGGGCGAGCAACTAGTGGAGCGATTCAATCACATGCTTCCCTCGCTGGACTGCAGCGAGAACTCGGTTTGGATCGGCGGTCCAGACGAAGGGTTTGGGGTCGGCATTGGTTTCCTGGACGAAGCGGTTGATGGCAGCCTGAAGGTCGAC
>JBBQGL010000192.1:0-5785 GCA_038323025.1 Hyphomicrobiales bacterium
GACGAGCACCGGGATCCTGCCGCCGACGGCCGCCACCGCTCCGGGGAGCGCGTCCAGACCCGATGCGGCCCCATCAAGCTGGCGGCCCCCGTGGTTCGAGACGATAATTCCGTCGACGCCACGTTTCACCGCCTCCGCCGCTTCTGCCGGATGCAGGATTCCCTTCAGGATAAACGGTCCTTTCCAGAGGCGGCGCAGCTAATCGACGTCAGTCAAAGACATCGAGGCGTCGAGGAGGCCCGACATGCGGCTTGCGATCGTCGTCAGGCTCTCGGTTTCCCCGGCCCGGACATAGTTGCCGAAGGTGACGCGGGACAGGTCATGCCGCATGCTCCACAGCCAGGGAGTCTTCAGCACCATTCCGGCGAGGTCGCGGGGCCGGAAGCGCGGCGGGATGGTGAACCCGTTGCGCACGTCGCGCTCGCGGTTGCCGAGAAGCTGGTTGTCGATCGTCAGCACCAGCGCGTCGTAGCCGCTGCTCGCCGCCCGCTCGACGAATTCGCGGGTGAAGCCGCGGTCGCGGTAGACGAAAACCTGCATCCAGCGCGGCGCAACCCCCGTCGCGGCCATCGTTTCGATGGTGCACACTGAAGCATGGCTGAGGCAGAAGGCAGTGCCGGCAGCTTGTGCCGCGCGCGCCGCCGCGCGCTCGCCATCCGGCCAGAGGAGACCGGACAGCCCGGTCGGACCGATGATCACCGGCAAGGCGAGGCGCTGGCCGAATAGCGTCACCGACAAGTTGCGCTCGCCGGCTCCGGAAAGCGGCCGCGGCAGCAGGTCGACATCGCCGAAAGCCGCCTCGTTGCGCCGGAGCGTGCGCTCGTCCTCGGCCGCCCCGTCGGCGAAATCGAAGACCGCACGCGGCAGCCGCGCCTGCGCCATGAGGCGCATGGCGTGGTTGCTGTAGGCGCGCCGGCGCCAGGATGGATTTGCCTCGCGTCCGGCCACCTTGGGGTTTCCGATTCTTGCCCGGCCGCCGGGTTCTCCTAGAGGCCCTGCGCCTTGAGCTTGCCGTCGATGAACTTCTTGGCGCGCGGGACGTCGCTTTCCTCGAGGTGCTCGATGATCATCGGAATGTTCGGGTGCTTCTCGGCGAGCCGCTTCAGGTAAAGATCGTAGTTGAGCGAACCGAGACCGGGCGCCGGCAGCTCGATTTCACCGACCCCGCGGAAGGTGTGGCTTTCCAGCGCGTCGGCATCGCCGATGTCGGCGTGCTTTTCGGACTTGTCGCTGCCCGAGCGTTTGACGTCCTTGGCGTGGCCGATCTTGATCTTGTCCGCGAGCGTGTCGAAGACCTGGTTCAGAATCTTGTCCATCGCATCGATGTTGTGGGTCTCGAAATAATTGGTCGGATCCATGAGCAGACCGAGGCCGGGATGATTGACCTGGGCGAACATCTTCACCGTCTCCTCGACCGAGCCGACGACGTTGTTGACGTAGGTCTCGAGCAGGAAGATCGCGCCGTGATCGTAGGCGGTCTGGGCCAGGTCGGCGATGACCTTGCGGCACTCCTCGAAACCTTCCTCGGTCTTGTTCTTCGGATGCGCCACCCAATCCGACTCGGTGTTGTAGGTACCGGTCTCGGAGATGACGTAGGGCGATCCGAAATTCCTGGCGTTGCGGATGATCTCCTTCAGATAGCCGACGCGCTTCTCGCGCTCTTTCTTGTCCGGATGAATGATGTTGGTGTAGCCCGACACGCAGCAGACCGGGAGGTTGTGATCGCGGAAGGTGTCGCGGACTTTTTTCGCCTTGTCCTTGGTGATCTGGCCGGCGGAAAGATCGACGTCCTTGAAGTGCAGGTCGAGTTGCACGGTGTTGAAACCGAGCGCCTTGATCTTCTCCGCCGACTCCTTCAGTCCGTAGGGGAAATATCCGGTGAATATGCCAACCTGCATCATGATTTGGTTCCTCCCAAGCGTTTCTGGTTATCAGATCCTGATTTCGGACAGTTTCACGGTGCGGCCTTCCGCGATGGAGCGGTAACCCGCCTCGATCAGGGCGACCGTCTTGACGTTATCGGCGACCGTGAGGGCTGGTTCGCTGCCGGTTTTCACGGAATGCTGTAGCTGCTCCATCACCCCCTTGAAGGCGTGCGGGAACCACATGGTGTCCCACGTCGGGGTGACCCATTTGCCCCCGGTTGTCTTCTTCGAGGCATAGGTCAGCGTCGAGGCGGTCCCGGTCGGCCAGCCGATCGTGCCCTTGGCGACGCCCTCGGTGCCTTCGACACGCCACCCGATGTAGACGTCGGAGTCGAAGCCGGCCTCGCGTGGACCGGACCACACGTCCTCCAGCGACAGGGCGAGGACTCCGGACTCGAATTTGAGCGTCGAGACGGTTATGCCGTCCTCGTGCTCGAACGTGGTGCGCGGATCCTGCCGGGCGACGGTGAAGATCTCGGTCGGCTCGCCAAACAGGAAGCGAAGGACGTCGAGGTGGTGGACGCTCATGTTGGCGAGCGTCAAACGGTCGTAGTCCTCGAGAAAGGTCTGCCAATGCGGGATGGCGTGCATCTCGATCTTGGCGAAGACGGTTTCGCCGAGTTCCTTGCGGTCGAGGATCTGCTTGAGCACGCGCATCGACTGATCGTAGCGCATGTTCTGGTTGACCGAGAGAATCTTGCCGGCGGCTTTGGCAGCGTCGCGAAGCTCTATGGCGGCCTCCAGCGTCAGCGACAGTGGCTTCTGCGCAAGGATGCCCCGGATATGCTTCTGCTTCAGGGCAAGCTTGATCAGTTCGGGCTGCTGGTCCGGCGGATAGGCGATGTCCACGATCTCGACGGCGGGATCCTCGATCAGCGCCTTCGGCGTATCGTGAACCTTCGCTATGCCCCAGCGCTCGGCGACCTTGGCGGCCCGGTCCCGGGTGCGCGAGGCGATCGCGACGACCGGGAAGCCGGCGTCCTTGTAGGCGGCAAGGTGGCACTCTGCCATGATCATGCCGGCGCCGATGCAGCCGATCTTGAGGTCGCGGCTGCGGATCGGTGGATCGGGCTCGAAGCCTTTCGCATCCGGCATATGTGTCTCCCCCCTTGTTCCCGCCTCTTCGGGCGTGTTGGTCGAGATATACCCAATCAGAGCGGCTGGGCGAAGCGCCGTGTTGCCTCCTCGGTCAGCGTGGTTCCGGCGCCAGGCATTTGCGGAACCGCGTAGGCCCCCGCTTGCACGGCGATCGGCTCGACGAAGCAATCCATGATCCAGGGGATGTATTCCAGCATGGTGGTAGCAGGGTGCCAGACGGCGAGGTGCACGTGGATCTGCCCCATGTCGCCGACATGGGGAACCACCGGCAACCGGCGGGCATAAGCGGCCTCGGCGACGGTGATGTATTCGGTGATGCCGCCAAGACGGGTTACGTCCGGCTGGACGAAATGCACGGCGCCGGCGTCCATGAAGGCGGTGAAGGCGTCCGCCGTATAGAGCTGCTCGCCCAGCGCGATCGGGATCGGAGTCGAGCGGGCCAAGGCGGCGTGGGAGGCGACGTCGTCGTACCAGAGCGGCTCTTCGAACCAGAAGATATCAAGCGGCGCGGCAAGGGCGCAGAAGCGCATGCATGTGGGCAGATCCCACTTGCCGTTGCCGTCGACGGCTATGGTGACGGCATCGCCGACGGCCTTGCGGACTTTCTCGATCCGGGCGAGATCCTTGGTCAGGTCGTCTGATCCTACCTTCAGTTTCAGGCGCTTGTAGCCGTCGACCTCAACCGCGCGGAGACTCCCTTCGACCAGCTGGTCGGTCGGGATCGAGAGCCAGCCGATATCGGTATTGTAGGCCTCGAGGCGGGAAGAAGTCGCGCCGCCAAGCAGCTTCCAGAGCGGCACCCCGGCGATCTTGGCCTTCACGTCCCAAAGGGCGATGTCGACCGCGGCCAGCGCCAACTGGGTTATCCCGGCCCGGCCGACCCATTGCAGCGCCGGGAAGCGGGCAAGCTTTCGCCAGAGGCGAGTGATATCGCCAGCGTCCTCTCCGATCAGCAGGTCGGCATAGCACCCGCGAATGCAGGCGGTGATCAACTGGTCGGACGCCAGGTGTGCGTGGGTGCCGGTGAATCCGTAGCCGGCTTTGCCGCCTTCGACGGTGATGCGGACGCCGACCACGCCCCAGTGCGTGATCGTGTGGCTCGAATCGGAAATCGAGCTGCGATTAAGCGGTACGTGCAGAATGAAGGGTTCGACAGCGATTATCTTCAACGCGGACCTCGATCATGGGAGAACAGACGAGACGGGGAACAAATACGTTTTCGGGTTGGAGTTAAATCCTGCGCGCAGGATTCTTCTCGCAACCCTGGATCGCGAAGGCAGGCGAGCGGCCTGGCATCAATGCGCTGAACAGCACCGCACGCCTCACCAATCGACGATGGTCCCATCGTCGAGCACCGCGTTGGTGGCATGCAGCACCTCCTGCTTGAAGGGATGGCGCGCCGCCACGGCTTCATCGACCTCTACACCCAACCCG
Organism: Hyphomicrobiales bacterium; assembly: GCA_038323025.1. Classification (GTDB taxonomy): domain Bacteria; phylum Pseudomonadota; class Alphaproteobacteria; order Rhizobiales; family Kaistiaceae; genus JAFKKF01. The sequence continues at coordinate 4,458 of JBBQGL010000192.1, forward strand.
GGTTGCTCGGGCACCTGCCAGTGGCCGTCGACCATCCGGATCGGCCCTCGCACCACGTCGAAATACCAGGGCACGGCGCCCACCATCTCTTCCTGGATCACGTGATTGGGAGTCGAGACCGCGAAATGCAGCGCCGCCACGCCGGCGATCGGCCCAAGGGGATTGTGCGGCGCGACGCCGATCGAGGCCGCCTCGGCCATGGCGGCGATCTTCTTCGCTTCGAGCAGGCCGCCGCAATGGCAGATGTCGGGCTGGACGATATCGATTGCCCGGCTGCGGAACAGTTCGTCGAATTCGAAGCGGTCGATGAGACGCTCGCCGGTCGCGATCGGCACGCTGGTCTTGGCGGCAACCGCCGCCAGCCCCGCCGTCTCGCCCGGCGGGAGGACCTCCTCGACGAACATCGGACGGCCGGGAGCCAAGGCTTCGATATACGCCAGGGCGGCGCCCGCCGAGGCTGGCCTTCCGTGGAAATCGACCATGATTTCGATGGACGGGCCAACCGCCGAGCGCAGCGCTTCCATCATCCCGCCGACTCGTTCAACGTCGGCAGTCGGCGCATGGAAGTGGGTATACGGGATGAAGACCGCCTTGAACGCGGTGTAGCCTCGCTCGATCACTGCGCGGGCGTGTTCGACGAGCGGCGCAGTCTCCAACGTTTCGTAGACGGCGCGCATGTCGCCGAAGCCGAGGTGGGTGTACACCCGCACCTTGTCACGCACCTTGCCGCCGAGAAGACGCCAGACCGGCAGGCCAAGCGACTTGCCGAAGATGTCCCACAGGGCGATCTCGATGCCGGAGATCGCGCTCATGCCGATCACGCCGAGCCGCCAGAACGAGTGCTTCTTCATCGCCCGCACCGCCTGCTCGATGTCGCGTGGGTCGCGGCCGATCATCAGCGGCGCCAGATCCTCGACCGCACCGACCACGCCGCGGGTCTTCCACTCCAGCGTCGCCTCGCCCCAGCCATAGAGTCCGGCGACATCGGTTTCGACCCGGACGAAGACCCAGTTGCGCATCTCGGCGTTGACGACGACCGTACGGATGGCGGTGATTTTCAAGAGAGTCTGCACCTTGAAGTTGAGAACGGCGACGGGGCGATTGGCCGCGCTTGCGAAGGCCCTCGCGACCGTATCGAATGCTATCACAGGGTTAGCTGAATCCGGCGATCGATGACAGTCGGGGGGAGTTCGTTGGTGGGTGACCGCGTGAGCATCGAATGCGTCGTTGATGCCCGCAACCGGTTGGGCGAAGTGCCGGTCTGGGACGTGCGCGAGCAAGCGCTTTACTGGGTGGACATAGAGGGCAAGCTCCTGCAGCGGCTGACG
>JBBQGL010000193.1:0-5758 GCA_038323025.1 Hyphomicrobiales bacterium
ATGCGCGGCTCGCTGCCGAAACCGAAGCGCAGGATCAGAAGCGGCACAAGGGCCAGCATCGGCGTCGTCACGAGAAGGAGAATGTACGGCGTCACCACCTTCTCGACGAACGGGAACTGGGTGATGACCGCGGCCAGCACAAACCCGATGGAGCCGCCGATCGCGAAGCCGACGAGGAGCTCGTAGAGCGTGGTCACCAGGTGCGGCCAGATGAACGTCCACTCGGTGAAGAGCGCGGTGACGATCAGGCTCGGCCTCGGCAGCACGTATTGCGGCACTTTCAGGTAGGCGAGAAGGAACTCGGCCCCGCCGACGATGATGACGGCTACCAGGATGATGACGAAGATCTCGAGCCGGGTGCGGCCGCTGCCCGAGAGGAGCGAAGACAGCCCGCCGGAAAGGCTGACGCTCTCGGCGCCGCCGGCATCCTTCTTGTTGAATTCGGGGATCGTCTCCCCAATCGCCCTGTCCAACCGCTACTCCATCTTCTCTCTGTGACGCCGGTGTTCAGGCAATCATCGAGTGGTCGGCCTTGGCACCGCGCTGCCGGTCGATGCGCGCCTTGATTTCCATCACCCGCGCGATGAACTCGGGTTGCGTCTGGATATCCACCGAGCGCGGGCGCGGGATATCGACATCATAGATCGAGGCGACCCGCCCGGGCCGGGCCGACATCACCACGATGCGGTCGGCGAGGAAGATCGCCTCCGGGATCGAGTGGGTCACGAACGCGATGGTCTTGCCTGTCTCCATCCAGATTTCCTGGATGAGCATGTTCATTTCGTCGCGGGTGAAGGCGTCGAGCGCGCCGAACGGCTCGTCCATCAGAAGCACCGACGGATCGACGGCAAGGCTGCGCACGATCGATGCGCGCTGCTGCATGCCGCCCGACAGCTCGCGCGGATATTTCTTGTCGAACCCGGTCAGGCCGACCCGCCCGAGGAGGTGGGCGATCCGATCCGCATCGGGACGCTTGCCCTTCAGTTCAAACGGCAACTGGATGTTTTTGTCCAGGGTGCGCCACGGCAGGAGGTTGGCGTCCTGGAAGATCATCGCGATCTGCGGATGCGGACGTGTGATCGGCTCGTCGTCGATCGTCACCCGGCCCGCGGTCAGGTTGTGCAGCCCAGCCATCGACCAGAGCAGGGTGGTCTTGCCGCAGCCCGACGGCCCGATGATGCAGAGGAATTCGCCTTCGCGAACGTCAATCGAAACATCGTCGAGCGCGTGCACCGGACCCGACCGCGTCTGGTAGAACTTGGTCGCGCCCGTGACCTTCATCTTCGCCCGTCTGGCCGCTGTCGAACTCTGTACGGGCATGGTTACAGTCACTCGCGAACCGGCTTGATGAGCGGCGACGTCCTCACCCGAACGCGCCTTCCGTGGCTGAAATCATGTTACAGAAATCAGCCGACTTCAACCGCAAACTCGGTGGTCGCGGTTCAATCTGTGGACTCCGCCGGCTTGCCGCAAAAGCAAATGCGTGTAATTTAATTTCAGGCGGAGCGCGCTCCGTCTCCGGCCGGAAGACGCTCTATGAGACGATCGGCGATGGCACGCCAGAAGGTGGTGGGGAGCGCCGGTGCAGCAGCCTCCGCCATTGATATTGTTTCACGAATCCAGCGCGTTGAAAGTGACCTCAGCCCCGCCGAGCGGCGGGTTGCCGAAACCGTCCGCGCCGACTTCGAGGCCGCGACGAGGCTCACCATAGGCGAGCTGGCCCGGCGGGCGGGGGTAAGCCAGCCATCGGTCACGCGCTTCTGCCGCTCGGTGGGCTCTCCGTCATTCGGTGAGTTCAAGATCCAGCTGGCGACCACCCTGACGGTCGCCGCGGCCTATCTGAAGTCCGATCGTGTCTTCGGCGACGACATCGGCCAGCTCGCCCAGGCGATCATGATGAACGCCGCCAATGCGATCCGCCAGGGATTGGATCAGCTCGACACGCGCGTCCTCGCGGGCGCCATCGCGGCCTTCGCCGCCAGCCGGCGGATCGACATCTACGGCCAGGGAAGCGGCTCGGCGGCTATCGCCGAGGATGCCAAGCTCCGCCTGTTTCGCCTGGGCATTCCGGTCGCTGCCTATAGCGACGGACACCAGCAGCGCATGTCCGCCGCGACGCTCCAGCCCGGCGATGCGGTCCTTGCCATCTCGAACAGCGGCCGGTCGAAGCCGGTCATCGAGGCGGTCGAAATTGCCCGCTCGTTCGGCGCGACCACCGTCGCCATTACGCGTCCGGCGAGCCCGCTCGCCGGCGTGGCGGACCACGTCATCGCGGTCACCGTGCCGGAAGTCGAGGACGTGCTCCGTCCGACGCCGTCACGTTATGCCCATATGGCCATCGTTGATACGCTCGCCACGGGCCTCGCCGCCCGCCTCGGGCCGCGCAGCCGCGAGACGCTCCGGCGCGTGCGCTATACGCTGGCACGGATCGGGGTGGCGATTGCCAGTCCGAGCACCGACCCGACCCCGATCATGAAGGACCTGCAACCGAGAGAATAGGCACCCTGGGGTGGCGGTACTGGAAGGCCCTGGATTGAACGCCTGACGCCGCTGGTTTACTCATCGGCGTCGAATGCAAAATGGAGAAAGCCAGATGCGCAGGGTTTACGGATTGGCGCTCGCAGCGATCGCAGCCGGCGGGTTCGCCGCGGCTTTCGGATTTTCCGCACAAGCCGCCGACAAACCGGCTCCCGACAAGCCGAGCCTCAAGCAGCTTCTCGCCCAGGGCTACGACATCAAGGCAGTCACCTTCATCCCGCAGGATGCGATCAAGGGAATGGGCATGGATCCGGCCACCACCGTTCCCCAGATCCTCGTCACCCTGCAGAAGAACTCGGGGATCGCCGTCTGTCAGATCGCCGCGGAGAACTGGACGGTGATGGCGGCCCAGTCGATCGAGGGCAAAACCCAGTGCGATACGTACAAATAGGGGGGCAAGCGTTCGGCCGCACCGCGTCTTTGTCCCGAGCGCTCGCGGAAAGGTGAGTGTGGCGTTGCGGACCGTGACCCTATAAGCAGCAGCGCCACCAGAGAGCAGCCCGGGCAAGGACTAAACGGTCCAAGATGGATGTCACCTACGGCGGGGCCCTGATTGCCGGGCTACTTTCCTTCGTTTCGCCGTGCGTATTGCCGCTCGTACCGCCGTACCTCTGCTACCTAGCGGGGGTCAGCCTTGACCAGTTGACCGGCGAAGCTTCGGAAAAGGTTGCGCGCCGGACAATCTTCTTCTCGTCGCTCACCTTCGTCTTGGGTTTTTCAACAATCTTCGTTGCATTGGGTGCAACAGCCTCCGTAGTTGGACGGGGGGTCCGAAGTCTCTTCACATACACCGTGACATTGCCAATTCTGATTCACGGTCAGCCCGTTGAGCTATCGGTTATCGCCCTGGTTGCTGGCGCTATAATTCTCGTCATGGGGCTGCATTTCCTTGGTGTATTTCGGATTGGGCTGCTCCACCGCGAAGCCCGCATGAGCATGCACAATCACCCGGCCGGGCCTCTGGGCTCCTATTTCGTCGGCCTCGCCTTCGCCATCGGCTGGACGCCGTGCATCGGCCCCGTGCTGGCGACGATACTGGTTCTTGCGGGCACTGAGCAGACGGTGAGCGCTGGCGCCAGCCTGCTTGCGGTCTACTCGCTCGGCCTCGGCGTGCCTTTCCTGCTTGCCGGGCTGTTCGCGAGCGGGTTCGTCCACTACCTCCGCCGTTTCCGGCACCATATCGCGACGGTGGAAAAGGCCATGGGGGCGCTCCTCGTCGTCACCGGGGTGCTTTTCATCACCGGGCAGATGACGGCGATCTCGTTCTGGCTGCTCGACCTTTTCCCCGGGCTGGCCCGGCTGGGCTAGGCGCCGCGGACCGCTCGAAGGGCCTCCGAATCATCGCAATCTCGGGCAAGATGCGCGCACGAACGCGGAGCCCGACCATGCCGAAACGCACTTGTCTCGCCATCATTCTTGCCGCCGGCGAGGGCACGCGCATGCGATCGGGCCTGCCGAAGGTCCTGCACGCCGTCGGCGGGTTGCCGATGCTCGGCCACGTCATCGCCGCTGCCGAAGCGGCGGGCGCCACCCGGACGGCGGTCGTGGTCGGGCCTGAAGCCGACGCGGTGCGGAAGCTCGTCGGGCGCCTGGCGCCGCAGGCGACCATCCATGAGCAGGCCGAGCGGCTGGGGACCGCCCATGCGGTGCGCACCGCGGAGAAGGCTTTCAGGCCGGCGCCCGATGACGTCCTGGTGCTTTACGGCGATACCCCGCTGGTCACGGCCGAGACCCTGAAGCGCATGCGGAGGACAATCGCCAAGGGCGCCGACGTCGTGGTGCTCGGCTTCCGGCCCGCCAATCCGGCCGACTACGGCCGCCTGCTTGTCGCGGACGGACGGCTCACCGCCATCCGGGAAAAGAAGGACGCCAGCCCGGACGAGTTGAAGATCGGCTTCTGCAACGCGGGAGTGATGGCTTTCTCCGGCAAGGCGCTGGCGCACCTGAAGAAGATCGGAAACGCCAACGCCTCGGGGCACTACTACCTCACCGATCTCGTCGAACTCACCAACCGCGCCAAGGGCAAAGTCGTCGCTATCGAGGCCGATGCCGACGAGGTTGCCGGCGTCAACACGCGGCAGGAACTGTCTGAGGTCGAAGGAACGTTCCAGCGGCGGGCGCGCGAGAAGGCCATGGCCGCCGGGGTCACGCTGGTCGCGCCGAAGACAGTGACGTTCAGCCACAACACGAAACTCGGCCGGGACGTGATCGTCGAACCCAACGTCGTGTTCGCCCCGGGCGTCGAGGTCGAGGACAACGTCACCATCCGCGCCTTCTCGCACCTCGAAGGCGCGCGGGTGGCGACCGGGGCCATCGTCGGTCCGTTTGCGCGACTGCGGCCGGGCGCGGTCATCGGACCGGGTGCCCACGTCGGCAACTTCGTCGAGATCAAGAACGCCGGGATCGATGCCGGCGCCAAGGTCAATCACCTGACCTACATCGGCGATGCTCATGTCGGAGCCGGGACGAACGTCGGCGCCGGCACGATCACCTGCAACTACGACGGCTTCGGCAAATATCACACCGAGATCGGCGCGCACGCGTTCATCGGCTCGAACAGTTCGCTGGTCGCGCCGGTGACCATCGGGGACGGCGCCTATGTCGCCTCCGGCAGCGTCATCACCATGGACGTGCCCGCCGGGGCATTGGCCGTGGCGCGCGGGCGCCAGGCGACCAAGCCGGAATGGGCCCGGAAGTTTCGCGAACTGAAGACGCGCGGCAAGGAAGCCAAGTAGGCGGCGACGCGTGCGCATCGCCTGTTTGCCACTCCCTCGGACCGTCGAGTTTACCGTTAACGCATCCACAAGCTGACGAAGGCAAATGTAGCTGCGAAACACTATGTGACTTTGCAGAAAGCCTCGCTCGGCCGTTCTATCCGGCGTGAGAATCGAGGGGGAGCGCCAGAATGTGCGGTATCGTCGGGATCCTGGGTACAACGCCGGTGGCGCCGCTGATCCTCGATGCGTTGAAGCGGCTCGAATACCGGGGCTACGATTCCGCCGGGATCGCGACGCTCGAAGGCGGCCATCTCAACCGCCGCCGCGCCGAAGGCAAGCTCAAGAACCTCGAGGCCAAGCTTGCGCGGCTGCCGCTTGCCGGACGTTCGGGCATCGGCCACACGCGCTGGGCAACCCACGGCGCGCCCACCGAGCTGAACGCCCATCCCCACGCCACCGACCGGGTGGCGCTGGTCCACAACGGCATCATCGAGAATTTCCGC
>JBBQGL010000194.1:0-5647 GCA_038323025.1 Hyphomicrobiales bacterium
CACCGCGTCGCATTTCTCGAGGATGCCGTTACGCAGCTTCCGCCAGCCGGGAATGTCGAGGTCGGAGAGCTTGGTGCCGTCGGGCTGAATCTTCTTGTCGACCGTGTAGGGCCCGTGCAGGTGGCAGATCGAGGCGCCGGCGTTGACCGAGCGCACATATTCTTCCGCCACGGCCGCGAGACCGTGCGGTGTCGGGTTGCTCGGATTCGACGGGTACGACATCGTCGAATCGCAGGTCACGGTGATGATGAGCTTGTCCAAGACATTCCTCCATGCAGAAGCCCTGGCGGCCAAGGCTAACCCTGAATTCAATGTGGCCTGCGAACGCCGATCTTCAGCGCGCGGTCCAACCGCAGTCGACCAGGAGATCGGCGCCCGTGACAAACGATGCCTCGCTCGAGGCCAGGAAAAAGATCGCGGCCGCGATCTCGGAGGGCTCAGCCCAGCGACCCAGCGCCTGCTCGCGCTCGCGTATCGCTTTGACCTCGGCGAAAGGCTTGCCCGTCGCGCGGCTTTCGATCTCGATGTCGCCGCGAAGCATGGGCGTATCGACGGAGCCCGGGCTGATTGAGTTGATGCGGATATTGTACGGCGCCATCTCCCAGGCGAGGCCGCGGCAGATTGCGATCACGGCCGCCTTGCTTGCCCCGTAGAGCGCGTGATCGATCTGCCCGACATGGCCGGAGACCGACCCGAGGTTTACCACGGCGCCTCCCTTCTGCTTCTGCATGACCGGCAGGACATGCTTCAGCAGCAGGAAGGTGCCGCCTAGATTCACGTCGACAATCCGCCGGTAGTCTTCCCACTTCGTCTCGGCGAGCGGCTTCACCAGAACAACACCGGCGACGTTTGCGAGCACATCGATGCGACCGTACCTCTGCATCGTGTCCGCGACGTTCCTTGCTACCGCGGCTTCGTCGGAGACATCGCAGAGACGAAAGTCATGCCCGCTCGCCGGCCCACCTTCCGGCTGTTTCACGTCCAACCCGACGACGGCATAGCCCTCGCGGACGAAGCGACCGGCGGTCGCCGCGCCGATGCCGTTCGCCGTGCCTGTAACAATCGCAACCTTTTGTTCTGCCATCTCCTGCTCCCTAACCAGCCTGGACCCCGCCGCTAGACGCGAACGGCCTTCCCGCCTGCCGCGACGGAGGCGTAAGCCGCCTCGGCCACGCGGATCGCATAGGCCCCGTCGACCGGGTCGACCGGCGGCGGTGTTCCCTCGGCAACCGACCGTGCAAAGGCAGCAACTCCGGCCGCGATCGACTTGAACTTCCAGCCGGTCGGATCGTGCTCGACCTTGTCAGGCGCGTAGGCAACGGAGGTCAGCGGTACGCCAGTGATGTCGTTCTTGTGCCGGTAGTGGAGCGCGGGCGGGTTCATGAGCTGGTCCACGATTATCGATCCCTCGCTGCCATAGATCTCGAGCCGCTCGCCCCAGGGTATCTCTGCGGTGAACGTGTATTCGGTCGTGAACAGCGCTCCGGATTTCATGCGTCCGGCGACGACGGCGTTATCTTCGACCTCCGACACCTCCACGATCTTGTTGGCGATCGCCTGCACGCTATCGACTTCGCCGAAGAGCCATTTGAGCAGATAGAAGGAATGCGGGCCGGCGTCGAAGATGGCGCCGCCGCGGGTGCCCGCGACCCGGCCCTTCCAGCTCGACGTATCGTTCAAGCGTCCGATCTCGCTGCCCGAGATCAGTGTACGAACCAGTCGCGGCTTGCCGATGGCGCCCTTCTGCAGAAGGTCGCGCACCGCAAGGTAGGCGGTGACGAAGGGAGTGTTCTCGGCGACGCTGAGGCTCAAGCCGCGCGCCTTCGCCAGCGCGATGAGATCGTCGCACTCCCTGGTGGTCGGCGCCATCGGCTTCTCGACCAGCACGTGTTTGCCGGCCTCCAGTGCCGCGCGGACCACCGGATAGTGCAGATGATGGGGGAGTGGGGCGTCGATCGCCTGCACGGCTGGATCGGCGAGAAGCTCACGGTAGTCGGTGTAAGCCTTGGCCCCGACCTTCCGGGCAACGCGATCGGCCACCGCCCCGTCCTTGTCACAGACCGCAACGATCCTTGCATAGTCCGTGGCGTCGCGGAGACCGTGAAGATGGGCAGTGCTGATCAGCCCCGCCCCGATCATTCCAAATCCAACCTGTCCGCTCGCCATGCCCGCTTCCTCTTTTGGCTCTATTGTCTCGCACCAGGCGCGAAGTCAGCGCCGGCAATCCCGCGCTCAGCCGACCGGACCGATCTGCCGGGGCAGACTCGAAAGCCGGTCGGGTCCGCCTTCCCCGATCAGATAGGTTTCCTCGTTGCCGATCTGCTCGCCACTTTCCGCCAGCGCGTAGAGTTCGATGTTGATTACCATTCCGGCGCGCACGATTCCCTGCGGATCGTCGTCCAGCCAGCGCTCCTCGGTTTCCAGCCCGATGTTGTGGCCGACGTGGTTGAAACGGCCAAGCGGATCGAGCTTCTCGCTGGCATAAGCTTCCCGCGCGAGCTGCATCAGCGCTGCGTAGTTTTCGCCCGGCACGAGTGCGGCGCCCACCTTGTCGACGATCCCGACCATCTGTTCATAGCGCTCCTGGAGCGCCTCCGGCACCTTGCCGGCGTAGGCGTATCGCCGGTTGTCGGAGCAATAACCCCGATAGATTCCACCGAGGTCGAGCGTCACCAGGCGTCCCTGCTCCAGCTTCTCGTCAATGTCGTATTCGGGGTTGGCCTGCGCGAAGGAGAAGGTGAGATGACTTATGCCATCGCACCCGTTGCGCATAAGGCGGGTCTTCGCCTCGCGAGTCAGCTCGTTCCGGCCCATGCCGAGATAAAGCGTGCCGTAGAGTTCCTCGCAGGTCGCCTCGATGACCGACAGGCTTTTCTTCAGGCACGCAATCTCGGCACCGGTCTTGATGAGGCGAAGGTCGTCCATCAGCGCATCGGCGCTCTTCAGCGACGCGCCGCCCGCGGCCTCGCGGACCGCTTCCAGCACATAAAAGGGACAGGTCGATTCGACGCCGAGCGTGGCTCCCGGACGGACGACGCTGCCCAGCGCCTTCTTCAGCGCGCCTATGCCTTCCTCGAGGTTGTTGAACCCGACAACCTCATCGACGCCAAACTCCATCTGCCAGGTTGAGAACGCCCAGCACAGCAGCCGCACGCGGCCGTCGGCGGTGAGGATCGAAAAGAACGGCAGCCGGTTCCGCAGCATGTAGAGGATCGGATTTCCCGCGCTCGGCAGCGTCGTGTAGCCCGTCGTGTAGAAGACGTTTTCCGGCGACGTCAGAAGCACGGCCGACAAGCCGCGCGCCTTCATGGCCTCCGATGCCTTGGCGGCGTCGAAGCCGATCGGCTCGAGGCGATTGAGCGGCTTCATTCCTGTCCCCCTCCGATTCGATCGCGCGGGTCATCCCGTCCCCTGCCTCGCGATTCGCCCTGGACCACGACAAATCGCGGCAGCGCCGCCGCTCGTGAGGCCATGCCGCGAGACGCTTCCGTCTAACGGCCACGCGGCGGCCCCGGCTCACAATCTCTTTCCGACTGTCCACTATGCAGACAATGTGGATGCATGGTAGACAGATATCCGGATTGGGGTCAACCTTGGCCGGGCACTTCAAAGGGTGAAAGACGTGCAATCCCAAACACCACGGCCAGATCCGAGGCGTCTTTGCATTCCGCGCCCGCAAGGGTTCGACGCGACCGACATGCTGGCTTACGAGCATCCCCTGGAGGACATGAACTACCCCGAGGTCTGGTTCTACACCGACCGGCTCTCGTACCGTCCGGGCGACACCGTACGCTTCCACGTCAGCAGCACCGCCGAGCATTTCCGGCTGCAGATCCGGCGCGATGGGGCCGAGCCCACGGTGGTCGAAAGGGCGGAGAAGCTGCATGCGCCGCTGACGCGGTTGCGGCCCGGCTTCATCGAAAACGGCTGCGATTGGCCGGAGATCTATCAATGGATGATTCCGGTCGATATCCGATCGGGCTTCTTCATCGCCTCCGTCCATACGCAAGACTCGTTCGGCACGCCGCGTGTCCAGGAGCACGGCTTCTTCGTCCTGCCGAGGACCGGGAAGGATGCCGCGCCGAACCGCATTCTGTTGATCGGCGCGACCAGCACATGGATCGCCTACAACGACTGGGGCGGCGCCAACCACTATCATGGCGACAAGGTGCCGGAGGGAATGGTCTTCGCGCCTCGGCTCACGATCCATCGCCCGTGGGCACGGGGGCTGATCTGGCTGCCGGAAGGCGCGCCACGGAACCCGCACGAACACATCGTCCTTGCCGGATCGATCCCTCGCTACCCGCCGATCGAGTTCGCTTTCACGCGCGGCTTTACCAAGTGGTACGCGAATGCCGGATGGGCGACCTACGAACGCCCCTTTGCCGTCTGGGCGGAAGCGAACGGCTACGGCCTCGACTACGCCTGCCAGCACGACCTGCATGACGATCCGGATCTCCTCGCCGGCTACCGCTGCGTCGTCCTGGTCGGCCATGACGAATATTGGACCCGCGAGATGCGCGAGGCGATCGATCGCTATGTCGAGACCGGCGGCAATGTCGCGCGGTGCGCCGGCAATTTCTTCTGGCAGATCCGGCTCGAGGACGGAGGCCGCACCCAGGTCTGCTACAAGTCGCAGGCGCACCAGCGAGACCCGCTCGCCGGCAGCGACGACAAGCGGCGCCTCACCTCCAACTGGGAGGATCCGGTCGTCGGCTGGCCGGGCGCTGAGACCTTCGGGCTCAACGCGTCATATGGCATGTACGCGCATGTCGGCTCCCAGGTGCCGAGGAGCAGCGGCGGCTTCACGGTCTACAGGCCGGACCACTGGGCGCTAGCCGGCACCGACCTCGGTTACGGCGACATACTGGGGGGCGCGGCAAAGGTGCTGGGCTACGAGGTCGATGGCCTCGACTACACGTTCCGCGACGGCCTTCCCTTCCCCACCTTTACCGATGGAGCGCCAGAGAGCGTCGAAATCATCGCGATGGGGCTCGCCTTCAACAAGGAATTGAAGACCGGGAGACGCGGTGAAGCGCTTTACTATCACGACACGACCCCGCAGTTCGCCCGGCTGCGGTATGGCGAGGACAGCCCGGAGAACCGCGAGAAGGCGCTGCGTGGCAGCGGCATGATGGTCACCTTCACGCGTGGTGCCGGCACCGTCTTCCACGCCGGCTCCTGCGAATGGGTGGCGGGCCTGAAGCGCAAGGACGCCGCCACTGAGCGGGTCATGCGCAATGTCCTCGATCGCTTTACAGATGACTAGTTTCGTTTAGGGCCCGGGACCCTGACCACCTGGGGCGCCGAAAGCGCTTCCCGGTGACGACCGGGTGATGACCGGGCCGCCACGCGACCGGCGCAATCGGGCACTCAAGAATCCTGGGATTAGCCGGAAGCTCGAAGCGATCCGCCTGAACCTCTGTTTGCCGCGCCCAGGTCTCTGCGTCCTTGCGTCCAATGAACGTTCGACAGATCGGTGTCTGCCCCTTCCGTCTGACCTGGACTTGCCACCGGTCGCCGCGCTTTCGGATCGTAGCCATAATCGGACCTCTCGCTGTGACGTAGCTGTGACAGCTGAGAAATCGATCAATCGAGATGTGAGCTTAGGCCACTAAAAGCGCATATGGTTCAATTGCTTAAGTGG
>JBBQGL010000195.1:0-5509 GCA_038323025.1 Hyphomicrobiales bacterium
GGTCACGTAGATCATGGTCGCGGTCAGCTCCTTGTGGAGCTTGGCGATCTCGACGCGCATCTGCACGCGCAGCATGGCATCGAGGTTGGAGAGCGGCTCGTCGAAGAGGAACACCTGGGGCTCCCGCACCAGGGCGCGCCCGATGGCGACGCGCTGGCGCTGGCCGCCGGAGAGCTGCGCCGGCTTCCGTTCAAGCAGTTCGTCGAGCTGGAGCATGCGCGCGACTTCCTGGGTGCGCCGCTTGATCACGTCCTTCGGCGCCTTGGCGACGCGGAGCGAAAAGGAAATGTTCTGCGCCACCGTCATGTGCGGGTAGAGCGCGTAGGACTGGAAGACCATGGCGATGCGGCGCTTGGCCGGCGGCACCTGGGTGACGTCGTTGCCGCCGATATAGATCGTGCCTTCGGTGACCGCCTCGAGCCCGGCGATCATGCGCAGCAGCGTGGACTTGCCGCAGCCGGATGGTCCGAGGAGGGCGCAGAACTGACCCCGGTCGACGGTGAGGTCGAGCTTCTTGATGGCTTCGACATTCCCGAAGCGCTTCTTGACCCCCTTCAGCTCGACTTCGATCATTTCATTCTCCAATCGTTTGGCGTTTCAAGGGTGAACGGCACCGGCAACGCCTTCCCTCGCGGACTGCAAACCATATCCTGTGCGATCCGCGTCCTGAGGACAAGCGGGGACACGGTCCGCCGGTCTCAGTCGCCGATCACCCTGAGGTGGCGGATCGGCCGGCCGGGCGCCAGCCCCTGCGCCGCCGAGGAGATGGCATCGGCATCGATGCCGTGGTGGCGGTAGAGGTCTGGGATGGTCCCGGTCTGGCCGAAATGCTCGACGCCCAGCGAGCGGACGCGATGGCCGGCGACCGAGCCGAGCCAGGCGAGCGCGGCGGGGTGGCCGTCGGTGACCGTCACCAGGCCGCAATGGCGCGGCAACGGCGCGAGCAGCCGCTCGACGTGGCTCTGGGCATGCACCAGCCCGCGTTCGCGCGCCCGCGCCGCCGCGGTCCATCCGGCGTTCAGCCGATCGGCGGAGGTCACCGCCAGCAGCCCGATGTCGCGCCGGTCCTCCGCCATCATGCCGACCGCCGCGATCGCCTCCGGCGCAACGGCGCCGGTATAGACGACGACGGTCTCGGCGTTCGGTCCTGGCGGCCGCATCCAGTAGGCGCCATCCACGATTTCGCCGGCGAGCCGCGCGTCGATAGCGCGCTTCGGCTGTTCCACTGGCCGCGTTGAGAGGCGGAGGTACACCGAACCACCCGTTTCGTCGCGGAGCCAGTTGCCCTCTTCCGCCACTTCGTCGCCGTCGCGCTGGATGTAGGCGAAGGCCCAGGCGAGGATCACCGCCAGCTCGTCGACGAATGCCGGCTCGAAAGCCGCCAGCCCGTCCTGCGCCATGCCGATCAGCGGCGTGCCGATTGATTGATGCGCGCCGCCTTCCGGTGCCAGCGAAATCCCGGACGGAGTGCCGACCAGGATGAAGCGCGCGTCCTGGTAGGCGGCGTAGTTGAGCGCGTCGAGGCCGCGGGCGATGAACGGGTCATAGAGCGTGCCGACCGGCAGCAGCCGCGCGCCGAAAAGCGAATGCGACAGGCCGAAGGCGGCAAGGCTGAGGAAGAGGTTCATCTCGGCGATGCCGAGTTCGACGTGCTGGCCGCCCGGTCCGAACTCCCAGCGCTGCGCCGAGGCGATGCGCTCGTCGCGGAAGGTGTCGGCGAGGCTCTCGCGTGCGAACAGGCCGCGCCGGTTTACCCACGGCCCGAGGTTGGTGGAGACGGTCACGTCGGGCGACATCGAGACGATCCGCGATGCCAGCGGCGTGTCGCCGCGCGCCACCTCGTTCATGATCTGCCCGAAGCCGGTCTGGGTGGAGACCAGGGCCTGCGGCGGGAAGGCGAGGGTGTCCGGCGTCGGGACCGCGTCGGCCTTGGTTCGCCGCGGGCCGTGCGCGTTGAAGGGCACCGCCTTGAGGAAGGCGGCGATTTCGTCGGCGGGCAGATCGAGCCCTTCGAACGGCTCCCATTCGCGGCCTTCGCCGATATGCATCTCGGTGCGGAACGCCGCCATCTGGTCGGGCGTCATCAGGCCCGAATGGTTGTCCTTGTGGCCCTGGAAGGGCAGCCCGAAGCCCTTGATGGTGTACGCGATGAAGCAGACCGGGCGTTCATGGTCGACCGAGCGGAATGCGGCGAGCAGCGCCGGAATGTCGTGGCCGCCAAGGTTGGTCATCAGCCGGTGCAGCTCGGCGTCGGACCGGCGCGCGATCAGGGCGCTGACCGGACCCTGGTCGCCGATCTCGTCGTCGAGGCGCTTGCGCCAGGCCGCCCCGCCCTGGAAGGCCAGCGCCGAATAGAGCTGGTTCGGGCAGCGGTCGATCCAATTCCGCAGCGCGGCGCCGCCGGGCTCGGCGAAGGCCTCGTCGAGCAGGGTCCCGTATTTCAGGACCTTCACCTCCCAGCCCATCGCCTCGAAAAGCGCGATGATCCGCTCGTAAAGGCCCTCGCGCACGACCGCGTCGAGGCTCTGGCGGTTGTAGTCGATCACCCACCAGCAGTTCCGCAGGCCCTGCTTCCAGCCTTCCTGCAGGCACTCGAAGATGTTGCCCTCGTCAAGTTCGGCGTCACCGACCAGCGCGATCATGCGCCCCTCGGGCTGGTTCAAGAGGCCGTGGGCCTTCAGGTAGTCCTGGGCAAGCGATGCAAAGGCGGTCACGGCCGCCCCGAGGCCGACCGATCCGGTGGAGAAGTCGACGTCGTCCTTGTCCTTGGTGCGCGAGGGATAGGATTGCGCCCCGCCGAAGCCGCGGAAGTTGGCGATCTTCTCCAGGTCCTGGTTGCCGAGGAGATACTGTATGGCGTGGAAGACCGGGCTGGCATGCGGTTTCACCGCCACGCGGTCCTCGGGCCTCAGCACCGCGAAATAGAGCGCCGTCATCACCGTCGTGAGCGAGGCGGACGAGGCCTGGTGGCCGCCGACCTTCAGCCCGTCGGTATTGTCGCGGAGGTGGTTGGCGTTATGGATCATCCAGGCGGAGAGCCACAGCACCTTCCGCTCGAGCGCCGCCAGCATGGCGCTTTCCCTGTTCTTTTCGGCTTCGGTCGGTTTCATGCGGCGGCTCCCTGTCGACCTTACTCTAGCCGGTTGCGGGCGTGTCTTCACGCTTCGGCCAGACATAAGTGTAGAGCAGAAGCACGGGACCGACCGTCAGCGCAGCATCCGCAAGGTTGAAAACGAACAGCGTCTCCAACCCGAAATGGAGAAGCAGGAAATCGACGACGTGGCCGTGCAGCAGCCGGTCGACGAGGTTGCCGAAGGCGCCGCCAAGGATAAGCGCATACCCGATGGCGGCGATCCGCCCGCCCTCGGTGGCCCGGCTCCAGAAGCCGATGACGACCACGCTGATCGCCAGGGTCAGCAGGATCAGGCCGAAGCCGCCGAGGCCCGCGAGCAGGCTGAACGCGATCCCGGGATTGTGGATGCGGTAGAACGAAAGGATCGGCACGAGCGGGATCGCTTCGGTCAGCGGCAGCATTGCCTCCGCGACGGTCTTGGTCGCCTGGTCGAGGACGATGGTGGCGGCGATCACGGTCAGCCCCAGCGCCGAGAGCGGTCCGTCGGGACGATGCGCACTAGTCATGGGTCTTCAGTTTCCCGCGCATCGCCTCGAACAGCATCACCCCGGTCGCCACCGCCAGATTAAGCGAGTCGGCCTTCCCCGCCATCGGGATCTTGACCAGTGTCTCGCAAAGCCCGGCAAGCGTGAGCGTAAGCCCGGCTTGCTCTCCGCCCATGACGATGAGGGCAGGGGCCCGGTACTCGACCTTGCGATAGTCCGCCGTCGCCTTCAGGTGAGTTCCGATCACGGCGCCCGGCCAGCGTTTGACCAGATCGGCGAATTCGACCGCGCTGGCCCGCGTGAGCGTGACATGGAATATCGAGCCCATCGTCGCCCGCACCGCCTCGATCGAGAACGGGTCGACGGTGTCGCCGACCAGCACCACGCCGTCGCCGCCGACCGCATCGAGGGTACGGATGATGGTCCCCAGGTTTCCGGGATCGCGGACGTTTTCGAGCGCCACCCAGATGCCATCCGGCCGCGGCGTCACGGCCGCCGGCGGGGTGAGCTTCTGGGCAAAGACGCCGACCACGGTCTGCGGGTTTTCACGCCGGGTGATCTTGCCGAGCACCGCCTCGCTCACCGCCACGACGCGTCCGCCGTGGGCGTGGGCGCGCGCCGCGAGCCGCGCCACCAGCGCCTCGTCGGCAACCGCCGAAGCGTGGACGAGGGTGCGGATCGGCCACCCCGCCTCGACCGCGTCGGCGATCAGCTTCAGCCCCTCGGCGACGAACAGCCCGCTCGCCTTCCGGTTCTTCGGCAGCGCCAGGCCGCGGATTTCCTTGACCAGGGGATTGGCCAGGCTGGTTATGCTCTCGACCCGTCCCGGCACGCCCGGCCCGCGATGGTCAGTCAACGCGCGACCACCGGCTGAACAGCGACGTGGAGAGGCCACGCCCGCCGCCTTCCTCGCGCAGCACCAGTTCGCCCGATTCGAGCGTACCGCCGAGCCCCGCGAGGCATTCCGCGGCAAGCTCGTGGATCGACAGGAACGAGGCGCGGATCGAGTAGGCGGTGAGGATGAGGAAGCTGGCGTCGTCGGCGAGCAGTCCTCGACAGGCGCGCAGCATCGGCGGCAGGCTTCCGAACAGGTCCCATACCTCGCCTTTGGGGCCGCGCCCGAATTTCGGCGGGTCGAGGATGATGCCGTCATACCGGTTGCCACGCCGCGCCTCGCGTTCGACGAAGCGCGTCGCATCCTCGCAGATCCAGCGGATCGGGAGCTCGTTCAGTCCCGCCGCCGCCTGGTTCTCGCGGGCCCAGCCGATCGCCTTCTTCGAGGCGTCGATGTGCGTCACTTCGGCGCCGGCTTTCGCGGCCACCAGCGAGGCAAGGCCGGTATAGGCAAAGAGGTTGAGGACCTTGAGCCTGCGGTTGGAGCGGAGGATGCGGCCCTTCAGCCACTCCCAATGCGTGATCTGTTCGGGAAACACGCCGACATGGCGGAAGGCCGTGAAGCGCCCGAGGAACTTGATTCCGTCGTAGTCGATCGGCCAGGTTTCCGGGAGCGGGCGCCTGTAGCGCCAGCGTCCGTCGCTTTCTTCCTCGCCGATGCCGACAAAGGTTGCGTCGGCGCCGTCCCAGTCGGCCGCCGGCCGCCGCGGCGTCCACAGCGCCTGCTCCTCCGGCCTCACGATCGTGTAGGCCCCGTAACGTTCGAGCTTGCGTCCGCTGCCGGAATCGAGGAGGGCGTAGTCCCGCCAGCCTTCCGTTTCGAGCATGACCGGTGTGCGCACGACAAGGGCGCGGGCGGGCTTCGGTCGTGCCGCAATCGGGCGATCGGCGGTCATGGTCCGGGCGGCGGCCTCTTCCGGCAAGCGGCTGGCGCCGTTCCAACGGCGCTGTCGAGTGGGCTTGATACCGGGGTTCGCCGGCAGAGGCCAATCCATTC
>JBBQGL010000196.1:0-5492 GCA_038323025.1 Hyphomicrobiales bacterium
CAGCGCCTGCCCGGACGCCGTCCTCTTCCGCTACCTGGCAGGCTCAATCAGGCCCGGAGTGCCCTGAGCCGCGGGGCGTCAGGCCCCTGCGATACCCGCTCCGCCCCTCAAACGCGTTCATCAGGTTCCAGCCCACGCCGCGGTGAAAAATACGCCGAGCAGAACCGCGACCGTCTTCACCCCGAAGCCAAGCCAATACCGAAATCCGTACGCTCATGAATAAGGGCGGCTAGTTCACTTCGCCCGCGAACCCAACCTTCGCGGCTGCCCTGCGACCATTCGGCGGGTGCCTGGCGGGGACACTGGCACCCTCGCCACCCATCGGCTAAGGAAGCGCCTCGCGATGGCCGAAACGGAGAGGCACGAGAGCCTTGTCGAGTCCTGACCCAAGCCAGGAAACAGGTGCCGCCGCGGTACGCACGCGCCACGTGATCCACATCGCCGGTTTCGATCCGGCCACGCCCGAGCAGCTCGCCCGCCATATGACCAGCGGCCTCCGCCGCTTCGCTCCGGTGTGGGGGGCCGAGGCAAGCGCATCGGAGCCGGAACTGTCGGCCGACGGGCGCGTCATGCGCTGGAACGTCGAGGCGCATGGGCCCAACTGGCGAACCGAAACCCAGTACACGGTGCTGCGCTGGGACGAGATCATGGCGCCCTACGTCGAGCGCTCATGGCTGGCGCGCGTCCTCGGCGGCTACCGCTCGCTCTTCGGCTTCGTCCGCGACGGCATGGTCCGGCGCTATTTCCGCGCCAATATCCGCTACGGCCTCTTCGTCATCTATCCGTTCCTGCTGGTCGCCGCCTTCGCCCTTTTGGCCGTCACCCCCGCCCTGCTCGCCTGGGCGCTCGGCATACCCCTGCCCTGGCTGGTCGGCATCGTCGCGTTCCTCATCCTCTTTCGTGGCCTCGGCGCCTATTTCCACCTGCAGTTCGCCCTCTCCGACTGGAGCTTCGCCTCCGATCTAGTCCATCAGCGGGTCGCCGGACTGGACGCCTGCCTCGATCGATTCACGGCCGTCCTCGACGAGACCGCCCGCGATCCGGCAATCGACGAAATACTCGTTTCCGCCACCAGCCTTGGCGCGGTGATGCTGGTCGAGGCGCTGGCGCGTGCGCTCGCCGCGGATCCCGACTACTGCCGGCGGCATCCGCGCTTCGCCATGCTCACGGTCGGCTCCTCCATCCTGAAGATCGGGCTGCACCCGCAAGCGGGCTGGCTCCGCAAGACCGTCGCCCGCGTCGGCAACGAGGCCTCGCTGTTCTGGGCCGAATTCCAGGCGAAGGTCGATTTCATCAATTTCTGGCGCACCGATCCGGTCGCCACCCTCACCGGCGAGGCGACCGGTCGGCCGATCATCCGCAACGTACGCGTCCGCGACATGATGGATGTGGAATCATACCGCCGGAAGCGGACGAGCCTGCTCCATCTGCACCGCCAGTTCGTGCTGCCGAACGGTCGCCGCTACTTCTACGATTTCTACCAGATCTGCTTCGGGCCGATGGCGCTGATCGACCGTGTGGCGATGGGGACCTTCGCCGTTGAAGCGTTTGCCGACGACGGCAGCTTCCAGCCCGGCCGCGTCGCCATCATCATGGCGGAGCACGCGCTGGCGGCGGGGGTCTAGCCGTGCATGCGCGCCTCGCCGAACTGATCTGGTTCATCGGCGCCGCCGGGTGGTTTGTAATCCGGCTGCCCCATCAGCGGCGCGCGCGAAAAGTGACGGTCGCCCGTTCCGCCGGCGGCAGGCGCGACCGTCGGCTCCTTGCCATTTCACTCACCGGGCTTGGCATCATACCCATGGTCTATCTCGTCGCCTCGCTGATCGCCGGGGCCGGACAGCTCCCAGCCGACCGCCCTTTTGCGCCCGCAGAGGGCTGGATCGGCCTGGTGCTGGTCGTCGCGGCGCTGGCGCTCTTCGACGCCACCCACCGGCAGCTCGGCCGGTTCTGGTCGGTCACCCTCGACACGCGCGTCGAGCATCGGCTTATCGACAGCGGCGTCTATTCCCGGGTCCGCCACCCGATGTATGCCGCCTTCTGGCTGCTCGCCCTCTCCCAGGCGGTGCTCATCCCCAACTGGATCGCCGGGCTTGCCGGAATCGTCGGGTTCGGCACCCTTTTCTTTGCCCGCATCGGACGCGAGGAAGCCTTGATGGTCGAGACCTTCGGCGACCGGTACCGCGACTATATGCGGCGCACAGCCCGCGTTATCCCATGGATATATTGACGCGATTCCGGCGACCCGGCATGGTGCGGGCGGTCTTCGGGAGCATATGATGAAACGACTTGTCGCGGGTCTGGGTTTGGCCGCCCTTGCCCTTGGCTTCCTTGCTCCGGGATTGGTCTCGGCGGCTCTGGCAAAGCCGAAGCCGGCGGTGGTTGCCCCGGATGACAGCGCGCCGGCGGCGCCGGTCAAGCCCGCCGCGACCATCCCCTACGGCCATGTCTACCTCATCCGCGGGATCGGCAACTTTCTGTCGCGCGGCATCGACACTTTCGAGACCGAGTTGAAGGCGCGCGGCGTTCCGGTGTCCATCTACAACCACCGCAACGAGGATATCCTCCTCGACGACGTCGCCGCCGGCTATCGCAAAGACAAGAGCAATGTCCCGATCATCATCATCGGCCATTCGCTCGGCGCCAACGCCGCCATCCTTCTGTCCAACAAGCTCGGCGACCGCGGCATCCCGGTTCGCTTGGTCGTCACCTTCGACCACGTCCTCGACATGCCGCCGCTCACCAACAACGCCGCCGAACTGATCGACTACTACAAGCCGCCCTTCGGCCACCCCACCAACGTGGTTCCCGGATTCAAGGGGCCGGTGATGTCGACCAATCTCGAAGGCCACGCTGACGTGACCCACGACAGCATCGACAAGACCCCGGCCTACCATCAGGTCGTCCTCGACAAGATCATGGCGATCCTGAAGAAGAAGCCGAAGCCGACCGCCAAGGGCTAGCTTCTCCCACGCGACGCTGGCGCGCACGAACGCGAGGCGCCGCCGTCAGTCGACGTGGAAGACCTCCTCCATGGTTGCCCACCACTCGCCGGGCTTCCGCGTCTCGTACGGGATCTGCATAGGGCCGCAGATGCTCCACCATTTCTGCGTCACCGGATCCGCGGCGGTCTTGGCCGCGTCGGCGGCAAAATCGGTGCCGTGGTACTCCCAGTAAGCGAAGAGGAGGTTCTCCGGCTCCTTCAGGTAGATGGAATAGTTCCGGATGTTCGAGGCGCTGATCCGCGCCAGGACCTCCGGCCAGACGTTGGCGTGGAGCCTCTTGTATTCGGTCACGTCCTCGGCTCGAAGCCCGAGGCACATCCCCATGCGTTGCATCGCTGATCCTTTCGCCGATTCGGAGGAATGAAGGGAGCTGACCGCCCCCGATTGATAGAGTATGCCTTTCAAGCGCTTGTCGATCAGATCGGCGAGCGCGACTGAATGGTGGTGAGTTTATCAAGCCAGACGAGGGCTGCATGATGGAGAGGCTACGCCCGATTGCGTCGGCTCTCGCGATGCTCCTCGCCTTTCCAGCCTTGTCGGCCGCCGCGGAATCCGAGGGCCCCCCCCCGGACTTTGTTGTTGGCGACTATGTCCTCGTCGGCCGCGAGCCTGACGGCGGCGCCACCTACAGCGGCACCGCACGCATCGACATGGTCGACGGGGCCACGGCCAGGTTCATCCTCGAGCGCCGCGTCGGTACGAGCACGGTCACGGCGAGGGGCGCTTTCGAAGTGCCCTCGCCGCCCGGTGAGGGCCGCGTCCTCCGCTTCCGCTGGCGGGAGCCCCAGCCGGTCGTCATGACCTGCCTGATCGGCTCCGACCTCGACAACTACGCACGCCTCACCTGCCTCTGGTCGCGCGCGGGTGCGGAGAACGCCGCACCCGGCCTCGAAACAATGTTCCCGACCGGCGCCTGGCCGGACAGCCAGAAGTAGCCCCTGCACTGAGGCGGGCCTCCGTGGCACGCGCGGCGCCGGTCATTTGGCCACGGTCTTGCGCTGCTCGTCGACGGTGAGCATCCAGTTGAGCGTCACGCGCCAATCGGTCATTCGCAGCGACAGCCCGTGGGTGCCGGCGCTGAAGAGAACGTAGCGGACCGGATAGTCGGGGATGGTCGCCTTCATCGTCTTGAAGAACTGGAGCTGCGACCGCCAGCCGATCAGCGCATCCTCACGGCTGTGGTTGAACTGGATCGGCACGCGCGCGGCCAGAGGCGTCTCGGCCGCGATTTTCAGAAACCCGTCGTCGAGCGGCACGTCGAAGAGCACCAGACCGCCGAGGAGCGGCGCCACCGCCGGGTCGCGCACCAGCCGCCAGCAGATGTGGCCGCCGAGCGAGCTGCATGCGAGGAAAATAGGAGCGCCCGGCGATATCCCCGCCTCGTAGAGGGCAAGCGCCTTGACCTCGGCCGCCGCCCGTTGGCCGAAATCCGAGATGCTCGGTGAGAGATAGACGCCGCCGTTCAGCATCATCAGGTTCTTGATGCGGTTGAAGTTGCCGCCGTGGATCCAGTCGTTGACGCCGGAGAGGCTGCTGGCGCCGAGGCCGTGCACGAAGATGACGATCGCCTTGGCACCGCCGGCAGTCGCGCCGACACCGATATATTTCATCGTCCTCGCCCCGACCGGGAGCTGCAGTTCGCTCTGCACGGCGTCGGTGGCGAGCGAGACGTATTGCGGATTGACCTTGGTGCCGACGACGGCATCGCGCGCGTAGAGGTCGCGCGGGCGATTGTACTCGACCAGCAGGTAGTCGCCGCCGTACTGGCTATCGAGAATGTTCTGGTACTGGAAAAGCTCGTCCTTGTAGGGCGCAAGCTGGTAGGGTGGCGGCGCCTTCTTCGTGGCTGCCGCCATCCCGCCGGGCAGCAGGGCAAGGCAGGAAAGGGCGATTGCAACGAGCTTCTTCATCCGGTCGGACCGTAGGGCCGTAGCCCGGATGGAGCAAAGCGAAATCCGGGCCTCGCCTGCTACCCCTTCAGCCTCAGGTTGGACAGCGCCGTGCCGATCGACTCGAAAGTGGTGACGATCTGGGTCGCCGATGTCAGCAGGAAGAAATTGCCCGCATCGGTGGCGCAGTTCTGCAGCAGGGTGGAAGTCGGATCACCGCTCGTATTCACCTGCACGGCATAGACGATGACCCCGTCCGCCTTCACGTTGGTGCAGAGCGTCTTCTGGCGGGCATCGACCTGCGGCGCCGGGTTGGCGCCATCGCCGTACCATCGGTCCTGCGTGTTGAGGCCGTCCGACAGCAGAATAATGATCTGCTTGTAGGTGTACTTTGCGTCCCGGGAAGGGATCGTGAAGGGCGCCGCGGTCAACGACTGCCAGCCCATCTGCATTCCGATCGCCTGGTTCGTGCTGCCGACCGGCTGCATCGCATCGACCTTGTTGCCGAGCGCGGTCCAGTCGTAGGTCAACCCGAGCAGTTGCTGCGGACAGGTGCTGTACTCCTCCGCCGGGTAGAGCGTCGGCGCGTTGCCGGCCGATG
>JBBQGL010000197.1:0-5454 GCA_038323025.1 Hyphomicrobiales bacterium
CGGCTTGGGGTTCCCGCCGGCTTCTTCGGCGGCCTGTCCACCGACTTCTTCGGCACGATGCTGCGCGCGGCGCTGGACAGGAGCAAGGTCGACGTCTCGCTCGCCAATGTCAGCGACCGGCCGACCACGCTTGCCTTCGTCTCGCTCTCCGCCGGCAAGGCGGAATACGCCTTCTTCGACGAGCATTCCGCCGGCCGCATGCTGACCGAAACCGATCTGCCGGCCTTCCCGGCCGAGGTCAGGGGTCTCCATTTCGGCTCGTTCAGCCTCGCCGCCGAGCCGTGCGGCTCGGCCTACGAGACCCTGATGCAGCGCGAGCACGGCTCGCGGGTCATCTCGCTCGATCCGAACATCCGTCCGACGCTAATCAAGAACCGCGACGGCTATATCGCGCGGCTCGACCGGCTCGTGGCGATGGCCGACATCGTGAAATTCAGCGACGACGACCTTGCATGGCTGGCGCCAGGGACGGCCTTCGAGCCGTTCGCCCGCCGCTGGCTGGAACGGGGCGCCAGGCTGGTGATTCTCACCCGCGGCGGCGAGGGGGCGGAAGCGTTGTCGAAGCGGGTCTCGGTCTCCGTGCCGGCGGTGAAGGTGCCGGTCGCCGATACCATCGGCGCCGGCGATACATTCTCCGCCGGGGTGATCAAGCGGCTCGACGAGCACGGCCTCCTCGGCAAGAAAAAGATCGCCGCGCTCAACGAGGCGCAGGTGGTCGATGCGCTCGCCTTCGCGGCGCGGGCGGCGAGCGTCACCGTGTCCCGGCCGGGGGCCGATCCGCCCTGGCTGCACGAGCTCGCCTGAGGTTGGCGTAGAGCCGGCGATAGGTGACGAAGCGCCCGGCATAGGCTTCGTGCAGGCGCGGGTCGGGCGCGATCTCATCGACGGTTTCGGGCTTCGTGCACACCGCTGCTGCCGGCTCTCCGGTGAAGGCCATCCGCGCCAGGCGCGCGGCGCCGAAGGCTGGTCCCTTGTCGGCGCCGGTGGAGGCGAGGACCGGCACGCCGAGGGCGGAGGCGATCAGGCGAAGCCAGTACCGGCTGCGCGCGCCGCCGCCGACCGCGGCGACCGGCGCGGCGGCCCGGCCAGCTGCGCCGAGCGCCAGCTGGGCGTCCATGAAGGAGAAGGCGGCGCCATCGAGCACCGCCTGGACGAGGTCGAGGCGGTCGGTCGAGGCTTCCAGCCCGAAGAAGCCGCCGCGGGCTTCCGCATCGTTGTGCGGAGTCCGCTCGCCGGAAAGGTAGGGCAGGAAGATCACCTGCGAAGGACCGTTGAAGCGGGCCTCGACCTTGTGCAGAAGCGCCGCGATATCGGCTTCGCCCAATACTTTCGCAAGCCAGTCGAGGGGGCTGGCACCATTCAGCATTGCGGCCATCTCGAACCAGCGTTCTGGCAGCGCATGGGCGAAGGCGTGGATCAGCGTCGCCGGCTTCGGCTCGTAGCGATCGCGGGTGACGAAATACTGCGCCGAGGTGCCGAGCGACAGGAAGCTGTCGCCGTCCTCGACCGCGCCGATGCCGATCGCGCCGGCGGCGGCATCGCCGGCGCCGGCGGCGACGGGAACCGGGCGGTCTATCCCCCACGCCGACTGGATACCGGGGAGGAGGGTGCCGGAAATCGCCGGGCCTTCGAGGAGCCGCGGAAGCTGATCCTGAGACAGTCCCGAGACAGCAGCGCACGCGCCGTTCCACGCCCGTCTCACCTCGTCCAGGAGCAGTGTCCCGGCGGCGTCGCACATGTCAGTCGCGGCCTCGCCGGTCATTTTCAGGCGCACGTAATCCTTGGCAAGCAGCACCCTGGCGAGCCGCTCGAAATTCCGCGGCTCATGTTTCTTCAGCCACAGGATCTTCGGCGCGGTGAAGCCGGGCATCGCCAGAACCCCAGCGATATCAGGTAGATGTGGTACCGCCGCGGTGAGCTCGGCGCATTCGGCGACGGCGCGGCCGTCATTCCAGAGGATCGCCGGGCGGATCGGTTTCCCGTTCCGGTCGAGAATCAGGGCGGAGTGCATCTGGCCGGAAAGGCCGATCGCCGAAAGCGCGCGGAATTCGGCCGGAACCGCCCGTCTCAGGGCGTCCACGACCGTCAGGGTGGCGTCCCACCATGTCTCGGGATCCTGTTCGTACCACCCCGGGCGCGGCTCATGAATGACAAGCGGCGCGGTCGCTTCCGCGATCAGGCGCTGGCGCCCGTCGACGAGCACCGCCTTGACCGCCGATGTGCCGATATCCAGCCCGAGAAAATACATGGATTCTCGTAGCATAGAGCGCGCCCGCCGCCATCTGGCGGGCGCGTGATACAGCCGCTAGGCTTGGCTGAGACAGGAGCGAGACGGCATGGAACAGGCGTGGCGGTGGTTCGGTCCGAAGGATCCGATCAGCCTGCGGAACGTGCTTGAGACGGGGGCGGGCGGCATCGTGACGGCCCTGCACCAGATCCCGGGCGGCACGGCATGGAGCGCGGACGCGGTGTCTCAGCGGAAGGCCGAGATCGAAGCGGCGGGCCTGCGCTGGTCGGTGGTCGAAAGCATCCCGGTTACTAACGCCATCAAGGCGCGAACCGCCGACTGGCGGAAGGACGTCGACGCGTGGAAGGACTCCCTACGCGCGCTCGGCGGAGCCGGCATCGACACGGTCTGCTATAACTACATGCCGATCGTCGACTGGACGCGGACCGACCTCGCCTGGCCGCTGAAGTCGGGGCTGGCGCTCCGCTTCGATATCGTCGACCTCGCCGCCTACGACGTGTTCGCGCTGAAGCGCTACAACGCCGAGGCGGACTACAGCGCCGCGACGCTTGCCGATGCCAAGGCGCGCTTCGCCAGGATGCCCGCGGCGCGGCAGGCCGAACTCGAGCGGATCGTCCTCGCCGGCCTCCCCGGTTCCGATTTCGCGTACGACCGCGAGAAGTTCCTCGACCTGCTGAAGCAGTATGGCGGCATGGGTCCGGCCGAGCTCATGCAAAGCCTGACGGAATTTCTCAACGAGGTCGTGCCGGTGGCCGAGGAAGTGGGCATCCGCCTCGCCATCCATCCTGATGATCCGCCGATCCCGCTCTTTGGCCTGCCGCGCATCGTCTCGACCGCGGCCAACGCTGCCGCTGTCCTCGACGCCTATGACAGCCGCGCCAACGGGCTAACCTTCTGCGTCGGTTCCTACGGCTCGCGCGCCGACAACGATATCGTCGCGATGGTCGGCGCCTTTGCGCCGCGCATCAACTTCATCCATCTCCGCAACGTCACGATCGAGGCGCCCGGCGTCTTCTTCGAGGCGGAGCACCTCGACGGCGGCAGCGACATGGTGGCGATCATCGGGGCGGTGCGGAAAGAGGAGGCGCGACGAAAGCGGGAAGGCCGCGCCGATGCCAACATTCCCATGCGCCCCGACCATGGCCACCTGCTCGCCGCCGACCCGATGCGGAATACCAATCCGGGCTATTCCTACCTCGGGCGGCTGAAGGGCCTTGCTGAACTGCGCGGCGTGATCCGGGCCGTGGACGCGCTCGCGGCATGATCGCGGCGTCGCTTTGATGGACCGGTCGCCGATCGCGCCGGGGGGCGAACGGGCTTTCCTCGAGGGGCTCTTCCAGGCGGCTGTCGCGGCGGCGCTTCCCGAAAAGGCGATTGCCGGGAACCTGCCGAAGGCCCCGCGCGGACGCACCATCGTGCTCGGCGCCGGCAAGGCGTCGGCCGCGATGGCCCGAGCGGTCGAGGATAGCTGGACAGGGCCGCTCGAAGGGCTTGTCGTCACGCGCACCGGTCATGGCGTGCCGTGCCGGCGGATCGAGGTGGTGGAAGCGTCGCATCCCGTGCCCGACGCTCGCGGCGAGGACGCGGCCCGGCGCATCCTGGCGCTGGCAAAGAGCGCCGGCCCCGACGATCTGGTCCTCTGCCTGATCTCGGGTGGCGGTTCGGCGTTGCTCGCCTTGCCGGCAGACGGCCTGAGCCTCGCCGACAAGCAGGCGGTCAACCGCGCGCTACTCGCCTCGGGCGCCGACATCGCCGAGATGAATTGCGTGCGGAAGCACCTTTCCGCGATCAAGGGCGGTAGATTGGCGGCTGCCGCCTTTCCGGCCGAGACGGTCAGCCTGCTCATCTCGGACGTGCCCGGCGACGACCCGAGCGTGATCGCTTCCGGCCCCACCGTCGCCGACCCGACCACGTTCGCCGACGCGCGCGCGGTACTGTCGCGCTATGGCATCAAGCCGCCGGAAGCGGTAGCGCGGCACCTGGCCGGGGCGGCGGACGAAACGCCGAAGCCGGGAGACCGGAGGCTGGCGCGTTCCCGGATCGTGATCGTCGCTTCGCCAATGGCCAGTCTGCTCGCTGCGGCCGCGACCGCGCGGGCGGCGGGGATCGAGCCTCTGATCCTCGGCGATGCGCTGGAAGGCGAGGCGCGCGAGGTCGGCCGCGTCATGGCCGGCATCGCGCTGTCGGTCAGCCGGCATGGCAGCCCCGTGGCGAAGCCGGCCGTGCTCCTCTCCGGCGGCGAGACGACGGTTACGGTGAAGGGGAGGGGCCGGGGCGGACGGAACGCCGAATTCCTCGCCGGGCTCGCGCTTGGGCTTGGTGGCGCACCCGGCATCCACGCGCTCGCCGCCGACACCGACGGGATCGACGGGAGCGAGGACAATGCCGGGGCGTTCGTGATGCCCGACACTCTGATGCGGGCGCGAGCCGCTGGGCTCGACGCCCGGGCGCTGCTCGAGGCTAACGACTGCTATTCGCTGTTCGCTGGCCTCGGCGACCTGCTGGTCACCGGCCCCACGCGCACCAATGTCAACGATTTCCGCGCGGTGCTGGTGAGGTAGCGGCTATTTCTTCGGTGCCAGTCCGGCGACCACCTCCGCCATCGCGGCGCCGAGGGAGGCGTGGGCTTCGGGGTCGAGGTGAAAACCGTCGACCTTGCTCGACTTCATGACCTTGCCGGCGTCGAAGAATCCCACTCCTTCGCGTTCGGCGACGGCCTGGTAGAATTTCGCGAGCTGGCGCGATTTCTCGATGCCGCCCGCGAACATCTCGGCATGCAGCGGCAGCTTGTTCTGGAAGGGTGCCGGCGCCATCACCACGATCCTCGGCGTTCCGGCGTTACGCCCGGCCGCGGCCTTCTTGACGATTTGGACAAGGGCGCCGACGCCTTCGGCGATTTCCCAGGGCGTCTTGTTGAAGCGCGCCTTGAGGTCGTTGGTGCCGAGCATGATCAGGACGACATCGAGCGGCGCGTGAGATTGCAGGCAGGGAAGCAGGTAGGGCGCGCCGTTCTTCCAGGCGCCTTCGATCGGATCGTCACTGACGGTGGTGCGGCCATTCAGGCCCTCCTCGATCACGGTCCAGTCCCGCCCGAGGGCCTTCCGCATGACGCCGGGCCAGCGCTCGTCCGCCGCGTAGCGCTGATCGGGACGGGGGACCGTCGCCGCGCCCCAGGTGTTGGAATCGCCGTAGCAAAGAACGGTGTT
>JBBQGL010000198.1:0-5439 GCA_038323025.1 Hyphomicrobiales bacterium
GGCGGTTGCCGGACAGACCGCGACGGTGCTCATCGTCAAGCTGGTCCTCGGCTACCCGCTGCCGATCGCCTACTGCTTCGCGCTGATCGCGCTGTCGGCGTGCCTCAACATCGCGATCCGCATCCGCTATCCGGCGAGCTACCGGCTCGGCAACGCGCCGGCGGCGGTGCTGCTCGGCTACGACGTCCTGCAGCTCGGCTGCCTGCTCTATCTCACCGGCGGGCTCGACAATCCGTTCACGATTCTCCTCCTCGTCCCACTGATCGTTTCGGCGACCACGCTGGCGCCACGGCCGACCTTCATCCTCGGGCTCCTGGTGGTGGGCATGTCGAGCGTGCTCGCGCTCGATCACTGGCCGCTGCCGTGGGATGACGCCGGCAATCTCGACATCCCGCTGATCTATTCGCTGGGCGTCTGGGTGGCGCTGGTCTCGGCCTCGGTGTTCACCGGCACCTATGCGTTCCGGGTCGCCGAGGAGGCGCGCCAACTCGCCAAGGCGCTGAACGCGACGGAGATGGTGCTGACGCGCGAACATCACCTCAGCGCGCTGGACGGCCTCGCCGCCGCGGCCGCGCATCAGCTCGGCACGCCGCTCGCGACCATCGCGCTGGTCGCCAAGGAGCTGGAACTCGCCTTCGAGCCGAACGGCCCGCACAGCGAGGACATCGCCCTCCTGCGCAGCCAGGTGAAGCGCTGCCGCGACATCCTCGCCAAGCTGACGTCGCTATCGACCGAAAGCTACGACCACCTTGCCCGGCAGCCGCTGTCGCACCTGATCGAGGAGGCGGTAGAGCCGTTCCGGGCCTTCGCCACCGAGATCGCGGTGGCGCCAGGCACCGGCGCCGGCGCCGAGCCGGTCGGCCGCCGCAACCCGGCGATCGTCCACGGCCTCACCAACCTCGTCGAGAACGCCGTCGATTTCGCGCGGAGCCGCGTCGACGTCGCCAGCGAGTGGGACGAGAGCCGCGTCTCGGTGACCATCGGCGACGACGGACCGGGCTTCGCCCCGGGGATCATCCAGCGGATCGGCGAGCCCTACGTGACGACGCGGGCGCCGTCCGGCGACGGCGGCGCCGACCACGAAGCCGGCGGCCTCGGCCTCGGATTCTTCATCGCCAAGACGTTGCTCGAACGCTCGGGCGCGCGGGTGACGCTCGCCAACCGCGAGGCCCCGCGCACCGGCGCGCTGGTCCGGGTCGAGTGGCCGCGCGAAAGGATGGAGGAGGTTCTGGAACCGGTTGCTGCGGTTGAGGCGCTGCCGGGGTGAGCGGGTAAGAAACGGCCGTGCTCCCTCGCCCAGCCGGGTCCCCGCGTTTGTTGGATTGTCCCGGAACAAGACACGCTGCCGAAGGTTGTACTGCGACAAGACTCCAACAAAGGCAACCGAGTGCCGATCACCCGCGCCAGTGCCCTGGCTACCCGGAAGGGCTTTACGCTCTCCAAGACGGGTATCGCGAACCACTACCGCCTGCTGGACTGTCCGACCGGCCTGCCGCAACTCAACATGCCGGCGGCGGTCCTCGATTTCACGCTCGACGAAGTTCTGACCTTTCTCGCCCCGCTCCCGCACCGGGCTGCCCGCAAGGTCTGAGACGCGGCGTGATCAGCCTTCTGAACGAAGTCGATCAGAATTGATTTGGGCGCGACGCCTCCTCACCCGTCCCCATCCCCTCCGGAGCGACTTCGCAGAGAGCGAAGCCCTCCCTCGCCAGGAACGAGTTTGGCTAGTACAGCCCGCCGGCGGCGATATCGGCGGATGCGCTAACCAGCGGAGCGGCCAGAGGTGCAGGCCGCGAGAGATCGTCCGTGGGTGGGGCGGATGCGCCGTTATGGATAACCACTTGCGTGTTTCCGAGACCCTGCTCGGCCACCAGCCGATAGAGAATCGCGGCGTTTTTCGGATCGAGCCGCACGCAGCCATGGGAGACCGGGCGACCGAGGCGGCGCGTCTCAAGGCTGCCATGGATGGCGTGGCCCTCGGGCGTGAAGAAGATCGAATAGGGCATCGGGGCGTCGTCCCATTCCCGCGAGAAGTGCGTCCGCTCCATGCGGAAAGGCCGATAGGCGCCGGTGGGGGTGTCGTAGCCGGACCGGCCGGTGGAGACCTTCCAATGGTAGGCCTCAACGCCATCGACGGCGACGGACATCGTTTGCGAGCGCTCGTCGACGGAGATCAGGACGCCCGCAGAAGCGCCACCGGCTCCGCAGAGAAGCAAAATACCGGCGGCAAGAAGACGCGGATCAAGGAAGCGCATCGGACACCTCGGCTCGCTCATGCAACGATGCACATGAACGGCCGTGGCGTCCGCCAGTTCCCTGTCGAGTGGACCGCGACCGGACCGCGATGGCAAAGGACAGTCCCCTCGCGGGATTGGCCCTCAGGCGATGTCTTCCGCCGACGCTTCGCGCTTTCGGCCGGTAACCATCGCCTTCACCAGGTTCTCGCGGTGGCGGTAGCTTGCCAGCACCACGCCGCCGATGTGCAGCAGCACCAGGAGAAGCAGGCCGTGGGCGGCGAGCTCGTGCAGCCGGCCTACCCAATCGACGCCGAAATACGCATCGGTTGTCATCATCCAGCCGGTGGCAGCGGTGGCCGCCATCGCCGCCATCAACGCCAGAACCATGGCTCCGCCGGCGGGGTTGTGCCCGACGTAGCGCGACTCGCTGCCCCGCACGATGGCGACCAGGTAGCGCACCACGGTCGCCGGATCGCGGATGAACTGCGAGAAGCGCGCATAGGGTGTGCCGACGACGCCCCAGAAGAGACGCAAAAGGACAAGAGCGGCGGCGAACCAGCCGGCCGACTGATGCACGTCCCCGGACCAATGCCGCGTCAGGTAGGCGATCCCGAAGGCGAGCACGAGGGTCCAGTGGAATATGCGGACGAAGGGGTCCCAGACGCGCGCCGTCGGGGGCGAGCGGCGCGCGTCATGGGAGCCGGATGCGAGGAGACTAGTTCTCGCCCGCTTCGGCATTGGCGAGCTTCTCGAGGGTCTCGGCGTTGTAGGCGACGTTGACCTTCTTGCCGGATGCATCGACGGCGTAGACCTCGTAGCAGCCCTTCTCGACCTTGATCTGGCGGACGGTGAGGCCTTCCGTCTTCAGCTGCGCCTCGAGGGCGGCCTTCGGCTTGAACTGCGAGGCGGGTGCCGTGCTGCAGGTGGCGCCGGTCCCGGCGGCGAGGGCCGGGCCTGCGACCAGGGCGGCGAAGGCTGCAATCGCTAAAGTACGAACCATTCTGACAACTCCAATGGTGAATCGGGGGTGACCGGGCCTCCCGAAACGGAAGGCCAGGCAGCCGGGGCGGCCGCCATGGGCTGAGCTATGGCAGGACGAAGCTGACAGCCCGCTGTCCGTTTCGCGGGGACATGCGTGCGGACAGAACTCGCCGATCATCGAACCAGGCAGATTCACCGTGCCGGCGATCAACTTTCCGGCAATAGCGGTGGTTTGACGCGCGGCATCTTGGCTTGCGCCCGCGAAATGCCTATAACCGCGCGGGGACTGAGGTAGCGGCGAAGATCAGGAAATTCCTATGGTCGCGCTTGAAGTTGCCGGCTTGCAGCCGGCCGAAATGTCCCTCCTCATCGTCGACGACGACAAGCCGTTCCAGCAGCGCCTGGCGCGCGCCATGGAACTGCGCGGATTCCTCGTCGATACCGCCGACGGCGTCTCCGACGGCATCCGCAAGGTCGAATCGGCGCCGCCCGCCTTCGCCGTGGTCGACATGCGGCTGGAAGACGGCAATGGCCTCGACGTGATCGAGTCGCTCAGGAAGCGCCGGCCCGACTCACGCATGGTCGTGCTCACCGGCTACGGCAACATCGCCACGGCGGTGAACGCGGTGAAACTCGGCGCGGTCGACTACCTCGCCAAGCCCGCCGACGCCGACGAAGTGGTGCTGGCGCTCACGCGCGAGGTGGGCGTCAAGGCGGTGCTGCCGGAAAACCCGATGTCCGCCGATCGCGTGCGCTGGGAGCACATCCAGCGGGTCTACGAGCTCTGTGAACGGAACGTCTCGGAGACCGCCCGCCGGCTCAACATGCACCGGCGGACGCTGCAGCGGATCCTCGCCAAGCGCGCGCCGCGATAGATACGTCTGCCTCGGCTGCGACGCCTGGCGGCGAAGGCAACCGCCGGTTCGCCATTTCCTAGAACAGCGAGCCCCCGCCCGCTTCGGGATCGATGAGGCCGTGCAGGCGGTTTGCCGCGGCCTGCGCGAAGCGGAGCAGCATGGCTTTGCGCGTCGGCGCCGGCAGGCGGTGCTCGGGGGCGTGGCGGAGCATCTCGGCGCCATAGGAATCGGCGAGGATCAGCCCCGCCTCCTCCGGGAATATTTCCCTGGGCACGCCGGCATGGGTGGCGAAGAACAGCCGGTCGCAGGAGAGCCGGTATTCGTGCCACTTGCGGTCGACGCGGAAATCCTCGACCGACGACTTGATCTCGACGATCCACACGTCGCCGCTCGGCCCGAGCGCCACGACATCGGCGCGGCGGCCGGTGGCGAGCGGCAGCTCGGTCACCATCGTAAAGCCCTCGGCGCGCAAGAGACGGCCGACGCCGCGCTGAACGGCAGCGGCCTGGGCGGACTGGCGCCCGTCAACCGGGGGAGCGACTCGGGAGAGATCGGCAAACATGAGAACAAAAGTGGCACGCCCGGCCTGCGCTGGCAAGGCGCGCGGGCGATGAGGGGGGGCGCGATCAGGTCTCCGGCGCGCCGTCCGGCTTCTTCCAGCGGTCGTGAACCCACAGCCACTGCTCGGGGTTCTGGCGGACCCAGTCCTCTACCATGCCGTGGACGATGCGGTTGGTGGCGTCGGAGTCGACGCGGCCCTTGCGGTCGCGCGGCAGGTCGATCGCCGGGGTGAATTCGAGGTGGAACCGGCCGCCGGGCAGGCGAACGGCACGGGCGCCATGAACCGGGCATTCGAAATGGCGGGCGAGAATGCCGATGATCGGATTGCTCATCGCCGGGCGGCCGAAGAACGGCAGCTCGACGCCGCCGGCGAGGCGCTGGTCGATGATGACGCCGATATGGCGCCCGCCCTGCAGGGCGGCGGCGACCTGAAAGGCGGCGCCGCGCCCGGAGACGACCAGCTGGTCGACGAAGGCGCGGCGGCGCTCGATCTCGCGGGCGACATAAGGATTGGTCGGCGGGCGGTAGAGCGCGGTGATGGGGACGCCGAGCTTGCGGCCGACGGCGGCGGCGAGCTCCCAGTTGCCGAGGTGGGCACCGAACACGATGCCGGGCTTGCCGCTGTCGCGAAGCGCGATCACGTGCTCCATGCCGTGATGGTCGAGGCGCGTGCCCTTCGGCCGGTCGGGGTCGAACTCGGCGACCAGCTCCTGCAGGAAGGCGTAGTCCATGGTGGTGCGGGCGAGATTGTCCCACACACCTGCAAGAATGCGGGCGCGCTCCTCGGGAGCCTTCTCCGGGAA
>JBBQGL010000199.1:0-5332 GCA_038323025.1 Hyphomicrobiales bacterium
TCGTGGAACGCACCTTCGCCTGGATCAGTCGCTGTCGTCGTCTCGCCAAAGACTTCGAGCGCTATGCGCGCACCACCATCGCCTTCGTCCGCCTCGCCATGATCCGCATCATGCTCAGGCGGCTCGCCGCAAACCCTTCGGCATGAATCCAAACTTCCCGGATCGGCTCTCAGGACCAGAAGCCGAGAGCAGTCCCCCGATCAAGTCGGGGGATGACGTTCGTGAGGTTGGCAGGCGCGCGATCTGGCAGGCTGAAGCCGCTGGTCAAATGCCCGACCCGTCGATCTCGAGTTCGACGTGGATGCCGCACTCGACCTTGTCCATGCCGCGCCAGCGGCCGGCGCGCTGGTCCTCGCCGGGCAGGACGCGGCTGGTGCACGGCACGCAGCCGATCGACGGATAGCCCTGGGCGACCAGCGGATGCGGCGGCAGATCGTTGCGGGCGGCGTAAGCCTGCAGCTCGGCCGACGACCAGTTGACCAGCGGATTGATCTTGATGCGCTCGCCCTCGGCCTCGAACATCGGCAGCACGGCGCGGAGGGCGTTCTGGAAGCGCTTGCGGCCCGTGATCCAGGCGTCGAAGCCCTTGAGGGCACGCTGGAGCGGCTCGGTCTTCCGGATGAAGCAGCAGAGATCGGGATTGGTCATCCACAGCGCGCGATGCGGATCCTTCGCGCTGACGCGCTCCGGCTCCGGCGAGACTGTTCGCACATCGGTGAGGCCGAGGCGTTCGCTCAGCTGCGTACGGTATTGCAGGGTCTCGGCGAACAGGCGGCCGGTGTCGAGGAAAACGACGGGAATGTTGCGGTCGACGTCGGCGAGGAGGTGGAGGAGCACGGCCGACTCGGCGCCAAAGCTCGACACCAGGGCGAGACGGCCGGGGAAGAGCTCGTCGACGGCCAGCTCGATCGCGGCGCGCGCGTCGAGCGATCCGTAGCGCGCGTTCAGCGATGCGGCCTCGTCGGTTACCCGCGGGATCGGCTCGCCCGCGACCGCCAGGGCCTCAAGCAGCGCCATAGAGCGCCTCCTTGAACGGAGCCTGGCCAAGCCGGCGGTAGGCGGCGAGGAAATTCTCGTCCGGACCGGAGCGCACCTTCAGGTAGGTCTCGACCACGGTCTCGACGGCATCGATCACCGCTTCGCTCGAGAAGCCGGGACCGATGATCTCGCCGACCGAGGCGGACTCGTCACCCGAGCCGCCTAGGGTGAGCTGGTAGAACTCCTCGCCCTTCTTCTCGACGCCAAGGATGCCGATGTGGCCGACATGATGGTGGCCGCAGGCATTGATGCAGCCGGAGATCTTGATCTTGAGATCGCCGATGTCCTTCTGGCGGGCGTGCCCGGCGAAGCGCTCCGAGATGCGCTGGGCCACCGGAATCGAGCGGGCGTTGGCGAGCGCGCAATAGTCGAGGCCGGGGCACGCGATGATGTCCGTTACCAGCCCGGCATTAGGGGTGGCGAGGTTGACCGGCGCGAGCTGCGCGTAAATCGCCGGCAGGTCGTCGAGGGCAACGTGGGGCAGGATCAGGTTCTGCTCGTGGCTGACGCGAATCTCGCCGCCACCGTGGCGCTCGGCGATGTCGGCGATCAGGTCCATCTGATCGGCGGTGGCGTCGCCGGGGGTGCCGCCGATCGGCTTCAGCGAGATCGTGACCAGGGCATGGCCGGGGACCCGGTGCGGAACCGTGTTCTGCGTCACCCAATTGTCGAGGCCGGGATCCGACGCGCGGGCACGATCGAGGACGACGCTCGCCGCCGGTCGCGGGCGGATTTCCGCGGGCATGGCGAAATAATCGCGGACGCGGCGAATCTCGTCCGCGGGAAGTTCGAGGGCGGTGTGGCGGATGCGCGCCCACTCCTCTTCCACCTGGCGGGCGATCTCCTCGGCGCCGGCCTCGTGGACGAGGATCTTGATCCGCGCCTTGTACTTGTTGTCGCGACGGCCGAACTGGTTGTAAACGCGGAGCACCGCCTCGGTGTAGGAGAGCAGATCCTCCTCCGGCAGGAAGTCGCGGATCTTGTGGCCGATCATCGGCGTGCGCCCAAGGCCGCCACCGACATAGAACGCGAAACCGAGATGGCCTGCCGCATTCCGCTTCAGGTGCAGGCCGATGTCGTGGACCTGGATAGCGGCGCGGTCGCGCTCGGACCCGGTCACGGCGATCTTGAACTTTCTCGGCAGAAAGATGAATTCTGGGTGGAGCGAGGACCACTGGCGGAGGATCTCCGCGTAAGGCCGCGGATCGGCAACCTCGTCCAGCGCGGCGCCGGCGAAATGATCGGCGGTGACGTTGCGGATGCAATTGCCCGAGGTCTGGATGGCGTGCATCTCGACGGTGGCGAGGTGCTCGAGGATATCGGGGATGTCCTTCAGCGCCGGCCAGTGGAACTGCAGGTTCTGGCGCGTGGTGAAATGGCCGTAGCCTCGGTCGTATTTCCGCGCGATGAAGGCGAGCATGCGCATCTGCGCCGGGCTGAGCGTGCCGTAAGGAATGGCGATGCGCAGCATGTAGGCGTGAAGCTGCAGGTAAACACCGTTCATGAGCCGGAGGGGCTTGAACTGGTCCTCGGTGAGCTCGCCCGAAACGCGCCGCTCGACCTGGCCGCGGAACTGGGCCACCCGGTCGGTCACGAACTCACGGTCGAACTCATCGTAGCGGTACATGATCAGGCAGCGCCCTTGAGCTTGTCGACTTCTTCCCGGCCATAGGGAATGGTCGGACCACGATCGGCGCGAATCTTTTCGCGGAGGCGCACCGGCACCGGCACCCCGCCGGTGACCTCAACATCGATCGGATAGGGCTCGACGACGATGCGGGCGTCGTGCTGGGCCCTGGCATAGGCCACCGCGCCATCGAGATCGGTGCCATCCTCGACGACGCGCGCTTCCGCGATGCGATGCGTCCAGCCACCGTCGTGATCGAGGAACACAACCAGGCCATCGCGAAGGTCGTTCGCGGTGATCACCTTGGCGGGGCCCTCTTTGGCGGCTTTGAACATCGTTACTTCCCTGTCGCGCCTGCGGCGCTCCTCGGCGCTTGCTGCTTCCTACGCCACGCCTTCGGCGCTGCTCGGCTCTTGTCTGCTTCCCTCTCGCGCCTGCGGCACTCCCCGGCTCTTGCTTGCTTCCTACGCCGCCATCTCGGCCAGCGCCGCCGGTGCCCCGGCTATGGCGCCAAGCGCAACGACCTCGCCGATGATGAAGAGCACCGGGCCGTTAGCGTCGGTCCGTGCAGCGATCCGTGCCAGTTCATCGAGCCGGCCGGCGTACGCGCGCTTCTCGGTGCGGGATGCGTTCTCGATGACCGCCACCGGGGTGGAGGCGCTCAATCCGGCCTCGATCAGGCGGGCCGCAACCCCGGCAGCCACTGCCCTGCCCATGTAGACAGCGACGGTGGCACCGCCAAGCGCGAGCCCCGCCCAGCCGGGAAGCGTGTCGCCGTCCGCCGCATGGCCGGTGGCAAAGACCAGCGCCGACGAAGAATCGCGCAGCGTGAGCGGAATTTCGGTTTCGGCGGCGGCGGCGAGCGCGGCGGTGACGCCGGGCACCACGTCAAAAGAAATCCCGGCGGCGCGCAATGCCGCCATCTCCTCGCCGGCGCGCCCGAAGATCAGCGGATCGCCGGACTTGAGGCGAACGACGCTGTGGCCCTTCTCCGCCTCGCGGACGAGGATCGCATTGATCTCGTCCTGGCTCATCGAATGATCGCCCTTGGCCTTGCCGACGTAAATCCGGCGGGCGTCGCGGCGGCCCTGAGCCACGATCGATTCCGGCACCAGCCGGTCATAGACGATGACATCGGCCTCCTGCAGCGCGCGCTGGGCGCGGAGGGTGAGCAGATCCTCGGCACCCGGACCGGCGCCGACCAGGGAGACGTGGCCGACCAGTACCGGCTCGATCTCGAGCGAGCGGACGGCTTCGCGCTCGGCTTCGTCGGACCGCCCGGCAAATACCTTTTCGGCGATGCCGCCGGTGAAGAAGCGCGCCCAGAAACGACGCCGTTCACCGGCGGTCGCGAGCTTCATGGTCACGCGCGACCGCAGGCGCTCGGCGAGCCCGGAGAGATCGCCGAAGGCCGGTGCCAGCATGGCCTCGATGCGCGCCCGCACATGGCGGGAAAGGACAGGCGCGACGCCCTCGCTCGCCACGGCCACGGCAAGCGGGGCGCGATTGACGAGAGCCGGGGTGTAGAAGTCACAAAGCTCGGGGCGGTCCACGACGTTGATCGGTACCCCGGCCTCGCGTGCGAGCAACTGAATCTCGCGGTCGCCGTCCTCGCTGCCGGTCGCGGCAAACACCAGCGCGGCGCCGGCGATGTCGGCCGCGGTCGGCCACTGGCCGCGCCAATCCCCGTGGGCCGCGATCAGATCGACGCCGGTTTCCTTATCGAGCGCGCGGGCAAAGACGACGATTTCCGCCCTGGTCTCGGACAAGAGCCGGATCTTCGCCGCTGCCTCGTGGCCGCCACCAACCACGACCACTCGCCGGCCGGCGACCTTGTGAAAGGCGGGGAAGACGCCGAGCTTGCGGGATGCCGTCATGGGGGTATCTCTGCGCCTGACGCGCCCCGGCCCTTGAGGCCGACGCGCAATCCTTGCCGATAGGACTGAAATAGTTAGGAAATCCGCGGGACCGGCGCGACGATAAGGAATCCAAACTCCGCGAATTGCGGAGAAAAAGATTTCGCCGCATTTGCGCGAAGCGGCCGGCATCGTGCCTTGCTTGACGCCTTCTACAAGGTGCGGATTGTGGCCACACGCAATCTGTGGTGGTATTTGCCTGGGATCATCTCAGAGGGAGGGGAAGATGGTGAAGCAGCTGGCCAACGTGTGGGATCGCAAGACCGTCCCGGACGTGGCGACCGCGGTCGTCAAGAAGATCGAAGGCTTTTCGGCGACGCCCTACGACGACAACGGCAGCAAGCCCGGCGGAACTTGGACCATCGGGTACGGGACAATCGTCGACGCCCAAGGCAAGGCGGTTACTCCTCAGACACCACCGATCACTGAAGCGCAGGCGGTGACGCTTCTGATACGCGACATGGATGGCTCGGCTCAAGCAGTCGCCCGGCGTGTAAAGGTCGACTTAAACCCGTCTTATTCATGATGGCCCGTCTGAGGGGATGGCGGATGTAGTCTAAGCAATTGATATGGCGTAGGATTCGGTTGTTGAAGCCAACCCTGTCCGCCCCATCGAGCCGGCCACACCCGCCATGACCGACGATACGACTCTGCCGTTCTGGTTTCCAGCCGTCCGGGGCAAGAAGCTGACCGCCGCATTCGACGGCGGGCGACTGTCGTCGGACGGTGGCGTGATGCTGCTCGCCGAGGC
>JBBQGL010000200.1:0-5160 GCA_038323025.1 Hyphomicrobiales bacterium
GCTCGATCCTCAACGAAATGTCCGCCTCGGTCGCCGCCATGCTCACCACGGTCATGGCCGGCATGCCGGCGCTGAAACCGCCGAGCCCCGCCGGATGAAGAAGATCCTCGCCG
This sequence comes from Hyphomicrobiales bacterium, assembly GCA_038323025.1. Classification (GTDB taxonomy): domain Bacteria; phylum Pseudomonadota; class Alphaproteobacteria; order Rhizobiales; family Kaistiaceae; genus JAFKKF01. The sequence goes on from JBBQGL010000200.1 coordinate 114, forward strand.
CCCTCCCGCTGGTGATCCTGCTTGCCGGGTGCAAGACGGACAGCGCATCCATGCGCGGCACGCCGGAGCTTTCGCTGGTAGGCGAAGGCCTCTCTGTCCAGCGCGCGCCCTTGCCCACCGCCTTCGTCAGGCCCGAGCCGAAGACGTTCCATTCGCTCTACAGCGGCAACAGCGGCAACCTCTTCCGCGATCTGCGTGCCCGCCATGTCGGCGACGTGGTGACCGTCACCATCGACATCAACGACAAGGCGCAGTTCGACAACAGCACCGGCCGCTCCCGGCAGGCGGCGGCCTCGGGCAAGCTCTCGGCCTCCGCCGCCTTCACCGGCTTCATCGGCTCGTCCAAGGGCGGCGCCGACGCCGGCCTCGACGCCTCGGCCTCGGCCAGCTCCAAGGGCGCCGGCAACATCGACCGGTCGGAGAAGCTGCACCTCGCCGTCGCCGCCGTGGTCACCGAAGTTCTGCCCGACGGCAACCTGCTGATCAGCGGATCGCAGGAGGTGCGCGTCAACCGCGAGGTGCGCGTGCTCAACATCGCCGGGATCGTGCGGCCGCTCGATATCGCCAGCACCAACAGCATCGCCTACGACAAGATCGCCGAGGCCCGCATCTCCTACGGCGGCCGCGGCAAGCTCAGCGCCGTACAGTAGCGAAAGCGGGAAGAAATGGCCGACGAGGACGAGGATCGCGACGACGCCATCGAGCCCGACGAGGACGATGACGGCGAAGGCGAGGAAGGCGAGGGCAAGGCGGCCAAGGCCGGCGAAAAGCCGAAGCCGGGCAAGCTCAAGCTCATCCTCGGCATAGTGCTGGTGACCGTGCTCGCCGCCGGGCTCGGCGGCTTCTTCGGGCTGCAGATCACCGGCATGGTCGAGCAGGCGGTCGCCGACCGGGCGAAGGCGACGCCGCCGCCGGACCGCCTGCGCTCGGCGATCATCACGGGCGACATGGTGCTGCAGCCGCTCGAGCCGGTGGTGACCAACCTCGCCCAGCCGAGCGACACGTGGATCCGGCTGGAGGCCGCGATCCTCTTCTCCAACGGCGTGGTCAAGAATCCCGCCGCCACTGCCGCCGAGATCCGCCAGGATATCGTCGCCTATGCCCGCACCATCAGCCTCGCCCAGCTTGAGGGGCCGAGCGCGCTCCAGCACCTGCGCGAGGACCTGAACGAACGCGTGGCGACGCGCACCGGAGGCGAAGTCAACGAGCTTGTCATCCAGTCGCTGATCGTCCAGTAGGGCGGTCATGGCGGGACGGCGCGAATCGGGGAGGGCGGCACGGTGGGCGCGGCGCCTCGCCGTTGCCGTCTGCCTGCTGCCGGCGACCGCCCACGCCCAGGCGACCGGGCTCGAATCGCTTCTCCCCGCCGGCGAGGTGAGCGTCGCCGGGCGCATCGTCCAACTGGTCCTGCTGCTCACCGTCCTGTCGGTGGCGCCGGGCCTCTTGATCATGGTGACGAGCTTCACGCGCTTCGTCATCGCGCTCTCGTTCCTGCGCTCCGGCCTCGGCCTGCAGAGCACCCCGGCGAACCTCGTCCTCATCAGCCTGTCGCTGTTCATGACGTTCTACGTGATGGCGCCGACCTTCGATCGGGCCTGGCAGGATGGCGTCAAGCCGCTGATGAACAACACGATCACGGAGGAGGAGGCTTTCGCCAAGGTCACCGACCCGTTCCGTGCGTTCATGCTGACCCAGGTGCGGCCGAAGGACCTCAACCTCTTCGTCGATCTCGCCGCCAAGCGGGCAGCGCCGGTGCTGGTCGCCCCAGGCTCGCCCGCTGTGGCGGTACCGCCCGCGGCCGCCGCGGCTGGTCCGGCCCTCGACAAGTCCGACCTCCGCGTCCTCATTCCGGCATTCATGGTGTCGGAACTGCGCCGCGCCTTCGAGATCGGCTTCCTCATCATCCTGCCGTTCCTCGTCATCGACATGGTGGTCGCGACGCTGGTCATGTCGATGGGCATGATGATGATGCCGCCGAGCGTGGTCGCGCTCCCCTTTAAGATTCTGTTTTTCATATTGATCGACGGCTGGAATTTGCTCGTCGATGGGCTGGTCCGGTCGTATTTCTGATGCCTAATTTCGAGTCACCGGAACCGATTCAATTAGCGATATTAACCGTTTACGGCCGCTAACGATCCTCTAATACCTTCCTGCCATAGTGCTCGTCATGGCAGATTGGCCGCTCGGAAGCGGTACTACCTGCCGCTCGGTTCCGGGCGGCTGGCCAAAGGCATGATGCCGCTCTGCCATGCCGGTGCGAACCCGGTATGTCCCAAAACAAATCCGTAACCACCATAAGGGGCATGAGCCATGTCTAGCCTTTTGACCAACAATTCCGCGATGGTCGCGCTTGCGACCCTGCGGACCATCAACCAGAACCTCGACCAGACCAACAACCGCGTTTCCACCGGCCTCAAGGTCGGTTCCGCGGCCGACAACGCCGCCTACTGGTCGATCGCCACCACGATCAAGTCCGACAACGGTGCCCTCGGCGCCGTGCAGGACGCCCTCGGCGTCGGCAAGTCGACGGTCGATACGGTTTCCACCGGCCTGACCACGGTCCAGACCGCTCTGCAGAAGATCAAGGAAAAGCTGGTCTCCGCGTCTTCGCCGAACGTCGACCACGGCAAGCTGCAGACCGAAATCGACGACCTGCTCTCGCAGCTGTCGAGCGACGCCAGCAACACTGTCTCCGTCGGCGGCGACAACTGGCTCTCGGTCGATTCGAGCTCCGCCAGCTACAACGCGTCGAAGACGGTCGTGGCCTCCTTCACCCGCACGGCTTCCTCGGTTTCGGTCGGCACGATTCAGATCGACACCTCCTCGGTGAAGCTCTACGACGCCAATTCGGCCGTCCATACCTCGGTCGACGCGGCGGTCGCCACGGCCAAGACCAACTACGACAACCTGATCACCGCGGCCGACGGCGTATACAACGCCGCCGTCACCAATAGCGGCGTTCTCTCCACCCTCGACACCGCCGACTCCACCTTCACGTCCGCGATCGCAGCCGCCGACGCGACCTTCGCGGCGAGCCCCCAGGCGGCCGGCGATATCACGACCCGCAATACCGCCTACGCCGCCGCCAACACGGCGCGCAACGTCGTCTATGGTGCGGTGACCGATACCAGCGCCGACGTGCAGTACCGGGTCGACCGGGCCGCGGCCGAGACCAACTTCTACGACTCGACCAACGCCGGCTTCCAGGATACCGCCACGCTGAACACGGCCTACACGACCGCGCTCAACACCAAGAACGCCGCCTACACCGCCGCCGCGGCGACGCGGACGGCGTCCTATGGCGCCGCCGCCACCATCTTCAAGGCAGCGGTCGCCGGCGCCGGTGGCAACAGCCTCGGCATCCTCGACAAGACCCGCATTGCCGCGACCGCCTCGAACGGCCAGGCCGATGCGACCTCGGTGTCCAAGATCGACATCTCGGCCCTGACCGGCAGCGCCAAGGACCTCGCCACGATCGCGAACTACCTGCAGATCGTCGACGACGCGCTGACCGACCTGACCGACGCGTCGACCAAGATGGGCTCGGTGTCGGGCCGCATCGGTTCGCAGACGACCTTCGTCAAGGCGCTCATCGACGCCAACACGAGCGCCGTCGGCACCCTCGTGGACGCCAACATGGAAGAAGAGTCGACCAAGCTGAAGGCCCTGCAGACCCAGCAGCAGCTGGCCATCCAGTCCCTCAGCATTGCCAACTCGAGCACGCAGAACGTCCTGACGCTCTTCCGTCAGTAGTCCAAGCGGGCCAGAACGAAAACGAAATCAGGCCGCGCCTCCGGGCGCGGCTTTTTTCGTTGGCCGGGCGGGGTCGCCCTCCCGCGATGCAATGTTCAGGCAAGATTGGCGGCCGACACTCCCGGCGAAGCTGATGCCAGCCAAAGGGAGCGCCGTCGCCGATGGGCCGCGAAGCCGCCGAGAAGCTCTGGAATAACCTGCGCGCGCTCGGCGCGCGCCGGCTGGCGGTCCTCGCCTTTGCCGGGCTGGCCGTACTCCTCGTTCTCGGACTTGGTACCTATTACGTAAGCCTGCCGCAGGAGGAAGTCCTCTACAGCGGACTCGGCCGCGACGACGTCAGCCGCATCGGCGGCACCCTCAAGGACGCCGGCATCGATTTCGACGTCAGCGCCGACGGCGCCACCGTCATGGTGGCCACCGGCGACACGGCGCGGGCGCGCATGCTGCTCGCCGAAAAGGGCCTGCCGCAGAGCGCCGATTCCGGCTACGACCTCTTCAACCAGATCGGGTCTTTCGGCCTCACCTCCTTCATGCAGGAGGTAACCAAGACCCGGGCCCTGGAAGGCGAACTCGCCCGGACGATCCAGAGCATGAGCGGCGTCAAGTCGGCGCGCGTACACCTCGTCCTCCCCGATCCCGGATCCTTCCGCACCGACCAGCAGCCGGCCTCGGCCTCCGTGGTGATCGCCACCGCCAACCCCAACGATACCTCGCAGGGTCCCGCCGTCCGCCATCTGGTCGCCGCCGCCGTGCCCGGCCTCAAGCTCGACAACGTGACCGTCCTCAACACGGAAGGCACGATCCTCGCCTCCGGCGATGACAAGACCGGCGGGTCGGCGAGCAAGATGGCGACCGTCGAGGAGACCTTCGCCCGCGATGTCGAGGACAAGATCCGGCGCACGCTCACGCCCTATCTCGGCATCGGCAACTTCCAGGTGAGCGTCTCCGCCCGCCTGAATACCGACAGCCACACCACCACCGAGGTCATCTACGATCCGTCGTCGCGGGTGGAACGTTCCGTGCGCACGGTCAAGGACAGCGAACTGGCCACCAACGCCTCGGGCGGTGACGCCGCGACGTCGGTCACCGACAACATTCCCGACGCCAAGGGTGCTCCGGCGGCCGGCGGCAAGAACTCGAACTCCAACAACGACCGCCGCGAGGAACTGACCAACTACGAGGTGTCGTCGAAGACCGTCGAGACCACTCACGACGGCTTCGATATCGAGAAGCTGTCGATCGCCATCCTCGTCAACAAGGACCGGCTGACCGCGGCCGCCGGCACCGGCACCGA
>JBBQGL010000201.1:0-5146 GCA_038323025.1 Hyphomicrobiales bacterium
GAGTTCAGCCGATCGACAAGCGAAGGAGCCGCCATTTTCCTGACCTCTGTACGCTCTGAGTGACGGCTAGACTTCCTTGCTGATCTGCTCGACCGCCTTCTGCATCATCTCGTCCATGGTGCGGCGGATCTGATGATCGGACTGCTGGACGCCGGCGGCGTCGAAATCCTGGCGGATCTTCTTGAAGACGTCCTCGTGACCCGCATGCTCGAAGTCGGCCGAAATCACCGCTTTTGCATAGGCATCCGCGTCGGCGCCGCTCTTCCCGAGAAGTCCTGCTGCCCATAGGCCGAGAAGCTTGTTTCGCCGGGCTCCGGCCTTGAACTGCAGTTCCTCGTCATGCGCGAACTTGCTCTCGAACGCATCCTTCCGCTTGTCGAACGTCGTCATGAAAAGCTCCTCATCCCGGCGGGCGGCGGGCGGGCCTTGCATATCCCGCGACCACGCTTAAATCAACGCCGTGCCTCTCCGCTTCCCCAGCGAGTGCCGGACGTCATTGTGCACCAGCGAACGATCGAATAAGGTCTCGCGGCCGGCGCGATTTTCTTCCCTGAGTCGCCCTATCGCGTTGACGCGACAAGGTTTTGTTGATTGGAACCGGCCCTATGGGTTTCCTCAAACCGCGGTATGTGCCCATGAAGAGTCGTCGGCGCATCTATGAAGGCAAGGCAAAGATCCTGTTCGAAGGACCGGAGCCGGGCACCCTCGTCCAGTTCTTCAAGGACGACGCCACTGCTTTCAACAAGAAAAAGCACGAAGTGGTCGACGGCAAGGGCGTGCTCAACAACCGCATCTCCGAGCACATCTTCATCCACCTGAACCGGATGGGGATTCCGACCCATTTCATCAAGCGCCTCAACATGCGCGAGCAGCTCATCCGCGAGGTTGAAATCATCCCGCTCGAGGTGGTCGTGCGGAACGTCGCAGCCGGTTCGCTGTCCACCCGCCTCGGCATCGAGGAGGGCACGGTGCTGCCACGCTCGATCATCGAGTTCTACTATAAGAACGACGAACTGAACGATCCGATGGTCTCCGAGGAGCACATTACCGCCTTTGGCTGGGCGACCCCTCAGGAGATCGACGACGTCATGGCGCTGGCCATTCGCGTCAACGACTTCCTTTCCGGTCTCTTCCTTGGCGCCGGCATCCAGCTGGTCGATTTCAAGATCGAGTGCGGGCGTCTCTGGGAAAACGACATGATGCGGATCGTGGTCGCCGACGAGATCTCGCCCGATTCCTGCCGGCTGTGGGACGTCCAGACCAAGGACAAGCTCGACAAGGACCGTTTCCGCCGCGACATGGGCGGCCTGGTCGAGGCCTATCAGGAAGTCGCCCGCCGCCTCGGCATCCTTCTCGAGCAGGAGCGGCCGAAGGGGTCGGGTCCGGTTCTGGTGCAGTAGCGGTGCGCCGTCGGCTGACCGCACTTCTGTCTGCCGTCGCCCTGCTGACCCTGCCGACGGTCGCCTCGGCAGGCCAAAGCATCTACCGGAGCGTCAAAAGTGGGGTCGAGATCACCTATGACGACGCACAGTGGCAGGCGTCGGAACTGATCTATCCGTATTTTACATGCATCGCGTCGGACTGCGGCAGCGCATCATGCCTCATTGTGACTTCCCTGGACCCGGATTTCGCCAGTTGGCCCGAAACGATAGACAAGGCCGCGCTCGATGCCCTCGATGGCATCTTTCTGGCGTACGAGAAGTCCGGCGGGCATGCCGAAGCGGAGATCGTCCACCCTACAAGCCAGTTGACCATTGGTGGTCGCGAGACGTTGCTCAACGTCATCGGGTACAAACTGGCCGGGCATGACTTCCGGTCATCGAAATACATGTTCCGGGATGCCGGCGATACGCGGATCGTGACCTGCGAGGGCGACGAAGAGTCGATTACGGCGTTGCAGACCCGGATCGAGAGTCTGCTCGATGGCATCAAGTTCCCACCCTCGTGAGAATTTCAGGAGGGAGCCGATGAAGGCGCGCGTCACCGTTACGCTTAAGCCGGGCGTGCTTGACCCGCAGGGAAAGGCCATCGAAGGGGCCCTCGCGGCCCTCGGCTTTGCCGGCGTCGGCGGCGTCCGCCAGGGCAAGATCTTCGACATCGAACTCGCCGGGACCGACCGCGCCGCCGCCGAGGCGGCCCTCAAGGGCATGTGCGAAAAGCTCCTCGCCAACACCGTGATCGAGAATTACCGGATCGAGCTGTTGTCGGCGACAGCCCCGGCTGCCTGACAAACCGATGGTGGGAATTGGCCGGACGTTCGTCCTTGAGGAATCGTCCCGTACTCCGTAGGTAGCGGGCGGGCACTGACCGAGCAGCCGTGAGAATGAAATCCGCCGTCATCGTCTTTCCTGGCTCCAATCGCGACCGCGATATGCTTGCGGCGATCGAGAAGACGACGGGGAGTCGTCCGCTGTCGGTCTGGTACGCCGAGACCACCCTTCCCCCGGTTGACCTCATCGTCCTGCCGGGCGGCTTTTCCTACGGCGACTACCTCCGCTCGGGAGCGATCGCGGCCCGCGCTCCGATCATGCGCGTAGTGACCGAGCGCGCCGCCGCCGGCGTACCGGTGCTCGGGGTCTGCAACGGCTTCCAGATCCTCTGCGAAGCCGGCCTGCTGCCCGGCGTTCTTATGCGGAACGCAAGCCTTCGCTTCATCTGCCGCGAGATCCACTTGCGCGTGGAGACCGCTGAAACGCTGTTCACGTCCGCCTACCGTCCGGGCGAGATCATTCGCTCCCCGATCGCCCACGGCGACGGTAATTATCGTTGCGACGCGGCCACCCTGGCGCGCCTCCAGGACGAAAACCGGGTCATTTTCCGTTATGTCGATGCGGACGGGATACCGAGCGAGGCGTCCAATCCCAACGGGTCGCTCGACGGGATCGCCGGAATCGTCGACCAGCGCCGCCGCGTGCTCGGCATGATGCCGCATCCGGAGGATCTCATCGAGCCGATGCAGGGCGGAAGCGACGGGCGCCCGCTTTTTGAGGGCATCGCAAACAGTCTGGAGCTGGTCGCATGACGAAACGCCATGGCGCGATCGCGGGGCTGACCCTTGTCGCCGCGCTCCTGACGGGCGCGCAGGCGCGCGCCGCGAATTCCGACCGGGCCTACAACCTCGCCACCCGTCTCGGGCCGCTGATCGAGAAGTGCTGGATCCAGTCGCATGATGCGGCCTTCGCCGACTACATCTATTCGCCCGAGCCCAATGCCACCAACGGCCCGCGCATCCTCCTCGTGCCCCGCAAGAATCCCGCTGCCCCGCCGAGCCTGGTCATCGAGATCAACAAGGAAGGCGCCCACGTCAGCGTCTACGGTGCGCTGGCCACGTCGCCGCAGGCAGGCCGCATCGAGGGCGATCTGCAGCGCTGGATCGCACAGGGCGACAGCTGCAGCTGATCGGCCGTGGCCAGGCAATACCGGTTGTCCACGAACAATTCGGGCCGGAACCTTCCGCGGATTCCGGCCCGTTCTCCTGCGATCTTAAGGATCAGCCACCGACACGCCGCGACTGACTACCGTCGTTGACGTTGGCGATGTCGTTGTCGCCGACCCGCCGCAGCGACCCGGTGAAGGGCGGCTGTCCGGGAATGCGCTGGGTCAGCGTGAACTGATCGCCGCTTACGGCCTTGGCTTCCCAGGTTCCCGACAACGGCTGCGACTGTCCGGTCTGGCCATTGATGGCAAAGGTCACGACCCCCGCGAAGGTCCCGTCGGGCCGGAATTGCACTGTGAATGTCTGGGTGAACGTCTGACCGTTGTTTTCGGTGTTAACGACGGTTTGCCAGGTTCCGATCATGAAACGCGTCCACTTGTCGTCCTCCGGCACCGGCGGCGGAACGTTTCCGAGGATCGGCTTCAGTTCAGGCACCTGGTCCGCGGCAATCCACGCAGGGTCGCCGGACTTCCACACCAGCGATTTGTTGTTGATGCGCTTGGCGGCGATCTCGGCGCCGACCTGGTCGAGGGTCAGCGGCCCGACGGGCTGGCCGTTCTCGGCGACGAAGAAGGTTACGACCGGAGCCGGCGGCGGCAGGGGCGGCGGCTTCGGCACGTCGGTTGGCAATGGAGGCGGCAGGGCCGGCGGTAAAGCCGGCGGCTGGGCCGGGGTCGTCGGGCCTGCCTGCGGCGGCGGCGCCGGGGCAGGATTGACCGCCGGGGTCGGCTTCAGGGGCGGCAAGGCCGGAAGCGCGGGCAAAGCGGGGAGCGGCGCCGCGTTCGCCGGGGCTGCGTTGTCGGCCAGCACTGTGTTAGCCGAATATCCTTCGGAGGCCGCGAGAATCGGTAAGGTCAAAAGAGCTGCGGCCAGGGCAATTCCGGAGGCGACTCGCATGACAGGACTACCTCTTGCTGGGATGACCGGATATGAGCCAATACGTTCCTTCACAGGTTCGATATCATAACCGTGAACCCGCAGTCACCGGTGGGAACGTGGTAACGTTGACGGCCTCACCCGCACCCTCATGCTTGGCAACGCGTTGAACGCGCCGATCCCCATCACCGCCGCCATCGTGGCCGCCCACGGCCTCAAGCCGGACGAGTACGAACGCATTCTTGCGCTCATCGGCCGCGCGCCGACGATGACCGAGCTCGGCATCTTCTCCGCGATGTGGAACGAGCACTGCTCGTACAAATCGTCGAAGAAGTGGCTGCGCACTCTCCCGACAACCGGAACCCGCGTAATCTGCGGCCCGGGCGAGAATGCCGGCGTCGTCGACATCGGCGACGGCTGGGCAGTGGTCTTCAAGATGGAGAGCCACAACCACCCCTCGTTCATCGAGCCCTACCAGGGCGCCGCCACCGGCGTGGGCGGCATCCTCCGCGACGTCTTCACCATGGGGGCCCGCCCGGTCGCGGCAATGAACGCGCTCCGTTTCGGCGCCCCCGACCACCCGAAGACGCGCCACCTTGTCGCCGGGGTGGTCGCGGGCATCGGAGGCTATGGCAATTCCTTCGGCGTGCCGACGGTCGGCGGCGAGGTCAATTTCCATCGAGGCTACAACGGCAACATCCTGGTCAACGCGTTCACGCTGGGCATCACCGACTCGAAGAAGATCTTCTACGGGAAGGCCTCGGGCGTCGGGAACTCGATCCTCTACTTCGGCTCCCGGACCGGCCGCGACGGCATTCACGGCGCATCGCTGCT
>JBBQGL010000202.1:0-5078 GCA_038323025.1 Hyphomicrobiales bacterium
CTTGGCCTCGTTGACGTTGCCGAGCTCGACGTAGAGTTCGCCGAGATATTCGTGGGTGTAGAGATTGTCCGGCTCGAGGGCGAGGGCCTTGGTGTAGTAGGCCATGCCGCTATCCATGTCGCCAAGCTTGCGCTTGGAATAGCCGATCATGGTGAGGACCTTGGCGTCGTCCTGGTTCTTGATCTGGGCGAACACGGCGAGCGCGTCGTCGTACTTGCCGACGAGCGCGAGGGCACGGCCCTTGTCATAGAGCTGGGTGTCAGGCGCGATGCTGGAGGTCTTGTCGCACTTGTTGGTCTTCTTATTCAGTGCGTAGCCGGAACCGCACTTCGTGGTATCGCTGCCCGAACTGCCGCTAGGCTGGCTGGCGGCAAAGGCGGTGCTGCCAAAGCCGGTGCCGGCGATTGGTGCTGCCAAAGCCATGACGGCGGCAGCGATACCGATCCTGGCGAGTGAAGAGAAACCTTGTGTCATCGTAAGCTCCTAAATCGTTCCCAAATCGTGGGGCATTTGTTCACATTCGACGACCGGTTAACACCAGGCCACCGACAGTTATTCAAAGCCCCATGACCACAAACGGTCACGACGCCGTGATGGCCGGCCTCGCCGCGGAGCTGAAACGCCTGTGGCGCTATGGCCTGGTTCTTTCCGGCAAGCGCGACGTTGCCGAGGACCTCGTCCAGGCGACATGCCTGCGTGCGCTCGAACGGCCGCACCAGTTCACACCCGGCACGCGGCTCGACCGCTGGCTCTTCTCGATCCTGCACTCGATCTGGCTGAACGAGATTCGCGCCGTCCGCTACCGGACAGGCCAGGGTCTGGTCGACGCCGAGACCGAACTCACCTTCGACGGAGCCTACGAGGTCGAGACGAATATTTTAGCCGGGCAAGTGTTGAGGGAGGTGAACTCCTTGCCGGAGGTGCAGCGCGAAGCGGTGTTTCTGGTCTACGGCGAGGGGCTGACATACCGTGAAGCGGCGGAAATTCTTGCCGTTCCCATAGGAACGATCATGAGCCGGCTCGCCGGAGCGCGCGCCAAACTCGCCGGCCTCGGCCAGGACGAGCCGGCGGCGACGCGAAGCAAGGACGAAAATGAGCGATCCTGAAATCCCCCGCGACGCCGAGCTGACCGCGTTGATCGACGGCGCCCTGCCGGAGGCGGAGCGCGCGGCGCTCGAGAGGCGCCTCGCGGCGGACCCGGAACTAGCCGGGCGGCTGTCGGTCCTGCGGCAGGGAGGGCGCGATTTCGCGCCGGCCTTCGACCTTTTGCTGGCGGCGGCTCCGGGCGATCGCCTCGAAACGATCCTTGCCGGCGCCATCGAGCGCGTGTCCAGAATGGCGCCGGTGACCGGAACCCCGCCGCGCGACCGTCAGCGCCTCGCCTTCCGCATCGCGGCGGGCTTCATCCTCTTCCTCGCCGGCACCAGCCTCGGCGTGTTGCTGCCGCGCGTTCTAGGAACCGCGCCGTCGGAGCAGGCGGAGCGCGGCCCCTCGAACTGGCGCTCGGCCGTGGCCGACTACCTGACGCTCTATACGCGCGATACGCTCGCCGGCATCCCGGACGATGCCGCGACGCGGACCGCCGAACTGGCCCAGGCCGGGACGCGCCTCGCCCTCGACCTGACGCCGGAGAAGGTGGCGCTCCCCGACCTCCAGCTGAAGCGCGCCCAGCTGTTTGAATTCAACGGCAAGCCGCTCGCCCAGCTGGCCTATCTCGGGCCGGGCGACGGGCCCGTCGCGTTCTGCATCATCGTCAATGGGGCGGCCGATGCGCCCGCGAAGTTCGAGGAGCGCGAAGGCCAGAACATTGTCTTCTGGTCGAAGGGCGGCCGCGGCTACCTCATCATCGGCAGGACGGGTCGCCAGAACCTCGAGGCGCTGGCGGCGCAGCTTCAGGAGAAGATCTCGTAGTCGACCCGCCGCCCGCGGGCGGACCGCCAAAAAATAACCATTTCCCGCTACGCTTTGGCCTCGGCGAGCGGAGTTTTCCCTTCTTGACCAACCTCTTCGATCTGACCGGTGCCCGGCTTGCGCCATCCGGCAAAGTGTTTGGAGTCGCGGCCCTCGTCATCGTCGCTGTCGGCGCCGCCATTGCGGCGCTCACTCCCTTCGACCGCGCCTTCGATGCGGCGACGTTCAATGCGCCGCTCTTCCGCGCCACCCTGCTGGTAGCCCTCGCCGCCATCGGTCTTGTCTGCGCCGCCCGCATCGGTGCGCCCGTCAAAAGCCGCGGCCTCAGGCATCCGCTCGCCACGCCGCTTGCGATCGCGGCCGCGATGGCCGCCTACCTGACGGTGCTCGATCTCTGGGTCTTCCGGTCCTACCTGCCGGCGGGTTATGTCGCCTTCATCTCGACCGCCGGCCTGCCGGATCGCCTCGCCTATTTCATGCTCCGCGCCTTCAACGAGAGCATCCTCTATCGCCTGTTCCTCGCCTCGGTTCTGGTCTGGATGCTCAGCCTCTTCTCGCGCCGCGCGGACGGGCTCCCGGCCAATGGCTGCTACTGGACCGCGATCGTCGCCGTCCAGGTCCTCAACATCGCCATCAATGTGATCTTCCTCGCCGATCCATCGCTGACGCCGGCGCACCTGCTGCACGACGCCCTGCGCTATGTGTTCCCCGGAGTGCTCTGGGGGTACCTCTATTTTCGCCACGGGTTCACGACGGACGAGATCGCGGCGGTCGGTACGCACCTCTTCTTTCAACCGCTGCTCAGCCTGGTGTTGCGCTAGACCGGCCTCGCCGGGCCGACCATGTCAGCGCAGTCGCAGATCAGCTTGCGATGGAGCGGATCGTCGGGCGCGACTGAAGCCGGTCGATCAGTTCCGGTATCGCCTTGGCGGGGACGGGCCGGCTGAACAGGTAGCCCTGCGCCTCGTCGCACCCCTTTGCCGCCACCCGGTCGAGCTGTTCCCGGGTCTCTACGCCTTCGGCCGTGATCCGCATGTGCAGGGAATGGCCGAGCCCGATCACCGCCAGTATCACGGCCTGTGACTTTTCCCGCTCGGTCGTCTCGGCCACGAAGGACCGGTCTATCTTGATCCGGTCGAAGGGGAAGCGCTGGAGGTAGCTGAGGGAGGAATATCCCGTGCCGAAGTCGTCGAGGGCGATCTTGATCCCGAGCTGCTTGAGGTCGCGGAGAGCGCGGAGATTGTCGTCGCCGCGGTGCATGAGAACCGTCTCGGTGATCTCGATTTCGAGGCGATGCGGACTGAGGCCCGAGCGGGCCAGAATCTCCGCTACCCGCAACGCGAGCAGGCCGTTTTGCAATTGCACGGGCGAAGCGTTCACCGCCAGGCAGACGTAACTCGGCCAATTCACCGCCTCGCGGCAAGCACGAGCGAGCACCCAGTCGCCGATCGGCACGATCAGGCCGGTCTCCTCGGCAAGCGGAATGAATTCGGACGGCGGCAGCAGGCCGCGCCGCGGATGGCCGCCACCGCCAGCACGACATTGCGCAGGTCGCCGATGAAGCCCGGGCCCATCGGGAAGGACATCTTCATCGATACGATCGCCATCGCGGCGAATCCGGCGCCGAGGGCGGCTGCGCGCTGCAGTTTGGGGCGGCCGCGCAGCCAGCCGAAGCCGCGGCTGAGAATGAAGGCCATCCCGAGCAGAACCAGTATGTTCGACGCCGCCGCGATGACGGTTGCCAGGAATTCGGCCATTTCTCCTCCGGGAGGTACGGACGCTAGGCCGCAATGTATTGATGCACCGTGAAGCGCCGTTTCCGCCTCAACCGGCGAAACAGGGTTAACCGGCGGTGCGCGGCGGCGCCCGGCCTTGGAAACAAGAGGCGCTGCCGCGGCATCAAGGGCGAAGATAGGCGTAGCCCTCGGCCTGCAGACGCGCCAGGCGGACCACACCGCCCTCATCGACCCGCACGAATCCGGGCAGCAGGTCGGCGACCTCGATGTTCTGCGCCTTCATGGTGTTGCCGCAGGCGTTCAGGCCGACGCCGGCATCGGCGATCCGGGATAGCCGCCGGGTGATGTCGGCATTGGTCTTCGCCGTCTGGAACATGGCGAGCGCCGGCCCATGCACGACCAGGACGATATGCACCTTGTCCGGCCCGCCCTCGCCGGCGATGTGGTTTTCGATATTGCCGAGGACGAAATTCACCTTGTCGATGTCGGCGAGATGGTAAGCGACCTTCGGCACCCCGTCGGCGCCGGTGGCCGTCGCCGCGCCCGCCGGCGAGCGAAACGCCACCAGGCTCGCGGCGCTCGCCGCGAACAGTCTTGAAAACAGATTGCGGCGCGTGGGCATGGGAGGACGCGCCCTATCTGGCGGCCGAGATCATGGCCTTGATGTCATCGTCGGCAACCAGTGGGAGGCAGTCCTTCAGGTCGGTGCGGTCGAGGCGGAAGAGCTTGTCGTCGGAAGCGAATTTCGCGCTCGGCGGCGGCTCCTCGTCCGATTCTCCGCTCCAGGTGCGCGCGCCATTCGGGATCGATACCAGGATCGAGCTGGCGTTCTTGACGCTGACGTCGATCTGGCCACCGTCGCAATCGATGCCGCAATTCAGCGCGGTCTTGCCGTCTACCGACGAATCGCATCCGCCCGAGACCTGGAAGAGGGTCTTCCGCGAGCGGAACTCGACGCCGATTTCGAGGCTGTACATCCGGCCCACTTCGGAATCGACGGTGCTGTTGACGAAGAGGGTCATGTCGCGGACGTTCTGCTTCGGATGGCTCTTCAGGTGGGCGGTGTCGTAGTGGCGCGAGTAACAGGCGAAAGCCTGTTCGTTGCCGGGGTCCCTGCCAAAGAGGGCGAGGTCGCTCGCCGATCCCGCCGCGTGCGCCATCGTGATCGCGGCAATGAGACCGACCGCGGTCGACGTGATCCTGATCGGCATGCGCCTCGGCATCAGCGTGTCCTCCCGATTTCCGATCCGGCAATACTATGCCAGCTGCCGTTTCCTGACGAATCCGGCTAAGGCATGCAGGGAGCAACCCGAAATTGTGGAAAGTGCAATCGAACACATACAATTTGTACAAAAGTGAACATACTAAAGTGCACAGGCAGGGAATCTTGCGCGGGCCGGGTGCTTCGCCGTCCGCCCCGACCAAGGGCAC
>JBBQGL010000203.1:0-5052 GCA_038323025.1 Hyphomicrobiales bacterium
CACCTCGTGGAACGAACTGCTCGGCGCCCTGGTGATGATGAACAAGTCGACCACGTTCACTCTGCCGCTGGCTCTCGCCATTGCCCGGACGCAGACCAGCATCGGCGGTACTGACTGGGGGATGCTGCAGGCCGGTATCACGATATCGATCATTCCCTGCGTCCTCTTTTACGTGCTCCTGCAGAAATATTACGTGTCGGGCTTCCTGAGCGGCGCAGTGAAATGAAGACACCGCGAGGCAAACTCCCGGCACCGACGGCCGCCGCGGTGGTTCCGCCTCGGATAGCGCGGGTGCGGCCGACCATCCACGACGTGGCGCGGCTATCCCGGGTCAGCGTCGGAACGGTGTCGAAAGCGCTCAACAACAACGGCAGCCTCAAACAGGAAACCCGCGACCGCGTGGCCGCGGCGGCGCGCGAACTCGGCTTCCGGCCGAACGACCTGGCGCAGAGTCTGCACCGGGGGCAGAGCCTCACGGTTGGGCTGATCTCCACCGACTCCTTCGGGCGATTTACCATGCCGATCATGGAGGGGCTCGAGGAATGCCTCGCCGACAGCCGCATGTCGGTGTTCATGTGCAACGCCTCGGACGACCCGGAGCGGGAGGCCCGGCACGTCGAGTCGCTGATCGGGAAGCGCGTGGACGGCATCGTGGTGACCGGCCGCCGCGCGGACCGGCGGCCGAAGCTGGTAGTTCCTTCGCCCAACATCCCGGTGCTCTACGTCTATTCGCAGGCCGACGATGCGGACGAGTGCAGCCTGGTTCCGGACGACGAAGGCGGCGCGGCACTCGCGATCCGGCATCTGGTGGGGCTTGGCCGCCGGCGAATTGCCCACGTCACAGGACCTGAAAGGTTCGAGGCGGTGAGACTCCGCCGCAACGGTTACCGCAAGACACTCCGCAAGGCGGGGCTGGCAGAGGAGGAAGGTTTCTACCTGCCCGGTACATGGTCGGAGAGCTGGGGGAGGGAGGTGGTGGCGCGGCTCTTCGGCCCCCGCAGAAAGCAGCCTGACGCCATATTTTGCGGCAACGACCAGATCGCGCGCGGCGTCGCCGATGCCTTGCGCGAACGCGGCATCGCGGTCCCCGGCCAGGTCTCGATCGTCGGTTTCGACAACTGGGAGATCGTCGCCGAAGCGACGCGGCCGCCACTCACCACCGTCGACATGAACCTCAGCGAAATGGGCCGCGAGGCCGGCCGGAAGATGATGCAGCTGATTGCCGGCGAGCACCTCGCCGGTATCCATCGCCTGCCGTGCACCTTGATCGTCCGCGACTCCTGTGGAGCGCGCAACGGCCGGCAAGCGGACTGACTACCGAACGATACGAGGAGGGGATTCCCATGCGTCGCTTCACTCCGGTCAACTTCACCGCCGTCAGCATGGAGGGAACATTCTGGCACGAGCGGCTCGATACCGTGTTGAGCAAGACGATCCCCAGCCAGCACGTTCGCCTGGAGGAATACGGGATTCTCAACTCGATGAAGGTCCCGCAGCCGCCGCCACCGCTGCGCTTCCCGTTGAACAGCCACGGCTTCACCACTCAGATCTTCTGGGATTCGGATGTCGGCAAATGGATCGAAGCGGCGAGTTATGCGCTCTCGCACCGCCGCGATGCGAAGATCGAGGCGCAGATCGACGCCATCGTCGACGACCTCGCCAAGGCACAACTCCCCGACGGCTATCTCAATTGCTGGTACATCGGCCGTGAAATCGAGAAGCGCTGGTCGAACCTCAGGGACAACCACGAACTCTATTGCGCCGGCCATATGCTCGAAGGCGCCATCGCCTACTTCCAGGCGACCGGACGGCGCAAGCTCCTCGACCTTATGCTGATGTATGTCGACCACATCGCCACGGTGTTCGGCCCCGGCCCCGGCCAAAAGCGCGGCTATTGCGGACACCAGGAAATCGAGCTGGCGCTGGTCAAGCTCTATCATGTGACGAGGGAGAAGAAGCACCTCGACCTGGCGGGCTATTTCATCAACGAACGCGGCCGCCAGCCGCCGCACTACTTCGATATCGAGGCGCTGGCGCGCGGCGACGACCCGAAGAAGTACTGGGCCAAGACCTACGAGTACAACCAGTCGCACAAGCCGGTGCGCGAGCAGGACAAGGTCGTCGGCCACGCCGTTCGTGCCATGTACATGTACACGGCGATGGCTGACCTGGCCGCAGAACTCGACGACGCGGCGCTCAAGTCCGCCTGCGAGCGGCTATGGAAGGACGTCACCGGCAAGCGCATGTACGTGACCGCCGGCCTGGGGCCCGCGGCCGCCAACGAAGGCTTCACCACCGACTATGACCTCCCCAACGACACCGCCTATGCCGAGACCTGCGCATCGGTGGCGCTGATCTTCTGGGCGCAGCGCATGCTCAACCTCGACCTCGACGGGGCTTACGCCGACGCGCTGGAACTCGCGCTCTACAACGGTGCGCTCGCCGGGCTCTCGCGCGACGGCACGCACTACTTCTACGAGAACAAGTTGGAGAGCGACGGCAGCCACAAGCGCTGGGACTGGCATCCGTGCCCGTGCTGCACGATGAACGTGTCGCGCCTGGTGGCCTCAGTCGGTGGATATTTCTACTCGACCGGCGAGGACGTGGTCGCCGTCCATCTCTACGGCGCCAACAGCGCGCGCCTGAAGGTCGGCGGCAGGCCGGTCGCCATCCGCCAGACCGCCGACTATCCGTGGTCGGGAAAGATACGCATCGCGGTAGAAGCGGAGGCCGCGGCGAATTTCGCCCTGAAACTCCGCATACCGGGCTGGGCGCATGGCGAGACCCTCAGCGTCAACGGTGCTCCGTTCGGTACGGCCCGGCGTGAGCGCGGCTATGTCGAGATCCGGCGCATCTGGCAGATGGGAGATGTCGTCGAGCTCGACCTGCCCATGCCGGTCCAGCGCATCTACTCGCACCCGGACGTGCGCATGGACGTCGGTCGGGTGGCGCTTAAGCGCGGGCCGCTGGTCTTTTGCGTCGAGCAGGCCGACAACCCGTCGCTGGCGATCGGGCGCCTCAAGGTGCCGCGCACGGCGGCACTGGATTTCGCCCATCGTCCGGAATTGTTCGATGGCATCGTGGGCATCAAGATCGCGGGCCAAGTCGCAAACGTCAGCGACTGGGAGGACAGCCTTTACCGGTCGAGTCCCCCGGGTGAGCGTCCCGCCGAGATCGGGGCGATCCCGTACTACCTCTGGAGCAACCGAGGCCCCGGTAGAATGGTCGTCTGGATTCCGGAAGATTCGTGACTCACTGTCGCTGGAGCAGCCATTGGCCAAGATATCAGGAGTTGGCGCTCAACTGCTTCACCGCGATATCGGCACTGGGCCGGAAAACGGACTCTGTTTTCGCCCAGCCGAAGGAAGATTGTTGGACCCATTTCGGATATCGTCTCGCAGCGCAGTAGCCGTCGTGCCAACTCGCAGAGCCTCGCTGTTCGCGCTTCAGTCAGAGACGTGGGCCATTGCGGGATGGTGCATGGCGTATGGGGTGCAATGGAGCGTAAATGCAAAGAAGGGTCAGGCTTCGTGCCGATGCCAGTTTCCTCGGCAAAGGACGATTGCGTCTCGTAGGCCTGCTTCAAGGGCAAGATCGAACATGAAACCCAAATGTTCGGCGGGGGGCTTGTCTTGGGCGCTGGCCAATAGCGCTCGCTCGATTCCCTGATCTCAATGAGAAGATTCCCTGTTGGGGATGAAATATTTCACTGTTTCCTCGCTAAGGGAATCTTCCTCCAAGTAACTGTTTTCAGATGGAAAAACGGCGTCATGTTTGACGAAAAGGCCAAGAAGCGCGTGAATTCCCTGTAAATTTCCCTGTTGCCGGGAAATTCGACCGAGACGGGTTCGCAGAAGACTCCTTCCACCGCCAATAAGTCCTTTGATGCTTGTGACGTTTCTGCGTGGGCAGGAGAAGCGACGACATTCCGCGGGACAACTGTCCGGCCACGCCAGGATTCTTGTTCGCGCGAAATCTTCCCGTCCGTCAGCGCCAGCCGAGGGCGGGCGCGACGTGGGTAAGGATCGCCTCGATGACGTGCGCGTTGTAATCCACGCCGAGTTGATTGGGGACGGTAAGGAGCAAGGTGTCGGCCTCGGCGATGGCTTCGTCGGTCTTGAGTTGCTCGATGAGCATGTCGGGCCTGGCGGCGTAGCTCCGCCCAAAAACGGCCCGCGTGTCGGCTTCGATGAACCCGAACTGATCCTCGTCCTGCTTGCCGCGCCCGAAATAGGCGCGGTCACGCTCATCCACCAGAGCGAAGATACTCCGGCTGACCGAGATGCGCGGCGTGCGCTTGTGGCCAGCCTTCGCCCATGCTGCGCGGTAAGCGCGGATCTGCTCGGCCTGCTGGACGTGAAAGGGCTTTCCGCTCTCGTCGAACTTCAGCGTCGAGCTCTGCAGATTCATGCCGAGCCTGGCCGCCCACTCGGCGGTCGCATTGGTCGCGGCGCCCCACCAGATGCGGTCCCGCAAGCCCTCCGAGTGCGGCTCGACGCGGAGGAGGCCGGGCGGGTTCGGGAACATCGGCCGAGGATTGGGCCGGGCGAAACCCTTGCCGCCGAGAAGATCGAGGACTGCTTCCGCGTGTCGACGCGCCATGTCGGCGTCGGTCTCTCCTTCGGCGGGGGCGTAGCCGAAGTAGCGCCACCCTTCGATGACCTGTTCCGGCGACCCGCGGCTGATGCCGAGCTGTAGCCGGCCGCCGGCGATGAGGTCGGCGGCGCCCGCATCCTCGACCATGTACAGGGGGTTCTCGTAGCGCAAGTCGATGACGGCGGTGCCGATCTCGATCCGGCTCGTTTTTGCCCCTATGGCCGCCAGCAGCGGGAACGGCGACCCAAGCTGCCGGGCGAAGTGATGCACCCGGAAATACGCCCCGTCGGCTCCCAGTTCCTCGGCTGCGACGGCAAGCTCGATCGACTGCAGAAGCGCGTCGGATGCCGAGCGGGTCTGCGATTGGGGCGAGGGCGTCCAGTGCCCGAATGAAAGGAAACCGATCTTCTTCATAGGCGTTCACCGAAGGTGTGGCATGCACAGCTGGAGGTTCGC
>JBBQGL010000204.1:0-5033 GCA_038323025.1 Hyphomicrobiales bacterium
CGCACCGTGCCGCCGCACGGCCTGATGGGCGGCGCGCCAGGCGGGCTCGGCCTGACGCGCGTCCGCCGTCTCGACGGAACGGTCGAGACGCTGGCTGGCTGCGACCAGACGGTGCTGAACGCCGGCGAGGCGGTGATCGTCACCACGCCTACCGGCGGGGGATACGGCAAGGCGTAGGCTTACTGCACCTGCGCGCGCATGATCGAGCCGGTGTAGCCGGGGTCATTGGGATCCGTCAGGCCGGCATTCCGCATCGGCGTATAGGGGCCGCGGTCCGGCGGGACGACCTGGGGCTTCGGATCGCAGAAGCTCCGTCCGCTCTGGCTGCGCCTGGCGAGGTCGACGTGGAAGTGATCGCCGTGATAGGGCGCGCCCGGCCCGAGGACGGTGGAGAAGCGCTGGCAGGCGGTCGCCTCGACCTCGCGGAGGAACCCGCGCTGGGGCGCCGTGCCACGCCAGCCGGTGCGCACCAGGACCGTCGTGCCGTCCTCGAGGATGAAGCCGGCCACGTCGAGGGCGTTGCCGTAGGCGTGCTCCGACATCTTGGCGCCGTGGACGCTGTTGCGCGTGCGGCAGGTATAGTCGTCGATCTGCTTGATGCCGGTTACCGACTGGCCGAACCAGGCCATCGCCGCCGGCTCGACGGACTCGCGCAGCCAGCGGTCGACCGCGTCGGCGATGGGACAGCCAACCTCGGCGGTCGGCGTCACGGCGATGTAACCCGCGGCAAAGGCTGAAATCTGCAGCGGATGGGTTATGCCGCAGGCGCCGCGCCCGTCGATCTCCTTGGCGGCGACGACGAAGGGAGAGTCCTGCCGGCTTTCCATGCAGGACTGCTCGGCGACCTCGCGCCAGGAAGCGCGCTGTTCGCCGCCGCTGATGAAATTCATGGCGCAGCCGGCAAGCAGGGCAGCAATGCCGGCGACCACCGTCAGATACGCAACGCGACGGATCATGCCGCTAAAATGCAAGCGATCGGATTAACGAAGCGTCAAGGATGGGAAACGGGCGGCTTCGGGCCAGCCCCGGGGCGGCACGCCGGCCGTTTCACATCACAGCACGAGCACGCCGTGGTGCTTGGCCTTGTTCTCGGGCTCGACGTGGATCGTGACGAGGATATCGGGAACCGCCGCCCGGAGAGCCCGCTCGATGTCGTCGCAGATGGCATGGGCCTCCGACACCGCCAGCGTGCCCGGAACCACCAGATGGAAATCGATGAAGGTCAGCCGTCCGGCCTGGCGCGTGCGTAGATCGTGCGCCTCGATCGCGCCGACGGCGTTGGTCGAGATGACGCCGCGGATCTTCTCCAGTGCATCGAGCGGAACCGCCTCGTCCATCAGTCCGCTGATCGATTGGCGGATCAGCGACCAGCCCGACCAGAGGATGTTCACCGCCACCAGCGCGGCGAGGATCGGGTCAAGGATCGCCCACCCGGTCGCCAGCGCCAGCACGAGGCCGACGATGACCCCGGCTGAAGTGACCACGTCGGTAAGGATATGCTTGCCGTCCGCAACCAGCGCCGGCGAGCGCCGCCGCCGCCCCTCGCGGATGAGCAGGAAGCACCACGCGGCGTTGACCAGGCCGGCGGCGCCGTTCACCGCCAGCCCGACAACCGGCGCTTCGAGGAGCGTCGGCGCGCGGAAGGCGAACCAGGCATCGCGGAAGATGACGATCGCCGCGATGATGATGAGCACGCCTTCGATGACCACGGAGAAATATTCGGCCTTGGTGTGGCCATAGGGATGGTTGGCGTCGGCGGGCAGCGCGCTGTAGCGGATGGCGACCAGCGCCATGATCGCGGTGGCGACGTTGATGATGCTTTCGAGCGCGTCGGAATAGAGCGCGACGCTGCCGGTGAAATGGTAGGCGAGGTATTTCAGCACCAGCACGACGACGCCGACGACGACGCTGCCGATGACGATGCGGTCGGGGATTCTGTGATCCGCCACCGCCCTAGTCCGCCATCGTTTCGACGGTGGCGAGACTCTCCGCCGGACCGCCGGCCTCGAAGGGCGTGGTCACCTCGACGAAGGTATCGGGGTAGAAGCCGTTGAAGTGGGTTCTGAGCGCCAGGGAATAGGCGCCGATGTGGCCGATCTCGATCCAGTCGCCGGTATCGACCGTCTCCGGCAGATAGAACGGCCGCGACAGGATATCGACGGAATCGCACGTCGCCCCGCAGACGCGGAACGGCACGACATTATCCGGCTTGCCCGAGCGCCGCCGCCGCGCCGGGTCGGGCAGGAGCCGCGCCGGCAACGTGATCTTGCCCGTCCAGGAGTCGGAGAGCGAAGCCCAGATGCCGTCGTTGATATAGAGGCGCCGGCCCTTCTTCAGAAGCACGCGCACGATCAGCGAGAAACAGCGGGCGACGATGACCCGGCCCGGTTCGGCGATCAGCGGCAAGTCGGAGAAGCCCCAGGCCTTGGCTTCGCTGACGACTTCCGCGACCAGGCTGGCGGTATCCTGCGTTTCCGGGGCCTTGCGGCGCGGATCGTGGCCATAGGGCGCGGGAAAGCCGCCGCCGACGTCGAGCGCCGCGATCGGCACCCCGGCGCGGGCCCGCACCCAGGCGGCGGAGGCCAGCGCGCGCTCGTAGGTATCGGTGTCCTCTACCTGGCTGCCGACATGAAAGCAGAGCCCGACCTTGAAGCCGATATTGGCGATCCGTTTGACCAGTTCGACGGCATGGGCCGGACCGGCCCCGAACTTCTTCGACAATTCGTAGGCGGCATGACCGCGCGCTGCCAGCCGCACGAACAGGGTGATCTCTTCCGGATCGAGATCCAGCCCGCGCACGATGCGCAGAATCTTGGCCACCTCGTCCTCGTGGTCGAGGACAAGCGTGCGGATGCGGTATTTCTCGAGCGCCGTGCGTATGTCGGACTGGGCCTTGACCGGATGCGTGTAGAGGAGCTCCGCCCGCGGTGCGACCGCCTTCACCGCCGCGCACTCGCCGGGCGAAGCGACATCGAAGCAATCGAACCCCGCCGCGGCGAGCGTCTCCAGCACCATCTTCTCGCTATTGGTCTTCACCGCGTAGGCGGTCTTCCCCGGAAAGGCGGACTTGAAGCCGAGCGCATCTTCGCGCAGCACCGCCGGGCGGAAGCAATAGACCGGCTCGTCAGGCCGCAACGCGGCGGCGACTTCGCGGGCGGTCTTGTAACGCTCCATCGTCGGCCTCGGCGGGAGAAGAATCGACAGGCACGCTCTATAGCACCGCCCCGTTGCGATGCACGCTCGTTCGTCCACAGGCAGAAACGCCGCCATCGTCAACGCGTTGCAAGGAATATGGCACCCGTTTGCCGACGTCTGGCGACAGAGAGAATATTTTCGCTTCGCCAACCAGGGAACCGCGGCTAGACTCGTCGCGTTGCGGTGGAACCAGGAGGCACGAACATGAGTGTTGCGAGACAGCTCAACTTCGTCATGGTAGGCGCCGCGTTTCTGTTCATTGCGGCCATCGTTCTCGGCGCCGTCTAGGCGCATCAAACTTCGGCTCCGCCGACAGCGACGGAGCCCTTTCTCTTTCTTCTAGGCGACAGCGGCGACCGGTCGCGGCGGCTCGTAGTTGAGGATCGGCGCCAGCCAGCGCTCGGCCTCTGCGATCGGCCAGCCCTTGCGGCGGGCGTAGTCTTCCGCCTGGTCGCGCTCGATCTTGCCCACGCCGAAATAGTGGCTTTCCGGATGGGCGAAGTAGAGGCCGGACACCGATGACGCCGGCCACATGGCGTAGCTCTCGGTGAGCCGGATGCCGGTCGCCGCCTCCGCCCCGAGCAGGTCGAAGAGCGTCCGCTTCTCCGTGTGATCCGGCTGCGCCGGGTAACCCGGCGCCGGGCGAATTCCCCGGTAGGTCTCGCGAATCAGTTCGGCCGGCGTGAGCGTCTCGGCAGGCGCGTATCCCCAGAATTCTGTTCGCACCCGCTGGTGCAAGCGCTCGGCGAAGGCTTCCGCGAGGCGGTCGGCCAGTGCCTGGCTGAGGATCTTGGAATAATCGTCGTTGGCGCGGTCGAAGCGCGCGGCGACCGCCTCCTCGCCGATCCCGGCGGTGACGGCGAACCCACCGATGTAATCCGTGACTCCGGTTTCGAGCGGCGCGACAAAATCGGAAAGCGCGACGTGATGGCGGCGGTCGCTCGTCCGCGCCATTTGCTGGCGGAGCGTAAACAGCGTGGCGCGTTCGCCCGCCCGTGTCTCGTCGGTGTGGACGACAATGTCGTCGCCTTCGGAGTTCGCCGGGAAGAACCCGATCACCGCGTTCGCGGTCAGCCATTTCTCGCCGACCATCTTCGCCAGCATCGCCTGGGCGTCGTCGAAGAGGGTGCGCGCGGCGGCCCCCACCTTCGGATCGTCGAGGAGGAGCGGATAGGTGCCCTTGATCTCCCAGGTGGCGAAGAACGGCGTCCAGTCGATAAAGGGGATCAACTCGGCGACCGGATAATTGCGGAGTGTCTTCGTGCCGAGGAACGATGGGCGCGGCGGAATGTATCCCGCCCAATCGATCGGAAAGCGGTCGGCGCGCGCCTCGGCGAGCGAGATGCGGCGCTTCTCGGCCTGGCTGCGGACGTGGGCCTCCGCGACGCGGGCATATTCGCTGCGCACGTTGCCGACGAACCCGGCCTTGCCGGCGCCGAGCAGGCTGGACGCGACCCCGACCGCCCGGCTGGCGTCGAGCACATGCACCGCCTGGCCGCGAAAATAATTGGGGCTGATCTTCACCGCCGTGTGCACCCGGCTGGTGGTCGCGCCGCCGATCATCAGCGGCAGGTCGAACCCCTCGCGCTCGAGCTCGGCGGCGACATGGCACATCTCGTCGAGCGACGGCGTGATCAATCCCGAAAGGCCGACGATATCCACGTGGCGCTCGCGCGCCGTCTGCAGGATCTTCGCCGCCGGCACCATCACGCCGAGGTCGATGACCTCGAAATTGTTGCACTGGAGAACGACGCCGACGATGTTCTTGCCGATGTCGTGGACGTCGCCCTTGACCGTGGCGAGCAGGATGCGCCCGGCGGAGGACGACTGCGTGTCGC
>JBBQGL010000205.1:0-5032 GCA_038323025.1 Hyphomicrobiales bacterium
TGCCGGACTACGGCACCGCCCGTGCCGATTTCCCGGGCGGTGATGCCCACAAGCTTTATCGCTCGATCCGCCGGCTTCTCGCGCTTCCCGGCGAAACGCGCCTGTTCATGTGCCATGACTACAAGGCGCCGGGACGCGACACCTATGCGTGGGAAACGACCGTCCGCGCCCAGCGCGAAACCAGCGTTCACGTCAAGGACGGCGTCAGCGAGGACGCCTTCGTCGCCATGCGGGCGGCGCGCGACGCCACACTCGCTGTGCCGCGGCTTTTGCTTCCGTCCATTCAGGTAAACATCCGGGCGGGACGCTTTCCCGCCGCCGAAAGCAACGGCGTGCGCTACCTGATGATCCCCGTCAAACCGAAAAGCGCCAACGCCCAGGCCGTCGTGTCAAAGAAACCTGGTGCAGTTGACCAGAATCAACGCGCCAAGGCGGCGTCTGTTTGATGCTCAACCAATCGGGTCTTCCGCGTCTCAAAATCAGACGTATCGAGGGGCCCGGCAAGGGAGGCTCTCCATGGCCCATGTAGTCATTCTCGGCGCCGGACTCGGCGGCACCCTCATGGCGTACGAGATGAGGGCAAAGCTCGGACCGGCCGACAAGCTCACTGTCGTCAATCTCGGCAGCGCGTACTCCTTTGTGCCCTCCAATCCATGGGTGGCGGTCGGCTGGCGGACACGCGGCGACACCACGGTCGACCTTGCGCCGGTGCTTTCCAGGCAAGGCATCAGCTTACGGCCCGAAGGAGCCAGGCGCGTCCACCCGGACGAGAACCGGATCGAACTCAATGACGGCCAATCGGTGACCTATGACTACCTGATTGTCGCGACCGGGCCGGATTTGGCCTTCGACGAAATCCCTGGCCTTGGGCCAGACGGCAATACCCAATCGATCTGCCATGTCGATCACGCAGAGAAGGCCAAGCTTGCGGTCGATGCACTGGTGAAGGCGGGCGGACCGGTGGTCATCGGGGCCGTTCAGGGCGCCTCGTGCTTCGGCCCAGCCTACGAGTTCGCCTTCATCCTCGAGACAGCCTTACGCCGCGCCAAAGCGCGCGACCGGGTGCCGATGATTTTTGTCACTCCCGAACCGTATATCGGGCATCTCGGTCTCGATGGCGTGGGCGATACGAAGGGGCTTCTGGAAAGCGCCTTCCGCGAGCGTCACATCAAGTGGATCACCAACGCGAGGGTGACCAGGGTCGAAGCCGGCAAGATGTTCGTCGAGGAGGTGGACGACAGCGGTTCGACAAAGGCCACGCACGAGCTGCCGTTTACTTTCTCGATGATGCTGCCGGCCTTCCGCGGCATCCCGGCAGTACGCGGCATCGAAGGACTGACCAATCCGCGCGGTTTTATCGTCGTCGACAAGTACCAGCGCAATCCGAAGTTCACGAATGTCTTCGGCATAGGAGTAGCGGTTGCGATCCCGCCCGTGGGCAAGACGCCGCTTCCCGTCGGCGTACCGAAAACCGGTTTCATGATCGAGTCGATGGTGACGGCAACGGCAGAAAACGTCGCCTCGCTGATCGCCGGCAAGGAGCCGCATGCGGTGGCGAGCTGGAATGCCGTGTGCCTCGCCGACTTCGGCGACACCGGCATCGCCTTCATCGCTCAGCCCCAGATACCGCCACGCAACGTCAATTGGTCGTCGCAGGGCAAGTGGGTGCACGCGGCGAAGGTCGGCTTCGAGAAATACTTCCTGCGAAAGATCCGTCAGGGCAAGAGCGAGACTTTTTACGAGAAGCTTGCCCTCGACGCGCTGGGTATCAGGAAGCTCAAGGAAATCCATGTTGAACCCGCCGAGTGATCAAAGAATCGCTCGCTGCTCTGGAGATTAGATCAATGAACCTCGATCGCGCTGTGCTCGCATTCACCGGATTCTTAGTCCTCCTTTCCCTTGCGCTTGGCTACTACGTAACTCCTTACTTTTATCTGCTGACCGCCTTCGTCGGCCTCAATCTGATCATGGCCGGGTTCGCCGGCGTCTGCTTCTCTTCGATCATCTTCAAGGTGGTTGGTCTGAAGCCTGGCACCGCCCTTCGCTAAGGGGCGGTCATGGCGCGGGGTATGTCAGGCGCGGCGCGTCGCGCGCCGCGCGCGGTCTCGGCTATTGCTTTTGCGTTGACCCTGGCGGCGAGTGCAGTCGCCTCTCTTTCCTTGAGCTTGCCGGCAGCGGCCAGCGAGTTCGTGGTCAAGACGGTTACCATAGACGAGATGAAGGCCGTGTTCGGCCAGGTTGAGAGCCGCGACACCGTGCCGGCGCGCGCCCGTATCAGCGGAACGGTCAGCGAAATCGCGGTCGAAGAGGGCACTGAAGTCACGACCGGGCAGCTGGTCGCATCCGTAGTCGACGACAAGCTCGCCTTGCAGCGCAACGCTGCGGACGCCGAAATCAAGGCGCTAACCTCGCAGCTCGACAACGCCCGAACCGATCTTGATCGTGCTCAGCAGCTTCTCGCAAAAGGGGCTGCCACCCAAAGCCGGGTCGATCAGGCACAGACCCAAGCCGACGTTTACCTCAGCCAGCTCGCCGCGGCACAGGCCCGGCGAGCCGTGATTGAGCAGCAACTCGCCGAAGGGAAGGTGCTCGCGCCGATATCCGGACGGGTCCTCTCGGCGCCGCTGACCAAAGGTTCCGTCGTCCTTGCAGGCGAAGACATCGTCCGCATAGCCGGGGGAGAGTTTTTTCTCCGTCTGTCTCTGCCGGAGCGCCACGCCGCCGAGATCAAGGAAGGCGATACCGTTCGCGTCGGCCAGCGGGTGCTTTCGTCGTCCGGCTCGATGGATTCCGGGCCGGTACAGGACGGCAGGATCGCCAAGGTCTATCCCGAAATCAGCAGCGGTCGTGTGCTTGCCGACGTCGAGGTCCAGGGGCTTGGCAACTACTTTGTGGGTGAACGAACACTGGTCTGGATACCGGTCGGTCGCCGCACGGCGATTGTCGTACCCGCTACGGCCGTGATTACCCGGCATGGCGTGGACTACGTCAAGATTGCGGGTGAGGGTGGCCCTCTCGA
Organism: Hyphomicrobiales bacterium; assembly: GCA_038323025.1. Lineage (GTDB taxonomy): Bacteria > Pseudomonadota > Alphaproteobacteria > Rhizobiales > Kaistiaceae > JAFKKF01. The sequence continues at coordinate 3,020 of JBBQGL010000205.1, forward strand.
CATCGCGGTAGTTCTGGGCGGTCCGCTCCCTGCCGATGGTGGTCAGGTGGAAGTCCTCAGCGGCCTCGCCCCTGGCGACCGAGTGATCATTCCATGAAGCTCGGCCTTGCCGGCTGGCTGACCCGGTCCTTTATCGTCTCGCCGCTCAGCCCTCTCATCCTGCTCGCGTCGCTGGCGCTTGGTGCCGTCGCCCTCGTCACGCTGCCGCGCGAAGAGGAGCCGCAGATATCCGTCCCGATGGTCGACATCCACGTCCGCGCGGACGGGCTGAGGGCCGAGGATGCGGTCAAGCTGGTGACCGAGCCGCTTGAGGCGATCATCAAGAGCATCGACGGAGTTGAGCACGTCTACTCCGAAACCCGCGACGATGGCGCAGTTGTCACGGCCCGCTTCGTGGTCGGGACGAGCGCAGACGCGGCGATCCTCAGGGTTCACGACAAGGTCCGCGCCAACCTCGACCACATCCCCGTCGGTATTCCGGAACCGCTGATTGTCGGGCGTGGCATCGACGATGTGGCGATCGTGGTGCTGACGCTCACTCCCAAGGCCGAGGCCGCCAATCGCTGGACAGCCGCGGATCTGACCCGCCTGGCGCGCGAGCTTCAGGTTGAGGTCAACAAGCTTTCCGATGTCGGGCTAACCTACATAGTCGGAGAGCAGCCCGATCAGGTCCGGGTCGAGCCCGACCCCGAGAAGCTATCGCTCTATGGGATTACCCTGCAGCAGCTGTCCGCCAAGATCGCCGGGGCCAATCGCTCGTTGGATGCCGGCCTCGTGCGGTCGGACGGCGGCCAGATCGCGCTGGTCGCAGGACAGACACTGCAGACGATCCCGGAAATCGACAACCTGCTCCTGACCGCACGCGATGGACGCCCGGTCTATCTCCGGGACGTCGCGCAGGTAGTGCTTGCGACCGAGCCGAACGAGAATCGGGTCACCGACATCCGCAAGGACAAGGAAGGGCTTGTGCGGGTGCCGGCGGTGTCGCTGGCGATTGCCAAGAAGCCCGGAACCAACGCGGTTGCGATCGCCGAGAGCGTGGTGCGCCGGCTCGATCAGGTAAAGGGACAAATCTTTCCTTCCGACGTCGAGATGACGGTGACGCGCGACTACGGCGCGACGGCCAATGAAAAGGCGAACGAGCTTCTCTTTCATCTTGGCCTTGCCACGCTTTCGATTATCGCCCTTGTCGCAATCGCCATTGGATGGCGCGAGGCGATTGTCGTTGCGATCGTCATTCCGACCACGATCCTGCTGACGCTGTTCGCGGCGTGGATGATGGGCTACACGCTGAACCGGGTGAGCCTCTTCGCGCTCATCTTCTCGATCGGCATTCTGGTCGACGATGCGATCGTCGTGATCGAGAACATCGCCCGCCACTGGGCGATGCGCGACGGCCGACCGGCAAGGGACGCGGCAATTGCTGCGGTTGCGGAAGTGGGCAACCCAACAATCGTGGCCACCCTCACCGTCGTCGCTGCCCTTCTGCCGATGCTCTTCGTCTCGGGCCTGATGGGACCCTACATGAGCCCGATCCCGGCCAACGCGTCGGCCGCGATGCTCTTTTCCTTCTTCGTAGCGGTCATTCTGACGCCGTGGCTGATGATGCGCGTCGTCCGGCGACGGGTCGCCCACGGTGTCCAGCACGCGCACGGTCCGGGTCCGCTCGGTCGCGCCTATGTCCGGATCGCGCGGCCGATCCTGAGCAGTCGGAAGCGTTCGTGGTTCTTCCTCGCAGCAGTCGGTATCGCGACGGTCCTTTCACTCGGCCTGTTTTATACCCGGAGCGTGACGGTCAAGCTGCTTCCCTTCGACAACAAGTCCGATCTGCAGGTTGTGGTGGACTTGCCCAAAGGTTCTTCCGTCGAGCAAACCGATCGCATCCTGCAAACCGTTGTCGATCGCGTCGCGAGCGTGCCGGAAGTGATCTCGTTCCAAAGCTATGCGGGTGCCGCAGCGCCGTTCAATTTCAACGGCCTCGTCCGTCACTACTATCTGCGATCTTCGCCGGAG
>JBBQGL010000206.1:0-4977 GCA_038323025.1 Hyphomicrobiales bacterium
TGAACGCCGCCGAGAAGAAGGCCGCGGCGCTGCCGCCGAAACTGACCGTGCCGATGATCCTGTTCTTCCTGCCGGTGCTCTTCGGCGTGATCATCGGACCGGCCGCGATCCAGGTTTCCCACGCGATGCACCACTAGGCCGGCGCGGCCGCCGCGGCCCGCGCGGTCGGGCGGTGCCTGGCTCGCAAGGGCGCGCTCCGACAGGCTTTGTCGGCAAGGCTCTGGTCTGGAAGTGGCTCGGTGAGCGGAAAGGAGACTAGCCGGTGGAGGCGGTCTTCAACTTCTTCCATGCATTGGGCGCCGCCAGCATCGACTTGAGGTAGGCGACGTTGGTCGCCGCCTGCTCCGGTGACAGTTCCGCGCTGGCGATTTTCTCGGCCTCGGCGAAGCGTCCTTCCAGTCCAACGACCAGCGCCAGGTTCTGGCGGACGCGGCTGTCGGCGTTGGGCAGGGCGGCGGCCTGGCGCAGCACCCGTTCCGCCTCGACCAGTTCGCCGGTCAAAAGATAGGACATGCCGAGGTTCGACATGATCGTCGGCTCGTTCGGTGCGATGTCCAGCGACTGCAGATAGAGCTTCCGCGCCTGCTGGTGATCGCCTTGCTGGTCGAGGATGGCGGCCTCGGCCGAAAGCAGCTTCCAGTCCGGCCGGTCGGCAGTCTGGGCACGCCGCACCACGTCGAGCGCGCGGTTGAGGTCGCCGCTGGCGGCAAGCGCCTTGCCGTAGGCGGCGAGCACATCGCGATCGGTCGAATAGTGGATCGCGGTCTTCTGCAGGACCGCCAGCGCCTGGTCGTTGCGGTCGACCCGATGCAGCGCCGCGGCATAGTTGAGCGCCACCGTCTTGTCGTCGGGCTTCTTCTCGTATTGCTTTCCCCAGACCGCGACGGCGTTTTCGAAATCGGCCTGGGTCATCGGCTTGCCGATGCTGCCGGTGATGTCGCCATTGCCATGCTTCTGGCTGGCGCAGCCCGCCAGGCCGATGGCGGCCAGCACGGGCAGGATGACCGCGCCGCGCCTGAGCGCGCCCGTGATCCCGCGAAGCCTCGGTGACGAAAGGGAGCAGATTGCAGTCATGGAGGGAGCACCATTAGCGACCCGAACTGACCGCCGAGCAATAATCCGTTAACCCTAATGCTTGGTTAATCAGGCCCTTCGGAGCGGGGCCCCGTCGATGGCGGATTGTCGCGGTTGTCGGCGGGCGGCGTCGCCGCCATGATTGCTGGCCGTATGCAGGAGATTCCCCGTGCCCGAATGCCTTGTCCCCGCCGACGTCTCCGCGCCGGCAACCTCCATTCGAGCGCTGCGGCCGGAGGACCTGGGTGGGGCCGGCCTTGGCGAGAAGGCGAGGGGCTGGATGGCGGCGACCGGCTTTCGCGCCGCCGCCGGGACGGTACTGCTTGTTCCCGGCCCGGCCGGGGAGGTCGAGTCCGTCCTGTTCGGCCTCGGCGACTCGACGGATCCCATGCTCGCGGGGCGACTTCCCGGCCTCCTGCCTCCCGGCACCTATCGTCTCGGCCCGGGCTTCGCCGACCCGCGCCTCGCCTCGCTCGCCTTCGCGCTCGGCGCCTACCGATTCACCCGCTATCGCCCGGACGAGTCGCGCGGGGCGCAACTCGTTATCCCCGCAGGCGTCGATGCCATTTCGGTTGCGGCTGTCGCCGACGCCACCTGGCTCGCCCGCGACCTCGTCAACACGGCCTCCAACGATCTCGGTCCGGCGGAACTCGCCGACGCGGCCAGGTCGCTCGCGAGCCGCCATGGAGCTCTCTTCTCGGTGACGGCGGGCGAAGTACTCGCCCGCGAGTTCCCGATGATCCACGCGGTGGGGGCGGCGGCGGTCCCCTCGCGGGCGCCCCGCCTCATCGACCTGATCTGGGGCAATCCCTCGGGCCCCAGGGTGACGATTGTCGGCAAAGGGGTTTGCTTCGATACCGGTGGGCTCGACATCAAGCCGTCCGCCGGCATGCTCCTGATGAAGAAGGACATGGGGGGCGCGGCGAGCGCGCTGGCGCTGGCGCATATGATCATGGCCCACGGGCTCGGCGTGCGCCTGCGCGTGCTGATCCCGGCGGTGGAGAACGCAATCGCCGGCGAGGCCTTCCGCCCGGGGGACGTGCTGAAGAGCCGGAAGGGCATCACCGTCGAGATCGGCAATACCGACGCCGAGGGCCGCCTGGTGCTCGCCGACGCGCTGGCGCTCGCGGCGGAGGAATCGCCCGATCTCCTCGTCGACCTGGCGACGCTCACCGGCGCCGCGCGCGTCGCGCTCGGTCCGGAAGTTGTGCCCTTCTACACGCGCGACGATGGCCTGGCCGGCGACCTCGCCCGCCATGGCGCAGTGGAGGCCGACCCGGTCTGGCGGATGCCGCTGTGGGAGCCGTACGCGCGCCTCCTCGATTCGAAGATCGCCGACATCAACAACGCCGGATCATCGCCGCTCGCCGGCTCGATCACGGCCGCCCTCTTTCTCGCCCGCTTCGTGCCGCGCGAGCTCGCCTGGATCCATGCCGATATCTTTGCCTGGAATCCGTCCACCCGCCCGGCTCATCCCGAAGGCGGCGAGGCCCAGGCAATCCGCGCGCTTTTCGCGCTGATTGCCGAGCGCTACGCCAGGTAAGCCTGTCCGGGCCGTCCGGCCGCGATTCATCATCGCGAGTGGAGCCGCTTGCTCCCTGCTTCAGACCGGGGCAATAGTTCGGAACCGAAACGATCGGCTGAACATGCCCGGCGAACTGCGCCCGAGCCAGGCGCTGAAACTCTGGCACGACGTCACCTTCGACCTCGTTCATGACGAGCACCCGGACCTGTCCGCTCGCCAGATGGCCGTGCTGCTGACCGTTTATCTCGAGCCGCCGCCCCACACCGTCCGCGGGCTCGCCGCCAAGCTTGGCGTCACCAAGCCGGCGATCACCCGGGCCCTCGATTCCATGGGCCGCCTCGGCCTGGTCACCCGCCGCCGTGATGAGACGGATCGCCGCAACGTCCTCGTCCAGCGCACGCTCGAGGGCGCGCTTGCCGTGGAGAAGCTCGGCGACTCCATCATCGCCCGCCACCGGGCGCTGCCGCTATGACCGCATCCCTCGATCCGCGGCTGAACGCTTTTCGGCCCGACCTCGCCGACTCCCGGCTGGGGGGCAGCGTCGCCGCTGATCGCTTCACGGAAGGTACGCTCCGCCGCGTGGCGGCCCCGTCGGCGGCCCTCAGGCACGCGCCGCGTCCCGATGCGGCGCTCGACAGCGAACTCCTGCGCGGCGAGCTGTTTCGCGTCTTTGACGAGACGGACGAAGGCTGGGCCTGGGGCCAGAACCAGACCGACGGCTATGTCGGCTACACCGCGTCGGATGCGCTCGGGCCCGTCGCACCTGAGCCGACCCATCGGATCACGGCGCTGCGCACTTTCGTCTATCCGGCGCCCGACATGAAGCTGCCGGCACGCTCCGCGCTGTCCTTCGGCGCCGCCGTCTCCGTCACGGGCGAAACGGAAACTCGCGGCACCCGCTACTGCCTGCTCGCCGGCGGCGAGGGCGCCCTTGTCGCCATCCACGCGGCTCCGATCGATGCGCCGCCGGAGCCGGACTATGTCGCCGTGGCGGAGCGCTTTATCGGTACGGCCTATCTCTGGGGCGGCCGCACGAGCCTCGGCCTCGACTGTTCGGCACTGGTCCAGCTGGCTCTCATGGCGGCGGGCCGGCCGGCTCCGCGCGATTCCGATATGCAGGCGGCTTATCTCGGACGAGCCCTTGCCGGCCTTGCCGATCTGAGGCGCGGCGACCTGCTCTACTGGCCCGGCCACGTCGCGATCGTCGCGGACGCGACGCATATCGTCCACGCCAGCGGCCACCACATGACCGTCGTGCGCGAGCCGTTGCGGCCCGCCTTGCAGCGAATCGCGGAGAAGAGCGGCGACCCTAAAGCTCGCCGCCTCTAGAGCGGATTCGCCTTAATCCGGATCGTATCCAGCGGCGGTGAAGTAGTTTGCGCATTCCTGCGGCGGTAAGAGATCAATGAGGCGACCGATGGTTTCCCAGAGACCGTCGGCGGTTCGTTCAGCGGCCTTTCGCAGCAGGGCCTTGAGCTTGGCGAAGGCGTTCTCGATGGGATTGAAGTCCGGGCTGTAGGGCGGAAGGTAGCGCAGTTGTGCCCCCGCCGCCTTGATGGCGGCGCGCACCGCCGGGCCCTTGTGGCTCGAAAGATTGTCCATCACGACGCAGTCTCCGGTCTGGAGGGTGGGCACGAGCACCTGGTCGATGTAGGCTTGGAAGGCGATGCGGTTGATTGGCCCGTCGAGCACCATCGGCGCGACCATGCCGGTGAGTCTGAGGCCTGCCACGAAGGTGGTCGTCTTCCAGTGGCCATGCGGGATGCTGGCCCTGAGCCGCTCGCCGCGTTGGGCGCGGCCACGAAGCCGGGCCATGTTGGTAGAGGCCCACGTCTCGTCGATGAACACGAGGCGGGCGGGATCGAGATCGAGCTGGTCGTCGAACCAATTCTTGCGCCGCTTCAGGATGTCCGGACGGTCCTGCTCGGCCGCGTGCGCCGATTTTTTTTGAACGTCAGGCCGCGACGGTCGAGAAAGGTCCACAGGGTCGCCCGGCACGCCTGGACACCTCGTTCGGCAAGCTGCTCAAGCATCTCGCTGATGGTCATGTCTGGTGTCGTCTCGACCAGACCGAGGATGTAATCCCGATGAGGGTCAAGCTTGGAGCCGCGAGGCTGCCCCTGCCGGCGGGCCGTCCGCTCGCCGGTTTCGCGGACCCGTCGAACCCATCGGATCGCTGTCGCCAGCCCGATCCCGAACCGATCGGCCGCCCGACGCGCGGACATTCCTGAAAACGTCGAATCGATCACCCGCTCTCGCAAATCCTGACTGTAGGCCCGCGCCATGTCCGTCCTCCACCGCTGTAACGGAGCCGGACTCGCACTGTTCGCAAGAAAACGGAATCCCCTGCGAATCGGAGAACTGCAAAACCGCTCTAG
>JBBQGL010000207.1:0-4820 GCA_038323025.1 Hyphomicrobiales bacterium
ATAGGTGGCGCGCGGCCAGCGATGCTGCATGTCGGCCAGCGCCGCCGCCTCACCCCCTTCGTCGGCGAAGGCGAGGCCGGTCAGGCCGCGCTCGCTCGCCATCACCAGGGCGATGCCGAAGGGCGAAGGATGGAAGCCGTAGCGGAGCGTGCTGCCCTCGCCACGCGCCTTGAAATCGCCCGGGGTCATCGCCTCGTGGGTGACGAAGAGGTCGTGCAGGCGGCCGGGACCTGACAGGCCGACCTCGTAGCTCGCATCGAGCACCGAGGCCGAATCGGCGAGCAGGCCGCGGGCGGCGTCGAGGGTGACCGCCTGGAGAAAACCCTTCGGCGTCAGCCCGGCCCAGCGCGTGAACAGGCGCTGCAGCGCGAGCGGCGCCATTCCGACTTCTGCGGCGATGCGCTCCAGCGACGGCTGGTCGCGCCAGTTCCGCGAGATGAACTCGATCGCGCGGCGGACGACGGCATAGTCGCTGGCCGGTGGGCGGGCGGCAACGGGGGCGCGGACGGCGGCGGCGAAGTCATGCGAGAGCGACATGGGAATGTTCCTCATTTCGTTCCCGTCGATCTAGGCGCCGGCGCCGGTCGAAACCACCCGATTCTTGCACGCGCCCGGGGTGTTCACGGGCCCGCACGGACGGCGGCAAGCGCGGCGGAGAAATCGGTGGCGAAGCGTTCGCGCTCGCGCGGGCCGAGGAAGCCGGCGACGGTCAGCCGGTCGCCGTGGGAGGCGATGCGCACGCGGGTGACGCCGATTTCCGGGTGGCGGTCGATCTCGAGGCGTGCCCAGTAGGGGTTGAAGCCGCGTTCGGTCTCACGGCCCCTGGGGTCGATCTGCTTCACCGACAGGTGGGCGCGGGTGAGCGTGATCTCCTCGGCGGCGCGGGCGGAGCGGTAGCTGAGGCGGAAGGCGACCTGGAGGGCGAGGATGTCGAGACCGCAGAAGCCGACCACCGGCCAGGCGCCCATCAGCCAGAACGCCAGCCCGACGGTGAAGGATCCGGCGACAAACACCGCCATGACCAGGGCGAAGCCGTTCGGGCTAAGCGACCGGTACGGCTTCAGCACTGTCGAGAAGATGGCCGGGTCGGCGTTGGCGGAAGTCATGGCAGATGATTATAGAGGAGCCGCGGGAGAATCCCACGGCGGCACGAGACGGGGGTAACGCGCGTGAGCGCAAGTTCACCGGTAAACGGCGCCCATACAAGGCCGGCGGAGCGCGGCTGATGGCCACGCCCGTTGCCGGCGCGCGGAGGAGCAGGCGGGTCTCCGCCGCGGAGGCGGAGGAAATATTCCGCCGCTTCGCCGAACGGATGCCCGAGCCGAAGACGGAACTGGAATACGCCAATCCGTTCACGCTCCTGGTCGCGGTCGTGCTTTCGGCGCAGGCGACCGACGTCGGCGTCAACAAGGCGACCCCGGCCCTGTTCAGGCTGGCGCCGACCCCGGAAAAGATGGCGGCCCTCGGCGAGGAGAAGGTCGCCGAACTGATCAAGACGATCGGCCTCTACCGCGGCAAGGCGCGCAACGTCGTCGCCCTCTCGAGGAAGCTCGTCGCCGAGCACGGCGGCGAAGTGCCGCGGACCCGCGAGGCACTGGAGGCGCTGCCCGGAGTGGGACGCAAGACGGCCAATGTGGTTCTCAACGTCGCCTTCGGCGAGCCGACGATGGCGGTCGACACGCACATTTTCCGCGTCGCCAACCGCACCGGCCTCGCGCCCGGCAAGGATCCGCTGGCGGTCGAGCTTGGGCTGGAACGGATCGTGCCTGAAAAATACAAGCTGCACGCCCACCACTGGCTGATCCTGCACGGTCGCTACATCTGCAAGGCGCGGAAGCCGGACTGTCCAATCTGTCCGATCAACGACATCTGCCGTTATCCGGACAAGACGCCTGCCGTTGCATAGGACTCTCGCCCGACTATAGTGCCGCCTCCTTCGAGCGAGAGCCCATCCAGCGCATGGCAGAGCCCACCTTCGACGTCCTCGGCATCGGCAACGCCATCGTCGACGTCATCGCCACGACCGAGGAGGACTTCCTCGTGCGCGAGCACCTGATCAAGGGCTCGATGCGCCTGATCGAAACCGACGAGGCTGAGCGGCTCTACGGCCTGATGGGCAAGGCCATGCAGATGTCGGGCGGGTGTGCCGGCAATACCGCAACCGGCGTCGCCTCGCTTGGCGGCCGCGCCGCCTTCATCGGCAAGGTGGCGGCCGACGGGCTCGGGCGCATTTACCGCCACGACATGCACTCGCAAGGCATCCACTTCGACACGCCGCCGCTGGCGGGTGGCGATCCGACGGCGCGGTCGATGATCCTGATCACGCCGGACGGAGAGCGGACGATGAACACCTATCTCGGCGCGGCGCAGTTACTCACCCCCGCCGACATCGACCCGAAAACCGTGGGCGCGGCGGCGATCACCTATCTCGAGGGCTACCTGTGGGACCGGCCCCAGGCGAAGGAGGCCTTTCGCAAGGCCGCGAAGGTCGCCCACGAAGCCGGCCGCAAGGTTTCCCTGACGCTCTCGGATTCCTTCTGTGTCGACCGTTTCCGCGACGAGTTTCTTGGCCTTGTCCGCGACGGATCGGTGGATGTCCTGTTCGCCAACAGCGCCGAGCTGCACGCGCTCTACCAGACGGCCGATTTCGCCACGGCGGTGGGGGCGATGCGCCGGGACGCGAAGCTCGCGGTGGTCACCGCCGGGGCCGACGGCGCCTTCGTCATCACGGGAGATGGCGTCGAGGCGGTGCCGGCCTTTCCGGTCGGAACGATCGTCGACACGACCGGGGCGGGCGATCTCTTCGCCGCCGGCTTCCTCTTCGCACACGCCCGCAAGTTGCCGCTGCGGCGAGCGGCCGAGTTCGGGCATCTGGCCGCAGCCGAGGTGATCAGCCACATCGGCCCACGCCCGGCGACATCGCTGAAGCAACTCGCCGAAGAAGCCGGCCTTGCCGCCTGAGTGGCCGAAGGAGACCTGACCATGTTTGCCCGCGCGTCCGCCGCCCTGCCGGCATTTGCGATAGCCGTCGTTGTGGCGACCTTTGCCGATGCGGCCAGCCTGCCGATCACCCACCGCTATTGCGGCAAGGATCTCGGCATCGACGCCAATGCCCTGTCGTACCCGGCGGAGAACTCGACCTGCCCCTACTCCACCGTCGAGAAGACCGGCAAGAACGCCTGGCGGGTGAACGTCACCTGCGGCGACGGGTCGACCTTCAGCGCGGCCGTCGAGGTGAGCGCCAGCGGCCGCACGGCCAAGCTCACCAACGCCGACAGCTCCTCGCAGGCGCTGACGCGCTGCGACTGACGCCGAAGGAGTCCGCAGACAGGCTTCCCCGGTCAGGCCATCCGCGGCGCCGACTGCGCCTCGGTCAGCCGCTGGCGGTAGAGGGCGGCGAAATCGACCGGGTCGACGAGAAGCGGCGGGAACCCGCCATTGCGGCTGGCGTCGGCGATGATCTGGCGCGCGAACGGGAAGAGCAGCCGCGGGCACTCGATCATGAGGAGCGGGGCCACGGCCTCCTGCGGAATGTTGGTGAGGCGGAAGAGCCCGGCATAGATCAGCTCGATGGCGAAGAGGACCGCCTGGCCGTCCATGGCGCGGACCTCCAGCCTCAGCTGGATCTCGACCTCGTTGTTGCGCATCTCGCCGCCCTGGACGTTGATCGAAATGTTGATCGCCGGGGCATTCTGGCGGGAGCGCAGCGATTGCGGCGACCCGGGGTTCTCGAAGGAAAGATCCTTAACGTACTGGGCAAGAACGCTGATGTTCTGCTGCGGGGCGCCCGGCTGGGCGGCGGGGGCGGTCGTGCGCCCGTTTTCCTTGTCGGCCATCTACTTTTCTTCCCTTCGGGGCAGGTCTTCTGTACGGCCGCCGCCCATGCGAAAAATGACGGCGGCTGGCTAACACGGCTGCCTTGGCGTTACAAGGAGACGGGCGCCTCGCCTTCGACGGACTCGCATCGCGTCACGACCTTGCCTAGATAGGATGACGGTGGCCTTGCCATGACTGCTCCCCTTCCCTCCACAGGCCCCACTCAGGTCGCCGCATGATGAACGGCTTTCCCGATGTCTTTACGGTCGCCTTCCTGGTGGTAGCGGTCGTTATCTTCATTCGCCTCCGCAGCGTTCTCGGCAAGCGGACCGGCAGCGAACGGCCGCCGGTCGATCCGTTCACGCGCCGCGGGCCGGCCGGGCGCGCCGCACCCGGCGACGACAAGGTGATCAGCCTGCCGCGCCGTCCGGCGGAACGCGACGAGGTTGCAGCTCCGGTTGACGCGCCGGCGGTCGAGGAACGCATCCGGACGATTGCGCCGGCCGGATCGGTGCTCGCCCAGGGCCTCGCCGCCATCGCCGCGGCTGACAAGACGTTCGATCCCGACGGGTTCCTGCGCGGCGCCCGTGGCGCCTATGAGATGATCGTGACGGCCTTTGCCAGCGGCGACCGCAAGCCGCTGAAACAACTGCTCAGCCGCGAGGTCTATGAGGGCTTCGTGTCGGCCATCGGCCAGCGCGAAACGCGTCAGGAGAGCATCGAGTTCAAGTTCGTCGGCATCGACAAGGCGGAGATCACCGATGCCAGCCAGAAGGGCGGCACGGCGCAGATCACGGTGCGCTTCCTCTCCAAGCTGATTTCGGCGACGCGCGACAAGGACGGCGCGGTCATCGACGGCGATCCGGTCAAGGTCGGCGACGTCACCGATATCTGGACCTTCGCGCGTGACGTGTCGTCGCGCGATCCCAACTGGAAGCTGGTCGCCACCGAATCGGTCGAGTGAGGCCGTGCGACCGCCGCGGCAATGACCGACGGGGACGCCC
>JBBQGL010000208.1:0-4757 GCA_038323025.1 Hyphomicrobiales bacterium
TCACCGACGATCGCTTCAAGGTGGCGGCGATCACGTGGCTTCAGCTTGACGGAAATCCCGGGGCGCATGCCCAAGACTCGCATGCGCCGAACCTGACGGGAATCCCCTCCCGGATTCACCCGTCAGATTTGTTCCACTAGCGTCAAGAAGCCCAATCCACCGCCAATCGGACATGAGCACCTGGAGCTATTACGCAGCGCATCGTTAAACAATCAGTCTTGGAGAAAATATCTTCGGTGAACAATGATCGTGATCGGTAGATTGTTCGAAATATTTCGGCTGACTGCGTTGTGGTCTATATCACTCAAAGCAGCTGAAAACGGAAATTTCGAGAGATGCGTGGAAATTATCGACAAATATATAGAGACAATGAAAAGGCATTACTCTCATCGTTATACCAAGTACATGGTATACGCCGAGATTCTGCGCGGAGTAGCTTTGCTGAACTTGGGCAGAAGGAGCGAGGCAAAGGACATGCTGACAGAAATTCAAAGAATAAACTTTAGCACTGTTCGGCGAACTCCATAGCTTAACTATCTGCGTGCTTTTGTCGCTAACTCCCTTGACTATTCGACGTTTTCTCCTCGAGATTTACCCGGTGCGTTCTTGGTTCCCAAGTTTGAAACTGTTGATCTCAGTCGAGTGTCGGCAAGAATAAAGAGGACCTTTCCACCAAGAACTCACCCAGATTGGCCAAAATAGCCTGCGTCAACCGATTCTCGGCAGACCTGAGGCTCGCCCTTTTGCGGGCCTCGGCGCAGATCTGAAAGCTAGTTTGCGCGCTACCTGTCTGGCGCCGCCCAACTCAACGAGCCAGTGGATCAAGCGTGACCGCACTGATCGCACGCGAAGGTTCATCATTGATCGTGAGCCGGACACCGATACTCCGATTTGGAATGAGTAGAAGTAGGTCTGCGCTAAAGATGCGGCTAAAATTCCTGGCGATGAGGTGGGCGTCTTCGGCACCCAATTCCGGTCAAGCTGGAGGGATGACCTCGGGGGTGAATGGCGGTGGCATAGCAACTGGCCAGCGTGTCATATACGCCCGCCGAATTAGGAAAACGGACGGCCGCGACAATGCCCCTCTGGAAGAATGGCTCCTTCATCGACGATGCCTGGCAGGTCGTAGCCGACGATCAGCCGGTGCCGGACGATGCGTCTGTCATCGTCAGCCTCAAGCGCTGGCGCGACGAGCGTGCCGCGCTCGCCGGGCGGAACGCGCCCCTCGGGCTGCTGATCGCTCCCGGCAGCATCTTGACCGACATCGCCGCGGACCTGCCGCGCTTTCCGGTGATCGCGGTGACCATCCCGAAATATGCCGACGGCCGCGCGTTCTCCATCGCGCGGCTGCTCCGCGAGCGCGACGGCTATGCCGGTGAGATCCGCGCCATCGGCGACTACATCATCGACCAGATGCCCTACATGGTCCGCGTCGGCATCGATGCCTTCGTCGTCGCCAACCCGGTTGTGGAAAAGGCACTCGCCCGCGGCGAATGGCCCGAGGTGAAGGAATACCTCCAGCCGGTCGCCGCCGACGACGCCCGCGAAGTGCCGGCGGGCAAGCGGCCGTGGGCCCGCCGCAAGGCCGAATAGACTCCTCCGTTGGGGAAATAGGTTCGCGCGTCCTTCGAGGCCCGGACTACGTCCGGGCGCCTCAGGATGGCGGGCTGGTTTGCATTGGCCTTGGGGTTACCCCACCGGTCTGGCCCGGCGGCCACCCGTGGAGTCATTCCGACGCCGCCATCCTGAGGTGCTCGATCGCGCTGGCGATCGAGCCTCGAAGGACGCGCCTACCCACAGCCCTACCGCCGCTTCAGCTCCTCGATCGCCGAGGCGGGCAGGCAGCCGACCTCCACCGTCTTCGATCCCCCGTTGGCGACCGCCTTCGAGAACGTCTCGGCTGCCGTGTTGCAGGCCGCCTCGCTCTGGAAGGTGGCGAGCTCGGTGATCGTGAAGGCGTCGTTGCTGCCGTGCATGATCGCGATGAGCAGGAAGATCGAGGCGATGTCGGCCATGGGGTGGGGTTCCTCGTGATTCTTCAGGGCGCGGGACAATGCCCTCAGAACACGCCCGCGCCAAGCTCGGCCGAAATCGCATTGGCGCGGAACATGCGGAAGAGCTCGCGCCCGATCCCGTGCTCGTTGCCCTCGAGGTCGGCGGTCGCCGCCGGCCGCGCCGCGAATTCACCCGCGTCGACCTGCACTACCAGCCGCCCGCGCGGCGCGTCGAGGCGGATTACGTCGCCTTCGCGCAGTTTCGCGATCGGCCCGCCGTGCGCCGCTTCGGGGGTCACATGGATGGCCGCCGGTACCTTGCCGGAAGCGCCCGACATGCGCCCGTCGGTGAGGAGGGCCACCTTGTGACCGCAGTCCTGCAACAGGCCGAGTGTCGGCGTAAGCTTGTGCAGTTCCGGCATGCCGTTGGCACGCGGCCCCTGGAAGCGGATGACGGCGACGAAATCCCGGTTGAGCCGGCCGGCGTCGAAGGCCGCGCGCAGTTCGTCCTGGCTGTGGAAGATCATCGCCGGCGCCTCGATCACCTGGTGCTCGGGCTTCACGGCCGAGATCTTGATCACGGCGCGGCCGAGGTTGCCGTCGAGCAGCTTCAGCCCGCCTTCCAGCGAGAACGGCCTGACGGTCGGGCGGAGCACCTTCTCGTCGCGGCTCGCCGCCGGCCCGGCGCTCCACGCCAGCGTCCCGTCTTCGGCGAGCGCCGGCGTCTGCGTGTAGCCGTCGAGGCCGGTGCCCCAGACCGTGGTCACGTCCCGGTGCAGGAGACCGGTGCCGAGGAGGTCGCGGATGAGGAACGCCATGCCGCCCGCCTGGTGGAAGCTGTTCACGTCCGCCGGCCCGTTCGGGTAGACGCGGGCGACCAGCGGCACCACCTCGGACAGGTCGGCGAAGTCGTCCCAGGTCAGGCGCAGGCCGGCCGCGCGCGCGATGGTAACAAGGTGGAGCGTGTGGTTGGTCGAGCCGCCGGTCGCGTGCAGGCCGACCACGCCGTTGACGATTGCGCGCTCGTCGACGATGGCGCCGACCGGCGTGTACGCGTTGCCCATCGCCGTGATGGCGAGTGCCCGCGCCGTGGCGGCGCGGGTGAGCGCGTCGCGGAGCGGCGTGTTGGGGTTGACGAACGAAGCACCGGGCAGGTGCAGCCCCATGATCTCCATCAGCATCTGGTTGGAATTGGCGGTTCCGTAGAACGTGCAGGTGCCGGGACCGTGGAACGACTGCGACTCGGCGGCGAGCATCTCGGCCTTGCTGATCTTGCCGGCGGCGAAATCCTGGCGGATGCGCGAGCGTTCGGTGTTCGACATGCCCGAGGGCATAGGCCCGGCGGGAATGAAAACCGCCGGCAGATGCCCGAAGCTCAGCGCCGCGATGAGCAGCCCCGGCACGATCTTGTCGCAGATGCCGAGGAACACCGCCGCGTCGAACATGTCGTGCGAGAGCCCGATGCCGGCCGCCATAGCGATGGTGTCGCGCGAGAACAGCGACAGTTCCATGCCCGCCTGGCCCTGCGTGACCCCGTCGCACATCGCCGGCACGCCGCCCGCCACCTGCGCCGTGCCGCCGACTGACCGCGCCGCTTCCTTGATCAGCTCGGGGAACCGCGCATAGGGCTGGTGCGCCGAAAGCATGTCGTTGTAGGCCGTGATGATGCCGAGGTTCGGCTGCGTCTCGCCGGCAAGTGCTGCCTTGTCGCCGGGCGCACAGGCGGCAAAGCCATGGGCGAGGTTCGAGCAGGAAAGATGCAGGCGGTTCGGCTTCCGCGCCGCCGCGGCATGGATGCGCTCGAGATAAGGGCCGCGGCTGCCTTCGCTGCGTTTCCGGATGCGCTCGGTGACTTCGGCGATACGGGCGTGGACGGTCATGGCAGCTTCCTCTTTTGGGTAGTTCGGCAAAACCGGATTCCATGCAAGCCGGGTGCCGTTTTCCGGCGAAACCGCGGCAGCGTGGAGGGTTCTCTTCGGGTCGTCCGGCTCTACTATCAGATCGCGGTGGTATCGTGACGCCGCGTATTCTTAGGAGGCATCCGACTATGTCCGACAATGCGGCGCCTGTGTGCCGGGTGATCAGGCCAAGCAGCACCTATGGCGGCAAGCAGGGCTTCAGCTATTTCGAGGGCATCGCGAAGGAAACCGTGGGTTCGACCGGCCTCTGCATGCACCTCCTGACCATTCCGCCGGGCGGCCGCGCCAGGGCGCACAAGCACGCGAGCCACGAGACCGCTATCTACGTGATGAGCGGGGAGGGGGTAACGTTCTTTGGCGATCGCCTGGAGCATCGCGCGGTTACCAGGGCGGGCGAACTCCTCTATATCCCGGCCGGCGTGCCCCACCTGCCGATGAACCTCGGCGACCAGCCGGTCACCGCGGTCATCGCCCGAACCGATCCCAACGAGCAGGAAAGCGTCGTGCTCCTGCCCGAACTGGACGCGCTGGTCCCATAGCTCGCTTTGGCCCGAGGCTGCCAATTCCGGCAGCCGGCCGGCGTGCGCGGAGGACACACCGCGCACCGCGCATTATCCCAAACGACCCGCCGCTTACAGTCGTTCGCCGGGCAACTGGCTGGCTCGCTTCACCCAGGCGGCGAACTGAGTTTCGTCGAACTGGTCGTCCTCGTGGATGTCGAGGTACCGGGTCTGCTTGCTCGTCGACGCGCCGGGAGGGACGGGACTGAGCGACGCGCCCCGGAAGAAGGCCACCTTCACGTATTTCGCGAAGCAGTGAAAGCTGAGGAACCACCCGTTTTCCT
>JBBQGL010000209.1:0-4739 GCA_038323025.1 Hyphomicrobiales bacterium
GGAGGCAACGACGGCGGTGAGGTCGGCGAGTTGCTGCGCCTGGAGCGCGAGGAGCTGGTTGCCGGCCTGGGTCGCCTGCAGTGCGCCAGTCGCGCCCTGGCTTTGGCCGACCAGCGCCGACATCTGGGTGCGGTTGGTGTCGATGTTGCCGACGACGCCGGCCTGGACGCGCATCGCGTCCTGCAATCCGCCGACGGTGTTCTGCCAGCGTTCGCGCGCACCGGCGACCAGTTGCCGGTCGGTCGCCGACAGCGAGGCGTTTCCATAGGTGGTCTGGAACGCCCGGTCGATCTGCTGGACATTGTAGGCGATGCGCTGCGCCTCGCCGAGGAGCTGCTGGGTCCGCTGCACCGACTGCTGAAGCTGCTGCAACGACGAGAAAGGCAGGCTCGTAAGGTTACGCGCCTGATTGATCAGCCCCTGCGCCTCGTTTTGCAGCGATGTGATCTGGTTGTTGATCTGCTGCAGCGCGCGCGCCGCCGACAGGACGTTCTGGGTGTAGTTGGTCGGATCCCAGACGGTGATTTGCGCGCTGGCGGGCGAAGTGAGCAGCGGCAAAAACGTGGTGGGAAGTGCGAGGATGGACGCGGCGAGAAGCATGGCATGCGAACGAGCGAAAATCATGACGAAGTCTCCAGGTTGGTGAGGTCGGGAATGAGGTCGGCGGCCCAGGCGACGTTGCGGTGGCGCAGCCACGCGGACAGGAACTCGGCGTGGCCGTGCTCGGCCATGATCCGGGCGATCGCGGCCTGATCGGTTTTTGCCGACGCGGCGCACAGCGCCAGCGCGACCTCGCCCAGGCCGAGCTCGAACAGGCGATTGCCGCGGCGCGACTGGCAGTAATAGTCGCGCTTGGGCATGGCGCGGGCGAGGATCTCGATCTGGCGATCGTTGAGCCCGAAGCGGCGATAGATGGCCGTGGTCTGCGACTCGATGGCGCGCTCGTTGGGCAAGAGCAGCCGGGTCTGGCAGCTCTCGATAATCGCCGGCGCGATCTTGGAGTCATCGATGTCGGACAGCGACTGGGTAGCGAACACGACAGATGCGTTCTTCTTGCGCAGCGTCTTCAGCCATTCGCGCAGCTGGCCGGCGAAGCCGTCGTCGTCGAGCGCCAGCCAGCCCTCATCGACGATCAGCAGCGTCGGCCTACCGTCGAGGCGGTCCTCGATGCGGTGAAACAGATAAGCGAGCACCGCCGCAGCCGCTCCGGTCCCGATCAGGCCCTCGGTCTCGAACGCCTGGACCTCGGCTTCGCCGAGCCGTTCGCTCTCGGCGTCGAGCAACCGACCATAGGGTCCGCCGACGCAATAGGGCTGGAGCGCGCGTTTCAGCGTCTGCGATTGGAGCAGGACGGACAGCCCCGTCAGTGTGCGCTCGGTAACCGGCGCGGACGCCAGCGAGGTCAGCGACGACCAGAGATGCTCCTTGACCTCAGGCGTGATGACGATCCCTTCGCGCATCAGGATGGCGACAATCCAGTCGGCGGCCCAGGCCCGCTCATAGGTGTCGTGGATGCGGGCGAGCGGCTGGAGAGAGACGGACGCGTCCGCGCCCTCGGTCAAGCCGCCGCCGAGATCGTGCCAGTCGCCGCCCATGGCGAGCGCGGCGGCCCGGATCGAGCCACCGAAGTCGAAGGCGAAGACCTGGGATCCCGGATAACGCCGGAACTGCAGCGCCATCAGCGCCAGCAGCACCGACTTGCCGGCGCCGGTCGGACCGACCACCAGCGTGTGGCCGACGTCGCCGACGTGAAGGGATAACCGGAACGGGGTCGAGCCTTCGGTCTTTCCGAAGAGCAGAGGGGGCGCTGCAAAATGCTCGTCCCGTTCCGGTCCCGCCCACACCGCCGAAAGCGGGATCATGTGGGCGAGATTGAGCGTGGAGATCGGCGGCTGCCGGACGTTGGCGTAGACATGGCCCGGCAGCGAACCGAGCCAGGCGTCGGCGGCATTGATGGTCTCGGCCATCGCCGTGAAGTCGCGGCCCTGGATTACCTTCTCGACTAGCCGCAGCTTCTCGGCGGCGATGCTTGGGTTCTCGTCCCAGACCGTCACGGTCGCGGTGACATAGGCCTGCCCGGCATAGTCTGCGCCGAGCTCTTGCAGCGCCATATCGGCGTCGGCCGCCTTGTTCGCCGCGTCGGTGTCGACCAAGGCCGAGGCCTCGTTGGTCATGATCTCCTTGAGGATGGCCGCGATCGACTTGCGTTTCGCGAACCACTGCCTGCGGATCTTGTTCAGCAGCTTGGTGGCGTCGGTCTTGTCGAGCAGGATCGCGCGGGTCGACCAGCGATAGGGGAAGGCCAGCCGGTTGAGCTCGTCGAGCAGACCTGGGGTCGTGGCCGTCGGGAAGCCGACGACGGTCAACACGCGCAGATGGGCGGTGCCAAGACGTGGCTCGAGGCCACCGGTCAGCGGCTGATCGGCGAGCAGCGCATCGAGGTACATCGGCGTCTCGGGGACGCGCACGCGCTGGCGCTTGGTCGAGACGCAGGAATGCAGATAGGTCAGCGTCTCGCCATCATCGAGCCAGCGGCATTCCGGCATGAAGCCTTCGACCAGCTGAAGGACGCGGTCGGTGCGGTCGGCGAAGCCGCGCAGAATCTCGTTGGGATCGACGCCGTTGGCGGCCTTGCCTTCATAGAGCCAGGTCTCGGCGCGGGCCGCGTCCTCGGCCGGCGGCAGATAGACGAAGGTCAGGAAGTAGCTCGACTCATAGTGCGAGGCGTCTTCCTCGAAATCGGCCTTGCGCTCGGCGTCGATCAGCGCGGACGCCGCGTCCGGGAAACGACTGGCCGGGTAGGCATCGACGCCGTGCCGCTGCGCCTCAACGAAGATCGCCCAGCCGGAGCCAAGGCGGCGGAAGGCGTTGTTGAGACGGCCGGCGACCGCGACGAGCTCGGCGGCAACCGCAGAGTCGAGGTCCGGCCCGCGAAAGCGCGCGGTGCGCTGGAAGCTGCCGTCCTTGTTGAGGACGATGCCGTCGCCGGCCAGCGCGACCCAGGGCAGGAAATCGGCCAGGCGGGTTGCCGTGCGGCGATACTCGGCGAGATTCAGCATGACGGCCTCAGACGCTCAAATGGCCGGGGATGCGCAGGTGGCGGCGCACGACATCGACGAACATCGGGTCGCGCTTGGCGGCCCAGACCGCCGCGACATGGCCGATCGCCCACAAACCCAGGCCGACCAGCCAGAGCCTCAAGCCAAGGCCGAGCGCGGCGGCGAGCGTGCCATTGAGGATGGCGATCGAGCGCGGCGCGCCGCCGAGCAGGATGTGCTCGGTCAGCGCGCGGTGGACCGGCACGGTGAACCCCGGAACGCTGTCCATCAGACCAGCGCCCCGCCACCGAACGAGAAGAAACTCAGGAAGAACGAACTGGCCGCGAACGCGATCGACAGGCCGAACACGATCTGGATCAGCTTGCGGGCGCCGCCCGAGGTGTCACCGAACGCCAGCGTGAGCCCGGTGATGATAATGATCATTACCGCAATGATCTTGGCGACCGGGCCTTCGATCGACTGCAGGATCGACTGCAGAGGGGCTTCCCACGGCATCGAGGAACCGGAAGCGTGAGCGGCGGGCGCCAGCATCATGCTGATAACGACGGCGGACGTGGCCGTCGCTACGCGGCGGCGGACACTTAGGACGGGACGGATCATGAAGGTTCTCCTGACGAAACGGGGGCTGCGGGGGTGACGCGGTAGTCGCCGTCGGGGCCGAGGCCCTCGATGCGAGCGAGTTCGGCGAGGCGGCGCTGCGCGCCGCGGCCGGAAAGCACGGCGACCACGTCGATGGTCTCGGCGATCAGCGCACGCGGGACGGTGACGACGGCTTCTTGGATCAACTGCTCCATCCGGCGCAGCGCGCCGATCGCCGAGCCGGAATGGATGGTTCCGACGCCGCCGGGGTGGCCGGTGCCCCAGGCCTTGAGCAGATCGAGCGCCTCGGCGCCGCGGACCTCGCCGATTGGGATGCGATCCGGCCGCAGCCGCAGCGAGGAGCGCACCAGATCCGACAGCGAGGCGACGCCGTCCTTGGTGCGCATCGCGACGAGATTGGGCGCGGCGCATTGCAGTTCGCGGGTGTCCTCGATCAGCACCACGCGGTCGTCAGTCTTGGCGACTTCGGCGAGAAGTGCATTTGTGAGCGTGGTTTTGCCGGTCGAGGTGCCGCCGGCGACCAAGATGTTGCGCCGTTCGACGACGGCCAGCCGCAGCGTCTCGGCCTGGTCCGCGGACATGATCCCGGCGGCGACATAGTCGGCGAGCGTGAAGACCGCGACGGCCGGTTTGCGGATGGCGAAGGTCGGCGCGGTGACGACCGGCGGTAGGAGGCCCTCGAACCGCTCCCCCGTCTCGGGCAGTTCGGCGGAGACGCGCGGCGAACCCGGATGAACCTCGGCGCCGACGTGATGGGCGACGAGGCGGACGATGCGTTCGCCATCGGCGGGGGAAAGGCGCTCGCCCGTGTCGGAGAGGCCTTCGGAGAGGCGGTCGATCCAGAGCCGGCCATCCGGGTTGAGCATCACCTCGACGACGCCGGGGTCTTCCAGGAATTCCGCGATCGCGCTTCCGAGCGCGGTGCGCAGCATGCGCGCCCCCCGGATCGTCGCTTCGGATTGCTGGTGAGAAGCCGCCATGTCGTCCCCTTGCCTTCAGGGACCGTTCGGTCGGCCCTGGATCGGGGATCAGTAGAAGAGGCAGGAAATGGGGCAGTTCAACAAGAATAGATCGTCGTAG
>JBBQGL010000210.1:0-4675 GCA_038323025.1 Hyphomicrobiales bacterium
ATGGCGACGCCTCACGCCGTTTGGCAACGATCCTGATTGCAGCGACTTTGGTCGCAGCCCCCTATTTTGTCCCTCAGTTACCAGGCCTGATTGCTTACATACACGCCGGTTTTGTCGATCAGGTCGCCACCTGGCGATCAACTATGTCTGTCGTAGAGGGCCTGCTTTTCTACTTTAGAGAAGCGGGCGTCTTGTTAGGTGTCTGGTTTTACATAGGCTGCCTGATCATCGGGATCGCCCTTCTTGGGTCCATGATTCTGCGGAAGTGGACGGAACTGGGGTCGCTTTGCGGCCTCATCTTTTGCGGGCTTGTGGCCTACGCGATGCCGACCGTCACACCGGTTAAATCGCTATTTTTCGGGTCTTTGTACTATGCGGTCTTTCTAGTCAGCATTTTCCTGAATTTGCTGATGATGTATCGAAACGCGGAGTCCATTCGCCGCGGCGCTAAGCTGTTCGCGATTGGTTCAATCGTTGCAGCCGGCGTAGCATTCTTATCGTTGGCCGACCGACAGCAGCGGTTCGACCCCGGCTATGCGGCGGACCTTCGGCGCGTCTACGATCAACTTTATGGCGCCATTCGCGAAAAAGCGCTCACTGTCCCCCAAAGACCAATCAGCGTATTCATACCGCTGCCCGAGCCAATTGCTCCGCATGCCTTCCTTCTACGCTCACTACAAGACCACACGCGCCTGCTCCTGACCGACCCTGGCAACCTGATTCACTCCACCCAAATCAACGACATAATCATCGCCGCGAGGTCCGCCGATTTGATTATCGTCCCCGATGTCGCGCTCACGAATGCGTCGTTTGCTTTCCCGGTTAGCAAGCTATTGCCCGGCCTTCGCAACGAGATGAGTGCTCTCGGATTTTCCCAGACCAAGTCGATCCCCTTCAGGGAAGGCGCAATCGCTGTATTTGGGCGGTAATGCCGCCGCCACCGGCGGTTGGGACCGGCGCCTCAGGAAAGCCGGTCGCGAACGGCGCGATAGGTCTTCTCCAGGCCTTCCCGCAACGGGGTTTTGGCGGTCCATCCCATCCCGGAGAGCTTTGAAATGTCGAGGAGCTTCTGCGGCGTCCCATCCGGCTTGGTGGCGTCGAAACGGAGGCTGCCGTCGAACCCCACCGTCCGGCAGATCATTTCCGCCAGTTCCCGTATCGACAGATCCGAGCCGGTGCCGACATTGACGTGCTCCTCGCCGGAATAGCGTTCGAGCAGGAACACCAGGGCACTGGCGAGGTCGTCGACATGCAGGAATTCCCGCCGCGGCCTGCCCGACCCCCAAACCACCAGATGATCCGCACCGGCGGCCTTGGCTTCGTGCGCCTTGCGCAGGAGCGCCGGCAGCACATGACCCATCTGCAGGTCGAAATTGTCGTTCGGTCCGTAGAGATTGGTCGGCATCGCCGAGATGAAATTGTCGCCGTATTGCCGGCGATAGGCCTGGCAGAGCTTGATGCCGGCGATCTTGGCGACGGCATACCACTCGTTGGTCGGCTCGAGCGGGCCCGTCAGCAGCGAATCCTCGCGAAGCGGCTGCGGCGCCAGCTTCGGGTAGATGCAGGAGGAGCCGAGGAAAAGCAGCTTCTCGACGCGCGCCGTATGCGCCGCGTTGATCAGGTTGGTCTCGATGACGAGGTTGTCGTAGATGAACTCGGCCGGCCGGGTATCGTTGGCGAAAATGCCGCCGACGGTGGCGGCGGCGATGACCACGACATCGGGCCGCGCGCTCGCCATCCATGTCTCGACGGCGGCCTGGCGGAGGAGGTCGAGTTCGTCCCGCGTCGCCGTGAGCACCTCGCAGTTCTCGCTCGCCAGCCGGCGCACCAGCGCCGAGCCGACCATGCCGCGATGGCCGCTGACGAAGATGCGCTTGCCCGCCAGCGGATAGGTGACTTCGGCTTCAGCCATGGCGGTCGCGACGGTTCTTCTCTTCGGCGACAACCTTCAGGTCGCTCGCGACCATCTCGGCGATCATCTCGTCGAAGCTGATCGTGTGCTGCCAGCCCAGGTGCGTCCGGGCCTTGGTCGCGTCACCGAGCAGAATATCGACTTCCGTCGGCCGGAAATAGCGCGGATCGACGCGGACGACGATTTCTCCGGTCTTGCGGTCTACTCCCGTCTCATCCACGCCCTCGCCTTTCCAGACGAGGGCCCGGTCGACCCTGGCAAACGCTGTCTCGACCAGCTCGCGCACCGTGTGGGTCTCGCCGCTGGCGAGCACGAAATCGTCGGCTTCGCTGTGCTGGAGAATGCGCCACATCCCCTCGACATAGTCGCGGGCGTGTCCCCAGTCGCGTTTCGCGTCGAGATTGCCGACGTAGAGCACGTGCTGCAGGCCATGATGAATGGCGGCGACGGCGCGCGTCACCTTGCGGGTAACGAAGGTCTCGCCGCGCAGCGGGCTCTCGTGATTGAACAGGATGCCGTTGGCGGCGAAGATCCCGTAGGCCTCGCGATAGTTCACCGTGATCCAGTAAGCGTAGAGCTTGGCGACGCCGTAGGGGCTGCGCGGGTGGAACGGCGTCTTCTCGGTCTGCGGGACTTCGTGCACCTTGCCGAAGAGCTCCGATGTCGAGGCCTGGTAGAAGCGGCTCCGTTCGGTGAGGCCGAGGATACGGATCGCCTCGAGCAGGCGAAGCGTGCCGAGCGCGTCGGCATTGGCGGTATATTCCGGCGTCTCGAAGCTCACCTGAACATGGCTCTGGGCGGCGAGGTTGTAGATCTCGTCCGGCTGGGTCTCCTGGAGGAGGCGGATGAGGTTGGTGGCGTCCGTTAGGTCGCCATAGTGCAGGATCAGCTTCGGCGCCGCTTCATGCGGGTCCTCGTAGAGGTGATCGATTCGCTCGGTGTTGAAGGAGGACGCCCGCCGCTTGACCCCGTGGACGATGTATCCCTTGGCCAGCAGGCTTTCGGCGAGATAGGCGCCGTCTTGTCCAGTAATCCCCGTGATCAAGGCAACGCGATTCTCGGCCATCTCTCTCGGTTTCTCCCGCCGGGCGCGTCCCGGCACAAATAGGGCTGGCGGCGCGGCGCACGCTGGCGACGGAGGCCGCTTTAGTCAAGCCGCGCCGGCATCGTTCGCCGAAATGACGGCATTGTCCGCACGCGCGCAAATCGCGTATTCGCGGCTTCCCTGGCGGCCGATTTTCGTTTCTGGTCGCGAAGGCACTTTATGCGGCTGGTTGCTTGCCGTAGGCAAGGGCTGGTCGAAGAGGAGGTGAGTGGGATGGCAGAGCGCGCGACCGCA
The DNA here is from genome assembly GCA_038323025.1 of Hyphomicrobiales bacterium. GTDB lineage: Bacteria > Pseudomonadota > Alphaproteobacteria > Rhizobiales > Kaistiaceae > JAFKKF01. The sequence goes on from JBBQGL010000210.1 coordinate 3,252, forward strand.
TCCGGAGGCCCGCCGCCGCTCGTGCGCGTGGCGGTTTCTCCTGGCGAACTGATCGACAAGATCACGATCCTCGAGTTGAAAAGCGAGCGCATGACCGACCAGGTCAAGGTCGCCAACGTCACCCACGAGCTGAGCGTCCTGCGTGAAGAGGCCCGCCGCCACGTCCCGTCCGACGAGACCGTTGCGCGGCTGACCGCCGGCCTCAAGGCCGTGAACGCCCGCCTTTGGGATCTCGAAGATGAGATTCGCGAATGCGAGCGCCGCAAGGATTTCGGCGCCGCCTTCATCGGGCATGCCCGCGCGATCTACCGCACCAACGACGAGCGCGCCGAGCTCAAGAAGCATCTGAACCTGCATCTTGGCTCGGCCATCGTCGAGGAGAAGTCCTACGCCGCCTATTGATGAAAGCGGTTCGTTGGCCGGCTGTGTCGGGCGGCCAGGTTGGAACGGCAGTTGGCAGGCCCGCCATGAACGTCACGCCGGCATCGACTGACCAGTTTGAGAACGCGGGCAAGGACTCGCGGCAACCCCCGTGGGCGCAGTGCATTCTGGTGGCCGGCATGCACCGGTCGGGAACGTCGGTCACGGCGCGCCTGGCAAGTCTCTTGGGCGCGCGCATCTCCACCGAACTGATGGGTCCCGTCGCCGGCAACAACGATCGCGGCTTCTGGGAATCGCAGGTGCTCTATCGGATTCACGAGCGCCTGCTGACGGACTTCGCCAGTGCCTGGGACGACGTCGCGCCGCTGCCCCGGGATTGGATGAGCTCGCCCGCCGCCGCGACCGCGGGAGAGGAGATTCGCCGGGAGCTCGAAAGGGACTTCGGCGCCGCTCGCCTCTTCGTGGTCAAGGATCCACGGCTGACCCGGCTTCTGCCGTTGTGGCTGAGCGTTCTGGACGGGCTGCGGACGGAACCGGTTGTCGTCATTCCGTTCCGCAATCCTCTGGAGGTGGCGCGGTCGCTGGCGAGGCGCGAGGGCTTTTCCCTTTCCAAGGCGCTCCTTTCTCTACTCCGTGGCCAATCTTGAGGCGGAATTCGCCAGCCGCGGGCACCGGCGGCTGTTCGTCGAATTCAGCGACATTCTCCACGACTGGCGGAGCTTTGCCGCCCGGTTGCGGGAAGCGGTGGGAGAGGGCGTCAAGGCTGCCGAGCCGGCGATCGCCAGTGAAATAGAAGCCTTCCTCGCCGACGATCTCCACCGCGAGCGTGCAGCCCGCGAAGACCTGACCCGCGCTCCCGAGGCAGGCGGCTTGCCCCTGGCGATTTACGACCGGCTGACGGCGGCGGCCGAGGGCGATGGGGGCGAAGCCCCGTTTGCCGAGTTCGACCTTTGGCGCACCTTGCTCTTACAGGGCACGGCCTTGCTGCGCAGAGACTCCCGCAACCCGCAAGCGACCGCCCCGGCTCCCTCGGGCGAATCGAC
>JBBQGL010000211.1:0-4668 GCA_038323025.1 Hyphomicrobiales bacterium
GAGAGGATAGCGAGACTTCCGGAGAAGCCGGGTAGTCGAGCTTGGTGAGGGGTTATGGAGTTCTGCGGATGAGGCACACCCCGGGGCGCCTCTCCCCGTCCCTCCCATACACCCTCATTAACTTCGCCTGGGCCCGCCTGACGGCGGGCAAGGCTCCGGTATCCTCTCCCTATGGGAGAGGGGGCGCCTCATCGGAGAGGGCAGCCCCCACGGAGCCCGGGACGAAGCGAGGCGCCGCCCGTCCTAGTCGTCGTTGGAGGCGTTGAGCTTTTCCAGCGGAATTGCGGCCTTGGCGCGCGACTTCGGCTTCTTCTTCGCCGCCGGCGGGGCGGCGGCGAGCGCGGCGGCGTCGGAGGCCTCCTTCGCCAGGCGCAGCTCGCGCAGCCGGGCGGTGTTGTCGTTGACGCGCCGGGCCTCGGCCTGGACTTCGGTCTGCGCCTTCGCCGCCTCCTGCACGCGCTTCTGCGCCTTGGCGTAGCGGATCTCGGCGTCGGTCTTCGAACTCTTGGCCACTGTCGTACTCCTTGCTGGCGGGATAACCGCCGTGACGTCCCGCCTACTCGGCGGCGTCGGCCGACGCGGGGGCGCGTCCGAAGCGGGACTGAACGTAGTCTTGCACCATATCCCTAAATTCTTCGGCAATCCTGGGGCCGCGCAGGGTTACCGCCTTTTTCCCGTCGATGAAAACCGGCGCCGCCGGCTGTTCGCCGGTGCCGGGGAGGGAAATGCCGATGTCGGCGTGCTTCGATTCGCCCGGCCCGTTGACGATGCAGCCCATGACCGCGACCTTGAGCGCCTCGACCCCGGGATATTTGTCGCGCCAGACCGGCATGGCGGCCCTGAGGTCGTCCTCGATCCGCCGGGCGAGCTCCTGGAAGACCGTCGAGGTCGTCCGCCCGCAGCCGGGGCAGGCCGCCACCACCGGCACGAAGGCGCGGAAGCCCATGGTCTGCAGGAGTTCCTGCGCCACGGTCACCTCGCGGCGGCGGTCGCCGCCGGGCTCAGGCGTCAGCGAAATGCGGATGGTATCGCCGATGCCCTGCTCGAGCAGGATGCCCATGGCCGCCGACGAGGCGACGATGCCCTTCGAGCCCATGCCGGCTTCGGTGAGCCCAAGGTGCAGCGCGTGGTCGGAGCGGCGGGCAAGCGCGGTGTAGACCGCGACCAGGTCCTGCACGCCCGAGACCTTGGCCGAGAGGATGATGCGGTCGCGCGCCAGGCCAAGGCGCTCGGCCTCCAATGCCGAGAGGATCGCCGACTGCACGATCGCCTCGCGGGTCACTTCCATCGCCGATCGCGGCACGGGCGAACGCGCGTTGTCGTCCATCAGTCGGGTGAGCAGGGCCTGGTCGAGCGAGCCCCAGTTGACGCCGATGCGGACCGGCTTGCCGTAGCGCATCGCCAGCTCGATCAGGGTCGCGAACTGGCGGTCGCGCTTCTCGCCGAACCCGACATTGCCGGGATTGATGCGGTACTTGGCGAGCGCCTCGGCTGCGGCCGGGTGGTCCGTGAGCAGGCGGTGGCCGTTGTAGTGGAAGTCGCCGATGAGCGGGACGCTGACGTTGCGGACCATCAGCCGGTCGCGGATATGGGGGACGGCGGCAGCGGCCTCCTCGCGGTCGACGGTGATCCTGACCAGTTCCGAGCCGGCGCGCGCCAGTTCCTCGACCTGGGTTGCGGTCGCGGCGATATCGGCCGTGTCGGTGTTGGTCATCGACTGGACCACCACCGGCGCGCCGCCGCCGACCATGACGCCGCCCACGTCGACACCGACGGACGCTCGGCGCTGGAGCGGCGCGGAGAGGTACGCGGCCTCAGCCATGGCCGGGAACGCCCTCTCCGAACTCACTTCTCGCCCTTCGCGCGGCAGTTGGCGCACAGGCCATTGATCTCGATGACCGGCGAGCGCGGCGCGAAGCCGACCGCGCCGGTGACGCCGGCGATGAGCTTGCCGAGCGCGGCCAAGGAGGTCTCGCCGGCGGCGCCGCATTGCTCGCAGAGCAGGAAGACAGTGACCTCGCCTTCGCAATCGTCGCCGCGGTCGCAGGCGACGTACGCGTTCCGCGATTCGATGCGGTGGGCGAAGCGATGCTCGGTGAGGAACTCGAGGGCGCGATAGACCGAGACCGGCGCCGGGCGCCGGCCGTGCTCGCCAAGCCGGTCGATCACGTCATAGGCCGACGCCGGCACGTGGCTTTCGAGGAGCGCTTCGAGGACGCTCCGCCGCTGCTCGGTGAAGCGCAGTCCCTCCGCCGCGCAAATCGCCTCGGCGTGACCGAGCGCATCGGCGGCGCAGCGCTGATGATCGTGATGGCGGTGTTCGAGTACCGGGCTGACGGCGGTCATGAGTTCCTCTCGCTCCAATATAGCATCGACACGCCTGCTCTGCCCGCGAGCTATTCCGAAAATGCCTTGCTGCAATGCAAAATGCTCGTTGCGGCACGGATTTCGCCAAAACCGCGGAATTCCTGCCAAATCGTTGAGCATGTGCGACAAATCCCCGCTCGGACTGTCCTTGCGGGAACATATTGGTGAGTTCTAGCTTTCTCGCACGTGCGAAGGGCTTGCCGGCCTGACGCAAGGATTCGGGGGTGCTGGCTTCCGCAGGGCGGAAACCGGTGTTTTTGTTTTGTTCGTCCAGTGCGGGAAAGTCATGGCGTTTTCGTACCTGCCCACCCGGAGGCGCGTGCTTGCATCGGCTGGCGCTACGCTCGCGAGTGCGGCGGTTGGCTGGCCGGCGAACGCGCTCAGCAACGACCAGCCCGCCGCCCCCGCCGCGCCCAACCTCATCACCGCCGACGGACCGTTCTCGCGCTCGACCGTCACCGAGATTGCCCGCGCGCTCGCCAAGGGCCCCTTCGTCCCGCCGAATCAGAAGCTGCCCGACGCGATCAGCGACCTCAACTACGACCAGTACCGCGCGATCTACTTCAAGCAGGACGCCGCCATCTGGACCAAGGAGGAGCTGCCCTTCCGGCTCCAGCTCTTCCATCGCGGCTTCTTCTTCAAGGACGAGATCGACATTGCCGTGGTCAAGGACGGGCAGGCGCATCACCTCGCCTACTCGCCGGATTACTACCAGCGCGGCAACATCGTGCCGCACCCGCTGCCGACCGAGGACATCGGCTTCGCCGGCCTGCGCATCCACGGCGAGATCAATCGCCCCGGCTATTTCGACGAGATCGCAGTCTTTCAGGGCGCCAGCTATTTCCGCTCCCTCGGCAAGGGCCAGATCTACGGCATTTCGGCGCGCGGCCTCGCGCTCAAGGTCGGCGACCCCGGCGGCGAGGAATTCCCGATCTTTCGTGATTACTGGGTGGAGACTCCCGACAAGGAGAGCGATTCGATCGTCGTCCATGCGCTGCTCGACAGCCCGAGTGTTGCCGGCGCCTATCGCTTCACCATCCGCCCCGGCCTGCCGACGCAGATGGACGTCGAGGCGACGCTCTTCCCACGCGTCGACCTCGACAAGGCCGGCCTCGCCGCCGGCACGTCGATGTTCTACTTCGACGCCAACGGCCGCGAGGACTTCGACGACTGGCGGCCGGAGGTGCACGATTCCGACGGCCTGCTGATGATCAACGGTCGCGGCGAGCACATCTGGCGGCCGCTCGCCAACCCCAAAACCCTCCAGTTCAGCGCCTTCGTCGACAGCGCGCCGCGCGGCTTCGGCCTGATGCAGCGCGACCGCAACTACGACACCTACCAGGACTACAACGCCAGCTACGAGCGCCGTCCGAGCCTGTGGGTGGAGCCGGTCGGCGACTGGGGCAAGGGCACCGTCACCCTCGTCGAGATCCCGAGCAATTCCGAGACCAACGACAATATCGTCGCCTACTGGACGCCGAGCCAGCCGATCAAGGCCGGATCGGAATTCCCGTTCGCCTACCGCCTTTCGTGGGGGAACGGGCCGGAACTGACCGGCGTGACAGTCGCGGCGACCCGGCGCGGCCGCGGTGACCTGAAAGAGGCCTCGCCCATCCGCCGCTTCGTCATCGACTACGCCCCGGCGGCGGTTGCCGTCGCCGCCAACGATCCGAAGCCCGCCGCGCCGGCTGCCGGCGACCCGCCGGTCGATCCAAAGGCGACAGTCACCGCCAGCGGCGGAAAGATCTCCGACATCTGGATCGAACCGAATCCGACGAACAATGGCTGGCGTTTGACGTTCAACCTCGACCCTGACGGAAAAAAGCTGGTCGAGATCCGCGCCACCCTGACCTTCGCGGACGGTCGCCCGGCCGAGACCTGGTTGTACCGATGGACGGCCTAGTTACTTCTCCGGAAGCCGCCACGCTCAAGCTCGCCGCCCAGCAGCCGGCTCCCGGCATGCCGCCACAGGCGCGCGTCGCCATGCCGGCGCAGCGCCTTGAGTCCTTTGACAAAGCGAGCCGGCGCGCCTTCGTCGATCCCGAAAGGTCCCGTTCCCGCCCGTGGCGCCGGATCGTCGTGCTCGGCGGCGCTCTCGCCCTTACCGGGCTCGCGATTTCCGAGATGGCGCTGACGCTTTCCGTGCCGTCGCCTTTTTCGGTCCAGGCGCTGGTCCTCGTGCTGTTCTCGCTGAACTTCGGCTGGATCGCGCTCGCCTTCGCCAACGCCATAGCCGGCACCGTCGTCACGATCGGCCGCACCATGCGGAAGAAGAGCCGCCGCGGCATCCCGATCGCCGGG
>JBBQGL010000212.1:0-4616 GCA_038323025.1 Hyphomicrobiales bacterium
CCGGGCCACCGCGACCTGCATGCGCTGCTCGGCCTTGCCGACCGAATAGGGCGAGCCGTTCGGGACGATCAGCAGCTCGGCCCCGGTTTCCATCAGGCATTCCGAGACCTGGTCGAACCAGATGTCCTCGCAGATCGGGACGCCCAGCCTAACGCCGCGAAAGGCCATCGGACCGGGGAGCGGCCCCCTGGCGAAGACACGCAGTTCGTCGAAGACGCCGTAGTTGGGCAGCTCGACCTTGAAGCGAATGCCGGCGATGGCGCCGGCATCGAGCAGAACCGCGGCGTTGTAGACGCTGCCGTTCTCCGGCCACGGAGTACCGACCAGCACGCCGGGCCCGCCGTCGGCGGTATCCCGGGCGAAATCCTCGACCGCCTTGCGGCAGGCCTCCTGGAAGGCCGGCTTCAGTACCAGATCCTCGGGCGGATAGCCGGCGATGAAGAGCTCGGAGAGGACGAGGAGATCGGCGCCGCTGCGGGCCGCGTCGGCGCGGGCAACGCGCGCGCGGGCAAGGTTGCCCTCGATGTCGCCGACGATCGAATCGAGCTGGGCGACCGCGATCTTGAGGGTGTCGTTCATGGCCCCGATCTAATGCGCTGCGCGCCCCCGGGCAAATGCAAACCCGACCGGCTCAGCCGACGTGTTCCGCCAGGAATGCAAGGGAGCGGCTGAGCGCCAACTCGGCGCTCGGGCCGTGCCAGGCCTGGTTGCCCTCGCGATTGAAGGCATGGCCGGCGCCGGGATAGGTGAAGACCTGGACGAGCTTCGGGTCGACGGCGGCGCGGATCTTCTCCACGTCGGCCATGGGGATGCCTTTGTCCTCCTCGCCGAAGTGCAGCATGACCTGACAGCGCGGCTTCTCGGCGAGGTGGGGAGCGATCATGCCGCCGTAATAGCCGATCGCGGCGGCGAGCCCGGCGAGCCGGCAGGCCGAGAACCAGGCCAGCGAACCGCCATAGCAGTAGCCGACGATGCCGACCTTGCCCGACGCCTGCAGCGCCTTTGCCGATGCGGCGACATCGAGAAGGGTCGCCTCGAGCGGAATCTTCCCGCGAAGGGCAATGCCACGATCGACGTCGGCCTTTTCGTAGCCGAGATCGACGTTCTTCTCGGCGCGGTCGAAGATGCCCGGCGAAAGGACGTGATAGCCCTTTGCCGCGTAGCCGTCGGCGACGCGCCGGATATGCGCGTTGACGCCGAATATCTCCTGCACCACGACCAGCCCGCCGCGGACCTTGCCGGCGGGCTTCGCCTCATACGCGGAGAGGACGAAGCCGTCGGCGGCGGTAAGCTGGACGAACTCTCCCATGGTCCCTAGACCGCGACCGCGGCGACCCGGCCGCCCTCGGCGAGCCGGGCCTGCTTCAACAGGTCGGCGACGACGAATGCCAGCTCGATCGACTGGTTCGCATTCAGGCGCGGATCGCAGAACGTGTGGTAGCGGTCGTTGAGGTCGGCATCGGTGATGGCGCGGGCGCCGCCGGTGCATTCGGTCACGTCGGACCCGGTCATCTCGAGGTGGACGCCGCCGGGATAAGTGCCCTCGGCGGCATGAATCTCGAAGAAGCTGCGCACCTCCTGCAGGATCGCCTCGAAGCGGCGCGTCTTGTACCCGCTGCTCGAGGTAACGGTGTTGCCGTGCATCGGATCGCTCGACCACACCACGGTGCGGCCCTCGCGTTCGATGGCGCGGATCATCCCGGGCAGCTGATCGCCGATCTTGGCCGCGCCGAAGCGGCAGATCAGCGTCATGCGCCCGGCTTCGTTATCGGGGTTGAGGATGTCGAGCAGCTTCAGCAACCCGTCCGAGGTCAGCGAGGGACCGCACTTCAGGCCGAGCGGATTCTTCACGCCGCGGAAGAACTCGACATGGGCGTGATCCGGCTGGCGCGTGCGGTCGCCGATCCACAGCATATGCGCCGAGGTGTCGTACCAGTCGCCCGAGGTCGAATCGACGCGCGTCATCGCCTGCTCGTAGCCGAGCAGCAGGCCCTCGTGGCTGGTGTAGAAATCGGTCGTGCGCAGTTCGGGATGGCTCGCGGGATCGAGACCGCAGGCGCGCATGAAATTGAGCGCGTCGGAAATCCGGTCGGCCAGTTCCTTATAGTGATGCGCCTGCGGCGAATCCTTCACGTAGCCGAGCATCCACTCATGCACGCGGCCGAGGCTGGCATAGCCGCCATGGGCGAAGGCGCGCAGCAGGTTGAGGGTCGAGGCCGCATGGCGATAGGCCTCGAGCTGGCGCTTCGGGTCAGGCCGGCGCGCCGCTTCGGTGAAAGCGATGTCGTTGACGATATCGCCGCGGTAGCTCGGCAGCTCCTTGCCGTCGCGCTTCTCGACCGGTGACGAGCGCGGCTTGGCGAACTCGCCGGCGATCCGACCGACCTTCACCACCGGCGACGCGGCGGCATAGGTGAGTACGACCGCCATCTGCAGGAAGACGCGGAAGAAATCGCGGATATTGGTGCCGTTGGCGCTGACGCCCTGGTGCTCGGTGAAGCTCTCGGCGCAGTCGCCGCCCTGCAGCAGGAACGCCTTGCCCGCCGCAACGCTGGCGAGGCTGTCGCGGAGGTTGCGCGCCTCGCCGGCAAAAATCAGCGGCGGATAGGTGGCGAGACTGCGCTCCACTCCGGCCAGCTCGGACGGATCGTCGTAGCGGGGCAGCTGCTCCACGGGCAGCGCGCGCCAGCTTTTCGGCTTCCAGGTCTTCTTCATCGACGCCACTCCAGGTACGAATTTTGGCGGGGTTATACATCCCGGGCCGTGGCTTTGCCACAGGCGGGTATCGACCCGTGCAGCCGGCCTATTCCGCCGCCTCGCGGCGAAAGCGCTCGGCCGGCTTGCGCATGGTCACCAGTTCCTCGGCCGCGGTCGGGTGGAGCGCGACGGTCTGGTCGAAATCCGCCTTGGTGGCGCCCATGCGGACCGCGATCGCCGCGACCTGCACAAGCTCGCTCGCGTGGTCACCAACGATATGGCAGCCGAGGACACGGTCGGTGCTGCCGTCGACCACCAGCTTCATCATCATGCGCTCGTCGCGCCCCGCGACACGGTTCGCCAATGGCTTGAAGACAGCCTTGTAGATATCGACGGCCGGGAATGTGGCCTTGGCGACTTCCTCGGTCAGGCCCACCGTGGCGGCCTCGGGCTGCGAGAATACCGCCTCGGGGACGTTCCGGTAATCCACGGCCACCGGCCTGCCGCCGAACAGCGTATCGGCGACCGCCTCGCCCTCGCGGATGGCGACCGGCGTCAGGCAGAGGCGGTTGGTGACGTCGCCGATCGCGTAGATGTTCCCGGCGCTGGTTCGCGAGAACTCGTCAACCACGACCGCGCCATTGGCATCCAGTGCAACACCGGCCTCGGGCAGCCCGAAGGCGCCCGAGTTGGGCGTGCGGCCGATGGCGAAGAGGATGGCGTCCGCGTTCAGCTTTCGCCCGGAGCGCGCCGTTCCGACGAGCCCGGCCGGCGTCTTTTCGATGCTCGCCACGGTGTCGCCCATGATGATCGAAATGCCGCGGCGTTCCATGCCGGCGTGGACGCTCCGCCGGATGTCCATGTCGAAGCCGCGCAGGATCTCGTCGCCGCGGTGGATCACGGTCGTCTCGGTCCCGAACGCGGCGAAGATGCCCGCGAATTCGATGCCGACGAAGCCGGCTCCAACGATGAGCACCCGCTTCGGCAGCAACGGCATGGTGAAGATGTCGTCGGAGACGATGCCATGCTCATGACCGGGAACGGCGGAGTCGAGCTTCGGCGACCCGCCCGTCGCCACAAGGATGTAGCGGGCGGTGACCGCCCGGCTTTCGCTTTCCAGCCGGATCGTGTGGGCGTCCTCGATGACCGCGCGCGAGCGGATCAGTTCGGCGCCGGACCTGTCGAGGTTGCGGGTGTAGATGCTGCTCAGGTAGTCGGTGTCCGCGGTGACGTTCCTCACCAGGGTCGGCCAGTCGAAGCGGACGCCTTCGACACTCCAGCCGAAGCCGACCGAGTCCTCGAGGGCCTCGGCGAAGTGCGCCGAGTGGGCGAACAGCTTCTTCGGGACGCAGCCGCGGAGGACGCAGGTGCCGCCGACCTTGTCCTCCTCGGCTATGGCTACCTTCGCGCCGTGCTCCGCCGCCACCCGGGCCGCGCGCACGCCGCCGGAGCCGCCGCCGATGACGAAGAGGTCGTAGTCGAACCCGGTCATCCCGGCGCCCAGCCCCGAGCCCGCGCCGAACGGCTAGAAATCGACGTTACGCCGCTTCAGTTCCTCACGCGACTTCTCGAGCAATTCTTCGCGGACGCGATCGGCCCATCCCTTTGCCGCCTGCAGGCCGTCCTTGTAGACTTGCGGTCCCTGGACGACGAACTTCGCGCCGGCCGGGCTCTTGTAGAAGGTCGCAATCGCCTTCAGCTCGTCCTCGGTGAAAGCGTTCGCCCAAATCCGGGCGATATCGTTGTCGAGGTCGGCGCGCCGCGTCGCCAGCTGCAATGCCATCGCGTTCACGGCGTCGCTGACCTGGGCATAGAGGTCGGGGCGAATGTTGATCAGCTGGCTCTGGACCTGCTGCGAGATGGTGAAGAGCAGGTCGGTGAAGTCATGATCAGCCTTGGCCGCGACCACCGCATCGTGG
>JBBQGL010000213.1:0-4613 GCA_038323025.1 Hyphomicrobiales bacterium
GCTCACCCCGATCGCGATCACCAAGGACAACCTCAACCAGGCCGAGCGTCTGAGCGAGGTCAAGTAAGTCAATCGTCCGGACGTGGAGCGCCGTCCCAAAGGGGCGGCGCTCCGCACCTCATTGAAGCAGCCGCCGCGGTCAGGCCTGTCCCGGACCGGATAGGGCGTCTCGCCGGATCGGAGCCATGACCGAGCCGCTTCTCCGCATGACGAGGCCCAGCCGAATGGAGATGCCTTTCTGACGGTCAACCTTAAGCCCGGAGTGGATCCGGGCTCCCGTCGATCCGTACGCTACGCGGTCGCTCTCTGCGGTTCTGTGTCTGGCCGCGAAATTTAACCGTCCACCCGATCCGACCTGACGCCTTGGCTTTGTAAAGGGCTTCGTCCGCTGATGCATAAGGTCCGCGGAATCTGGCCGGCTCCGCGGCCTCTACAGCCCCTCGCCGATCGCCTTCGCCGATCGGTCCAGCCTCAGCCCGAGAACATCGGGCCGGGCGTAGTGGCCGGTGATGTCGATGAGCTGGCCGTGCTCCACCATCTCGGCGAGATCGAGGTCGGCGTAGAGAATGGTTTCCTCGCGCAGCACCGGGCCCGCCATGATGCGCCCGTTCGGGGCCACGATGACGCTGCCGCCGTCCTCGAGGAACTCCTTTGCCGCGGCAAGCTCCTCGGCGAGGGCGAAGTCGGCCGGGTAGCTTGCCTTGCGCAGCACCATGCACACCGAGATGACGAAGACGCCTCCCTCGAACGCGGTGTTGCGGGCGTTGACCACCGCCATCTCGCTGTCGAACACGGTGGGCGCGACGTGGATCTGCTCGCCCTGGGCATAGAGCGCGTAGCGGGCGAGCGGCATGAAGTTCTCCCAGCACAGCAGGCCGCCGACGCGGCCGGCGGGCGTGTCGAAGACAGACAGGGTCGAGCCGTCGCCGAAGCCGTGCACCATGCGCTCGTGGTTGGTCGGCATGAGCTTCCGATGCTTGCCTATGATCCCGTCCGGCCCGACGAAGAGGATGGTGTTGTAGAGCGTCGTGCCGGTGCCGGCGCGCTCATGGACGCCGATCGCCACCGTTGCGCCGGCGAGGCGCGCGGCTTCGCACAGGCGCTCCGTCGCCGGGCCCGGAATCGTGACCGAGTTGTCCCACAGCCGCCGCCAAGCGTCGCGGGCCGGCTGGTTGCCGAAACGCGACAGGCCGCGGCCCCAGATGGAACCGTTGATGTAGGTCGTGATGAATAGCTCGGGGAAGACGATCAGCCGGGCGCCGTGACCGGCGGCCTCGGCGATCAGCCGGCAGGCCTTGTCGACGGTGCGCTCGAGATCGAGGACGACCGGCTCGGCCTGGATGGCGGCTGCCTTGACGACGGGCTGGCTCATGGCGGCTCCTCCGGATGCGGGGGCTTGGCCGCACTCTAGGAGGAGCTGGCGGCGGGCGAAAGCGCGGCAGGGCGCCGGCCCCGGCCCCGTGTAATCCGGCTTGGCGCCCTGCTAGACTCGCCATCACTTCGAGCAGGGAGAAACGGCCATGCTGACCAACGACGAACTGGCGGCGATTCCGCTCTTCTCCGGCCTCAGGCCGGAGGCGCTCGCCGATCTCTGCCGGGCTTCGGCGGATATCCGCCTCAACCCCGGCGAATACGCGGTGCACGACGGCGAGGAGTCGGCTCTCTTCGCAGTTCTCTCCGGCCGGATCGAAATCAGGAAGCTCGTCGACGGTATCGAGCGCAAGATCGGCGAGCGCCTGCCCGGCCGAATCTTCGGCGAGGTGCCGCTGGTTTACGGCACGCAGTTCCAGAGCGGCGCCCGCGCCGCCGAGCCATCGCGCGTGCTCCGCATCGAGGCCCGCCAGTACTATGCGCTCGCAGCCGCGGCGCCGGAAATCGCCAAGGCGGTGGGCGACCTCGCCCGCGAGCGCCTCGGCGGGCTGCAGGGTATCGCCGCGGAGCCGCACAAGGTGCAGGTGACCCTCGTCGGGCATCGCTGGGACACGGTCTGCCTCGACCTCCGCCGCTTCCTCGCGCGCAACCAGATCACCTACGACTGGCTGACGCCCGACGATCCGGCGCTGCCTTCGCGCTGGCCCGGCCCACCGCCCGCCACCGACGCCTGCCCGACGCTGCGGCTTGCCGACGGCACGACGTTGGTCCGCCCTGGAGCGCGCGAGCTCGCCCGGCTCCTCGGCCTGCAGACAGCCGCCCGCGCCCGCGAATACGACACCGTCATCGTCGGCGGCGGACCGGCCGGACTCGCCGCCGCCGTCTATGGCGCCTCGGAGGGCCTGCGCACCCTGGTGGTCGAGCGCGAGGCGCCCGGCGGCCAGGCCGGCACCTCGTCGCGGATCGAGAACTACCTCGGCTTCCCGAACGGCATTTCCGGCGACGAGCTGGCGAGCCGGGCGCTGCGTCAGGCGCAGCGCCTCGGCGCCGAGATCCTGGTCACCCGGCAGATCGTGCGCGTCGATCCTGCCTCCCACGCCATCGGACTCGATGGCGGCGACGTGCTCGTGGCGCGCTCGGTGATCATCGCCACCGGCGTCAGCTGGCGGCGGCTGGCCATCGACGGCTTTGACCGGCTGATTGGCAGGGGCGTCTATTACGGCGCAGCCCGCAGCGAAGCCGGCATGACCCAGGGCCTCGACATCCACCTGATCGGAGCCGGCAACTCCGCCGGCCAGGCCGCCATGTTCTTCGCCAACCACGCGCGGACGGTTACCCTGATCGTGCGCGGCGACTCCCTCGAGAAGGGCATGTCGCAATACCTGGTCGACCAGATCCGTTCCAAATCGAACATCCGCGTGGCGCTGCGCACTGAAATCCGGGCCATACACGGCGACGAGCACCTGACGGCGATCGACCTGATCGACCGTGCCACCGGCGCGGTGCACCGCGAGGACAGCGGCGGCCTGTTCGTCTTCATCGGCGCCGATGCCGAGACCGCGTGGCTGCCGGCCGAGATCGCCCGCGACGCCCACGGCTACGTGCTCACCGGCGCCGACCTGATGAAGACCGGGCGCTGGACGGAGAGCCGCGATCCCTACCTGCTCGAGACCAGCGTCGCCGGCATCTTTGCCTGCGGTGACGTGCGCTTCAGCCCGGTCAAGCGCGTCGCGGCGGCCGTCGGCGAAGGCAGCATGGCCATCGCCTTCGTGCACCAGTTTCTGGCCCAGGCGACCGCGGAAAAACGGGGAGGCGCGGGCGGCTAGCCTGCGGGCGGCAACAGCGCGAAGAGGGCGTCGCTCCAACGATCCCGACTTCGTGCCGAAGCTGCGCGAGATCGCCGGCCTTTATGTCAACCCGCCGGCCCACGCCATCGTGCTGTCGGTCGACGAGAAGTCGCAAATCCAGGGGCTCGACCGCACCCAGCCGGGCCTGCCGTTGAAGAAGGGCCGCGCCGGCACCCTGACCCACGACTCCAAGCGCAACGGCACGACGACACTGTTCGCCGCCCTCAACGTCCTTGACGGCACCGTCCTCGGCCGACGGGCAGCCTCCCGATTGAAGCGCGGCGTCTTCCGATCCGCGGGCGAGCCAGGCGATCACCTTTGGCTGCTTGGCGCCCTCGGCGCTTGCCTCAGGGCTCCCTCCCTGACGAACCAACAGATGTGACGCAGGCTGGCCGTGCCAAGCGGTCGGTTCATCTCGGGTTCGGGCACGCCGTAGCTGCGCTGGGGCTCGCAAAAAAGAACACTCCACCTGACCGAAATTGGACGCGTTTCTTTTCGGACATTTAGCCCGGCTTACCGCGACGAGCAACGAGGCCGTCGGGATCGCTACAAGCTGCATGACGGCTTGCTACTTCAAGCCCAAAATCCACATCTGGGCCGGCTATGAACGCTGCTGCGGGTAGCGTCCTTGGACGTGGTGTAATTTCCGGCACTTTTGGTGGTGGATTTTCCGCCGCCGGCGATGGTGGAGCTGGGGTGGTCACCGCGGTTGGCGGTTAGGGTGGAGTTACCGACTTCATCCCCGACCGAGGACACCACGATGACCGACGACAGATTGCCACTGAGCGAGCTGCTTCAGAAGAGCGGCGAAGGCGATTTTCTCCGGGCTGTTGCCGAGAGCGTTCTGCAGCTTCTCATGGAAACCGACGTTGAGGGGGTTGTCGGCGCCGGCCGTCACGAACGCTCGGCCGATCGGCTCAACTGGCGCAACGGATATCGCGAACGGACGCTCGACACGCGCCTGGGTTCGCTCTCGCTGAAGATCCCCAAGCTTCGCCAGGGCAGCTACTTCCCGCCCTTCCTGGAGGCCCGCCGAACGACCGAGAAGGCGCTGGTCGCGGTCATCCAGGAAGCATGGATCGGGGGCGTCTCGACGCGGCGGGTCGACGAGCTGGTCCAGGCGATGGGGCTCGCCGGCATCTCGAAGAGCCAGGTCTCCAAATTGTGCAAGGAGATCGACGAGCGGGTCCGCGCCTTCCTCGACCGGCCGCTCGAGGGCGAGTGGCCCTATCTCTGGCTCGATGCCACCTACCTCAGCCGCAAGGCGCCGGCACGGCGTGAACCGCGTCACAGCCGGCGCGGCGGCGGGCTGGTATGGCGAGGCCCGGATTGCAAGGAAAGGGCCGGAAAATGCTCGCGTCGCTGCTGGTCAAGGAGAACATCGTTCACGTCGGG
>JBBQGL010000214.1:0-4541 GCA_038323025.1 Hyphomicrobiales bacterium
AGGCTCACGACCTGTTCCTGAAGGGCCGTGAACTGGTGAGGGCAGCCGACATCAATCGTGAGATCTTCAGGCAAGCCGTCGAGCTGCTCAACCGCGCCATCGCGCTCGACCCGGGTTATGCCCAGGCTTACGCCTGGCTCGCGCTCGCCCACATCCACAACTACAAGAATAGCTGGAAAGAGGACCCGGATGCATAGCTGCGCCTCAGCGACGAGCTTGCCGGCAAGGCGATTGCTGCCGATCCAAACGAGCCGGTCGCTTACGGGGCGGCGTCGGTGCCAGCCCAGCTGCTGAAGGAATACCAGCGAGCGGAAGCCGTTATCGGCAAGGCCCTGGAGCTCAATCCCAACTACGCGTTCGCGGTCAACAGCCGCGGAACGCTCGCGATGTACACGGGCCAACCGCAGTCGGCGATTCCGCACATCGAGCGCGCCATGCGTCTCGATCCCGGATTCAGCCAGCAGTACCTGCACTTCCTCGGTCTTTCGCAGTTTCTCCTGGGCAATTACGAGACGGCGGCGACCATGTTCAGGGAGCGCATCCTGCTCGTTCCGAACACGGATGTGACGCGGAGCGCCCTTGCTTCGGCGCTCGGCCATCTCGGCGCGGTCGACGAAGCCCGGCGCGTTTGGGCCGAATTGAAGAATATCAATCCGAATTACTCCTTCAGCGAGCACATGGCGCGGCTGCCGTTCAGGGATCTATCGCCCGTCAGCCAGATCGCCGAGGGGCTCGCCAAGGCGGGCCTTCCCGATTGATCGGTTGCCCCGCCGGGTTCCGCCTCCCCCTCGCCAAACGCCCTTACTGCCGGGTGCCGTTCCAGCTTCCCTTGGAGCTGTTGTCGCTGAGCTTGTAGCTGCCTTCGAAGGACTGGCCGTCGTCGGAGAGCACGAACTTGCCGGTCCCCTGGATGCCGTCATTCTGCGTAAAGGAGAACCGCAGAACGTTGCCCTGGAGGTTGCCGCTCAGTGTGCCGTCGCTGCCGTCGCTGCCCTGAAAGCTGCCGTTGACCCCGCTCCCCTTCTGCTTGAGCGAGAGGGTGTAGGAGACATCCTCGGCATTGGCCGACCAGGTGCCGCTGAAGCTTGCGCCCATCGGGGCAGTCATCCCCTTCGGCGGCTTCATGGCGAACCCCGCGGCCGGTGCCAGGCCCGCCGCGTCGCCACCGCCGAAGTCGAGATACTTCGCCATCACACAGCCGCTCACCGGCGAATCGAGCTGGCACCAGCCCGCCGCCCCGCCGATCGGCTTGTTCGATTTGGCAAAGCCGGCCGCTGCCTGGGATCCGCACGGCCCTACCACCGTCACCTGCTCGCCCTCAGGCACGGTTCCAAGCACCTGGCCACCGGGCTTGCTGCGCACGTTGAGCATGTGCAGGTTGGCCTTCGGAATCACCACCGTGGCCACCGAACCGGGACCGCCGCACGCTCCATCAGCATGCATCGGCGGGCCGACGTCCCCGTTCCCTGCGTCATTCCCGCCCACCGGCCCAGGTGACAGGGCGTGCCGTCCACGACCTGTACGTTGTCGATGGTGCTGACCATGATGAACGTGCCGACCGGACTCGACCGCTCCGGGCGCGCGGGGGCGCGAGCTTCGGCGCGACATGCCGACCCCGGTCGCAGGCGCTATTCGCCCTCGCCAACCGAGGTCGCCGGGTGTACGAGCGCCATGCCTACCGCGATACCGGAGTTGAGATCATGGCCGCTGAGAACCTGGAAATCATGGACCTGAAATCGATCCAGGCGCCGCTGAAGGAGCGCTATCGCGCGCAGCCGGCGAGCGCGATCGTCACGCTCAAGGCCGAGGGCAAGATCGGCGAAGGCGTCACCTGTTCGGTCGACACCGGCCGGGCGATGGTCAAGGCCGGGCTGCATCCGGCGACCGGCGGCGGCCTGACCAGCGTCTGTTCCGGCGACATGCTCCTCCAGGCGCTGGTCGCCTGCGCCGGGGTCACGCTCAACGCGGTCGCGACCTCGCTCGGCTTTGAGGTCGCGGATGCGCGGGTGCTGGCGGAAGGCGACCTCGATTTCCGCGGCACGCTCGCCGTCTCCAAAGAGGCGCCGGTCGGCTTCAGCGCGATCCGCCTGTCCTTCGAGGTGGACAGCGATCTCGCGCCCGAGCAACTGGCGACGCTGATCAAGCTGACCGAGCGCTATTGCGTCGTCCTCCAGACGATCAAGACCGCGCCGGCGATTTCGGTCACCGCCAGGGCGGCGTAAGGCCGGCCGTAGCCCGGATAGAGCGAAGCGAAATCCGGGGCGACGTGAAGGCCCGCAGGACCCGGATGGCGCTCTGCCCCATTCGGGCTGCGGCGGCATCCGACAGCCCACGGAACCGGGCTCGTTCCTCCTCGTTGAGTCGCCCGAGGGGCGGTATCGAGGGGGAGTTCGATGAGCCGTTCCGCCCTGCTCTGCCTGGCAGCCGCAACCGTTCTTATCGCCGGCGCGCAATCGGCCGCAGCCGAGTCGCCCGCGTGCAGCGATCTGCGCGCTCAACTTGCAACCTTGGGTTCGAGCCGGGATTCGGGCGTTTCCGACCCGGGCTGCAACGGCGGATTCTTCTCGCGCCTCCTGTCCGGCTGTGGGCCGCTCAGGTCGCGATTTGCATATAGTCCGGACTATGGACAGCGGCGCAGCGGCCTTCTGCAGGCCTTGGCCCGTTACGGGTGCGATTCGTCCTCGGGGGGTACTGTCCGCACCCTCTGCGTGCGAACCTGCGACGGCTACTACTTCCCGATCAGCAACGCGGCGAACCGCAAGCGCCTGAAGGTCGACGAGGCCGTCTGCCATGCCGCCTATCCTGCGGGTGGTGCCGAGCTTTACACACAACGCTATACCGGCGACGACGAGGGGGACATGACGTCGACGTCGGGAAAATCCTACGCCAGCCAACCCTTCGCCTTCCGCTACCGGGAAGCGTATGACCCGTCATGCGCCGGGCAATTGCAGAGGGAGCTCGCGCCGGCCAACGCGACGGCGGTTCCGCGACCGCCGGCGGAAACGATGGCGGCTGGCGAAGCGGCGGACCAGGCGGCAAACGAGACGCCCCTCCGCTGGGTCACACCCGCGCCGCGCGTTGACCGGCTGGTGGGCCCGCCGGTGAGCATGTCGGACGGGTCGACGGCGGCTCTCACCGCACGCATGCCGCACTCGCCCACCATCCTGTCCTTCTCGACGCTCGCCGCGGTTCGTTAGCTGCAGGCTTCGGCTTGCATCCGGCATCCGGGAGGGACGGCCAATACGGTCCGCGCCGTTGGACTCTGCAGCTTTAACTGCCGCGCCCGATTCTCGGCAGGCACGTGCGCGATAGCATAATTTGCCTTGCGGCCGACTGGGAGGAACCAATCAAAAAAGGTCCGCCCCGCTGGTTACCACGTTGCTGCGTGAACGAAGGTCACCGGGACGAAACAAGATGAGTCGTGCAGACTCTCAAAACGGCGAACTCCGAACCGGTAACGGCGGTCGCTTGTACTTTGCGATGCACGCCACTAGGGTCCGCGCCGTTTTCACCCGGAGCCTAAAATGGCCTTCCTCGCCGACTCGCTCGCCCGCATCAAGCCGTCCGCCACCATCGCGGTCACCAACAAGGCGCGCGACCTGAAAGCGGCCGGCCGCGACGTGATCGGCCTTGGCGCCGGCGAGCCCGATTTCGACACGCCGGAGAACATCAAGGAAGCCGCGATCAAGGCGATCCGCGACGGCAAGACCAAGTACACCGCCGTCGACGGCATGCCCGAATTGAAGGCCGCGATCGTCCAGAAGTTCAAGCGCGAGAACCACCTCGACTACCGCACCGACCAGATCACCGTCGGCACCGGCGGCAAGCAGGTGCTCTACAACGCGCTGATGGCGACCCTGAACCACGGCGACGAGGTGGTCATCCCGGCGCCGTTCTGGGTGAGCTATCCGGAAATGGTGGCGCTCGGCGGCGGCACGCCGGTGGAGGTGCCGACGACCATGGCCTCCGGCTACAAGATCACGCCGGCCGCCCTCGACCGGGCAATCACGCCGAAGACCAAGTGGGTGATCTTCAACTCGCCGTCGAACCCGACAGGCTCGGCCTATACTCACGCCGAACTGCGCGCGCTCGCCGACGTATTGCTGAGGCATCCCCACGTCTGGGTGCTCACCGACGACATGTACGAGCACCTGATCTACGACGGCTTCGTCTTCGCGACCCTGGTCGAGGTCGAGCCGAAGCTCTTTGCGCGCACCCTCACGGTGAACGGCGTGTCCAAGGCCTATGCCATGACCGGCTGGCGCATCGGCTATGGCGGCGGGCCGAAGGAGCTGATCCAGGCGATGGCGACCATCCAGTCGCAGTCGACCTCGAACCCGTCCTCGATTTCGCAATGGGCGGCGGTGGAGGCGCTGAACGGTCCGCAGGATTTCATCCCGAAGAACGCCGAGATCTTCCGCCAGCGCCGCGACCTCGTCGTCTCCATGCTGAACCAGGCGAAGGGCATCACCTGCCCGCGACCGGAAGGCGCCTTCTATGTCTTCCCGTCCTGCGAAGGGACGATCGGCAAGACCAGCACC
>JBBQGL010000215.1:0-4472 GCA_038323025.1 Hyphomicrobiales bacterium
CACGTCCGAGGCCACCGCGTTGACGAGCGTCATCAGCGAGCCGACGGACAGGTCGATGCCGCCGAGAATGACCACCATGGTCTGCGCCATGCCGACGAGGATCAGGGCAAGGGCTTCGTTCGAGTTCTGGACGAACAGATCGCTGGTGAAACCGCGCGGGTGAAGGCTGCTGTAGAAGACATAGAGGATGAGGAAGAGCGTGAATGCGATCAGCGCCCCGGTATTGTGTGAGAGCCGCAGCCTGAGGTTCTTCATGATGCCCCCACGGCCGGCGCGCTGGCGACAAGTGGCGTGTTTCCGCCGGTTTCGAGCGGCAGGTTGAAGGAACTCGCCACGATATTCGTTTCGGTGATCGCGTCGCCCTCCAGAGTCTGCACGATGCGGCCGCCATAGAGAATCAGCACACGGTCGCAGCAGCCGATCAATTCGTCATAGTCGGTGGAATAGAAGAGGATGGAGGTTCCCGCGTCCGCGAGCTCGCGGAAAAGGCGGTAAATCTCCTCTTTCGTGCCGACGTCGATGCCGCGGGTCGGGTCGTTCAGCAAGAGCACGCGCGCGCCCGTCAGAAGCCACTTGGCGATCACGACCTTCTGCTGGTTCCCACCGGACAGGGTGGCCACCGGGTCGGTCAATTGCCCGACCTTGATCTTGAGCTTCTGCACCACCGCGTCGATGGCATTGCTCTCGGCCTTCCGGTCGATGACGAAATTCCGGGAAAGCCAGCTGAGGGCGGTCAGGCTGATGTTATCGCCGACCGACATCGGCAGCATCAGCCCTTCGGTCTTGCGATCCTCCGGGATGAGCGCCATGGCAAGCGCGGGGCGCGTCGCCGCCACTGGGCTGGGCACCAGCCCATCCTTGCCGTGGACACGCACGTTGCCGGTCACGTTACGCAACACGCCGAACAAGGCGAGGAGAATCTCGCGCTGGCCCTGCCCGTCGAGGCCGCCAAGACCCACGATCTCGCCCTTGCCGACGGAGAAGTTGATGTCGAACAGACGCCCCCGCCAGCCGAGGGCCTTGACCTCCAGTTCGGGCGCGGGCCGCTCGCTGCGCACCGGCTTCGGCGGATAGACGTTGCTGACGTCCCGCCCGATCATCATCTGGACGATCTCCTCGTCCGAGCAGGCTCCCTTGGCGAAGGTGCGGATGTAGCGACCGTTGCGGAATACCGAAATGGTGTCAGCCAGTTCCTCGATTTCGTGCATGCGGTGCGAGATGTAGAGGAGTGCCAGACCCTCGCTCTGGAGGCGGTGAAGAATCTTGTAGACCCGTTCGACGTCGGCGGCGGTGAGGGCCGACGTGGCCTCGTCGAGGATCAGAAGTTTCGGATTGCGGCCAAGTGCCTTGGCGATCTCGACCATCTGCCGGCGCGACAGCGGCAGATCGCCAACCCGCTCACGCGGATTGATGTCCTCGCAACCGACGCGGGCGAGAAGCTCCTCGGCTCGCCGCCGCTGCCGGCGATGATCGATGATGCCGAAGCGCGTCGGCGGCCGCGTGATGCTGATGTTGTCGGCAACCGACAGATCGGGCAGGACCGACAATTCCTGGAAGATGCTGACGATCCCGACGGCATTTGCGGCCTCGGGGGTCTTGAAGGATACCGGCTGGCCATCGAAAAC
Organism: Hyphomicrobiales bacterium; assembly: GCA_038323025.1. Classification (GTDB taxonomy): domain Bacteria; phylum Pseudomonadota; class Alphaproteobacteria; order Rhizobiales; family Kaistiaceae; genus JAFKKF01. The sequence goes on from JBBQGL010000215.1 coordinate 1,626, forward strand.
GACGGTGCCTACGTCGGGCTCGATGACGCCGGAAATGATCTTGATCAGGGTCGATTTTCCGGCGCCGTTCTCGCCGAGGACGGCATGGATCGACGAAGCGCGCGTCGAGAAATCGACGTTGGAAAGCGCCGCTACGCCGCCATAGGACTTGCTGACGCCGCGCAGCTCAAGCAATGGCGGGGACGAAGTTTCCATCACCGGCCAAGCTCCCCCCTTTGAACATTGCGCGCCGCCAGCATTCTCGCCGGCGGCGCGCGGAGCTGCAGACGATTACTTCTGATCTGCGCCGGTCTGCGACATCAGCTGCGGAGCCGTGAAGTTCAGTCCGCAGGGCGGGAAGGCGTTGGCGGCAAAGAAGTCGGTCGTCAGGTCGGGGAAGTAATCTTCGCCGGCCTTCATGCGGGTGAAGTCGGTGATCGGGTTCGGGATCGACACCAACTGCGGGATCGTGTTGCCCTTCAGCGCGGCAATCGCTTCCTTCAGCGCGATGGCAACCTGTGCTGGCGACTGGCCGTACGAGAAGCCCTTCAGACCCTGATCCTTGTACTTGTCGATCTGGATACGGAAGAGGTTCTCGCCCTCGCCTGCCATCGGAACGAAGGGATGCTTGGCATCGATAAGGGCCTGGACGGTGCCGTTCGAGCCGCCCTGGGTGAAGATGCCGTCGAAGTGGCCATGGGCCGCGATCGCGTCGGCGGTGGCCTTCTGCGAATCGCCGGGAGCCCAGTTGCCGACAACCTCGACGATCTCGAAGTTGTTGCCGGGAGCCTCGACGACGCTGCGGAAGCCGTCATGGCGCTCCTGGTCGGCCGAGAATCCGGCCACGCCGCGGATTTCGAGCAGCTTGCCCTTGTGGCCGACATACTTGACCAGCCACTCGCCGCCCTGCTTGCCCATGGCGATCTGGTCCTGAGCGACGCCGGCCATGTCGGTTCCCTCGACCTGGTTGTCGAAGGCGATCAGGATCGTGCCCTTCTGGTTGGCGAGACGCAGAACGCGATCCCAGCCCTTGGGGGTGTTCGGATCGATGAGGACCGCATCGAAGCCCTGGTTGATGAAGTCCTCAACCGCGCCGAGCTGGGCGGCCATGTCCGTGCCGACCGAGACGACCTTGAATTCCTTGATGTCCTTCGCGATTTCGGGAAGGGCGGCGTAGGCCTTGGCGGTCTGGATCATCTGAATGCGCCAGACGTTGGCTACAAAGCCGTTGACCACGGCGATGCGGTACGGACCTTCCTTCTTCGGCCACTGGAAGAACTTGGTGTCCTTGCCCCAGGGGGCGAAGCAGGCCGGCTCAACGCCCGGTCCCGCAACCACGGCAGGGCCCGCGGCGAGCGCCGCGCTCGACGCAAGGCCGACGCCGATGACGCCCAACGCCAAAAACATATTCTTGAATGACATTACTTCCTCCCTTTGGTCGCCGCTTTTTGCAGGTTTCGCTAACGAGACTGCGGCGACGTTCCTCGACTGACGCTCTGTACTAACATGCGGGTGCTCCGGCCCCTAGCGCGCCAGCGTTGCATTTCCGGCGCGCCGGTACACGGACACAGGCGGGTAGTTGCAATTTAGCCCGCGAACCGCGGCTCAGGAACTCCTCCGATGCCGACATCTAGGGCAAACAGGCCGCCGGCCTTGGGCTGCCGACGGAGTTGTTCAGGCGTGAGGTCCCAAATGGCCGAGGTGACGTACAGCGTCCGCAGGTCGGGCCCGCCGAACATGCAGCTGGTCGGCTTCTGCACGGGAAGTTCCACCATCCGGTCGAGAACCCCGTCAGGCGAGTAGCGCGCGATGCGCCAGCCATCCCATTGCGCGTTCCAGAGATAACCCTCGGTATCGATGGTCGAGCCATCCGGCCCGATGCCGGTACCCTTAAGGTCGACGATCTTCCGGCGATTCGCGATCGTTCCACCTTCGGCGTCGTAGTCGAACCGATACAGCGCGCCGTCGAGCGTGTCCGCGAAGAAGAACGTGCGCTCGTCGAGACCCCAGACAATCGAGTTGGAGATGCCGATCCCGTCGAGGACTTTGGTCACGCGGAGGTCGGCGTCGACGCGATAGAGCGCGGCGCTGTGCTGCTTCAGCCCGTCATCCATCGTCCCCGCCCAGAATCGGCCCCGTCGATCGCATTTGCCTTCGTTGAAGCGGTTGGTGGGAATGCTTGCTTCCGGTTTGGCGATCCAGTCTATGCGGCCGCTGTCGAGATCGTAAAAGGCAAAGCCGGAAGCGAAGCCGACGATCAGGCCGCCCTTCTCGCGCAGCGCGAAGCACGCGATGCGCTCCGGCATGTGCCAGCGATCGACCTTGCCGGTGGAAGGCGTCAGCCGCTGCAGGAGCTTGCCCTCTATGTCCACCCAGTAAAGCGCTTGCTCGCGCACGTCCCAGACCGGCACTTCGCCCAACCGGTTGCGGGCATCAACGACGCATTCGATGCTCACGCGGTCCCCCACCAACGAACTCCCCCCGACTGTCATCGATCGCCGGATTCAGCTAACCCTGTGATAGCATTCGATACGGTCGCGAGGGCCTTCGCAAGCGCGGCAAATCGCCCCGTCGCCGTTCTCAACTTCAAGGTGCAGACTCTCTTGAAAATCACCGCCATCCGTACGGTCGTCGTCAACGCCGAGATGCGCAACTGGGTCTTTGTCCGGGTCGAAACCGATGTCGCCGGACTCTATGGCTGGGGCGAAGCAACGTTGGAGTGGAAGACCCGAGGCGTGGTCGGTGCGGTCGAGGATCTGGCGCCGCTGATGATCGGCCGCGACCCACGCGACATCGAGCAGGCGGTGCGGGCGATGAAGAAGCACTCGTTCTGGCGGCTCGGCGTGATCGGCATGAGCGCGATCTCCG
>JBBQGL010000216.1:0-4165 GCA_038323025.1 Hyphomicrobiales bacterium
GAATACGCCAAGCAGCTTCAGCTCGAGCAGAGCTACCAGGCCTCGTCGAAGCTGATCAACGTCGTCCAGCAGATGTTCGATTCGCTCCTTGCGGCGATGCCCTGACGATGCGGACGACCTTCATCTCCACCGCGTCCCTTCTCGGCGCCCCGCGCACGGGGATCGTGCGCATGCAGGCGGACATGGCGCAATTGAGCAAGGAAGTGAGCACCGGACGGATGGCCGACGTCGGCCTCAACCTCGGCGCCGAAACCGGCCGCGCCGCATCGCTCCATATCGACACGGCTGCGATCTCCGCGCTGATCGACAGCAACGGCGCCGCCGTGCAGCGGCTGCAGCAGACGCAGACGGCGCTGACCAAGCTCACCGACGGCGCCAATACCTTCATGCAGCAGCTGATCGCCCAGAGCGACAGTGCCACGTCCGTGGACGGCATCGCCGCCTCCGCCCTCGCCGGCTTCGTCGCCGACGCCAATGCCTCCGACGGCAAGAGCTACCTGTTCTCCGGCATCAACTCGGCGATCAAGCCGGTCGCCGACTACTCGGGCGCGCCGAAGGCCGCGGTCGATGCCGCTTTCCTCGCCAAGTTCGGTGTCGCGCCCGGCGACCCGGCGGCGGCGAACATCAGCGCCACCGCAATCTCCGACTTTCTCGACAACGAATTCGCCAACCTCTTCGCCGATCCGGACTGGGGCACGACCTGGTCGTCGGCTTCCGACACGCCGGCGCGCAGCCGCGTCGCCCCCGGCGAGTCGATCGACACCTCGGTCAGCGCCAACCAGCCAGCGATGCGCAAGCTTGCCATGGCATACGCGATGGTCGCGGGGCTCGGCACCGACAGTCTCGGCGCCGACGCCCGCAAGGCGGTCATCGACAAGGCAATCAGCGTACTCGGAACGGCGGTCAGCGGCCTCACGGATCTCGGCCAGGCCATGGGCTCGGCGGAAAACCGCGTTACCGCCGCGACGACGCGGCTGACCGCGCAGCAGGACATCCTCGCCACGCGCATCTCGACGCTCGAGGGCGTCGACCCGGCCGATGCCAAGGTCAAGATCGATACCCTCTCGACCCAGATCGAGATGTCCTACTCGCTCACCGCCAAACTGTTGCAGATGAGCCTGCTCAACTACGTCACCTAGGGATTCCCCGGAACAAGAAGAGAGCCATGTACAAGCTTTCCTACGCCGAGATCATGGAAGCGGATCCGCGCGAGGCACGCGCCCGCGAACAGGATGCCCTCGACCGCGCCATCGAACTGATGAAACTCGCCGAAGCCACCGGCAACGACTCGCCGCAGGCGGTGGAAGCGGTGAATTACCTGCAGAAGCTCTGGACCTTCTTCATCCAGAACCTCACCGACCCCAACAACGAGCTCGCCGGCGACCTGAAGGGCGACCTCATCTCGATCGGCATCTGGGCGATCGCCGAGGCCGACCGCGTGCTCGCCGACAAATCCAAGGGCTTTGGCGCCCTCATCGACGTCAACAAGACCATCCGGGACGGCCTGAAATGAGCAACCCCATGCAGCTCTCGCTGCGCGCCGGCGAACGCATCTACATAAACGGCGCCGTGGTCCGGGTCGACCGCAAGGTCACCCTCGAACTGCTGAACGACGTCTCGTTCCTGCTGGAAGCCCATGTGCTCCAGGCGGAGGAGACGACGACGCCGCTGCGCCAGCTCTATTTCGTGCTTCAGGCGATGCTGGTCGACCCGCTGAACGCCACGCGGGCGCGCGCGCTCTTCGAGCACATGCACCCCTCGACGCTCGCCTCGTTCAGCAATGCGACGGTGAGCGCCGGCCTCACCAGCGCCGCGGCGCTGGTTTCAAGCGGGCGCATCTTCGATGCGCTCCGCACCATCCGCTCGCTCTTTGAAATCGAGGACGAGATCCTGTCGAGCGGCAACGCCCCCAAGGCGGCCTGAACCGCAGCCATCGCCACCGGCCGCATCGGCCCGGAGAACCAGAGATGACCACCGTATCCCCCGTCTCATCGACCACCCAGACGACCAGCAGCGCGACCGGCGTCGGCTCGCTCGACTACACCGCCTTCCTGAAGCTGCTCATCGCGCAGTTGAAGAACCAGGACCCGACGCAGCCGATGGACTCGACCCAGTTCGTCGCCCAGCTCGCCACTTTCTCGCAGGTCGAGCAGAGCGTTTCGGCCAATACCAAGCTCGATTCGCTCCTCACCTCCTCGTCGCTGTCGCTCGCCGACGCGGTGATCGGCCACACCGTGACCTCCGCCGATGGCAGCACGTCGGGCATCGTCGCCTCGGTGAAGATCAACAGCGACGGGCCGGTGGCGACGCTGAAGGACGGCAAGACGGTCGCCCTCGGCGCCGGCGTGGTGATCCAGTGAACGAGGCCGACGCCATCGAGATCGTCTACAACGCCATCTGGACCGTGATCGTCGCCTGCGGGCCGGCGGTCGGCGCCGCCATGGTGGTCGGCGTGGTCATCGCCCTCTTCCAGGCCCTGACCCAGGTGCAGGAAGTCACCCTCACCTTCATCCCCAAGATCCTGGTGATTCTCCTCGTGACCGCGCTCACCGGCTCGTTCATCGGCTCGCAGATCTTCGCCTTCGCCACCGAGACCTACAGCCACATCGCCAAGGGGTTCTGAGGGCTGGGCCGGGACAATGGAAGCTTTGGCTTGATGGCGCCGAGCAGCCCGCTCTATCCGCGTCATCCTCCGGCTTGACCGGAGGACCACTCTCCGCCACTCCACCGTTTGAGGGTGACCTCGCCCTGCGGATCCTCCGGTCAAGCCGGAGGATGACGGGGTTAGAGGCGGGGGCGGCGACCGTTCTCACGGGCCGCCGCGCTGACAGCGCGATCCAGAATCCATCCTCGCGCAAGCCCCGCCGGGCAGATTCACCGTCCGATGGCAGATGCAAGAACCATAGACCTCGCCCCGGCCGAGAAGCGCTCGCTGCGCGACATCGGCTTCGCCAGCGGCATCGTCGGCATCCTGGCGATCCTGTTCGTCCCGATACCGACCTTCCTGATCGATTTCGGCCTGGCGCTGTCGATCGCGTTCTCCATCCTGATCCTGATGGTGGCGCTGTGGATCCAGAAGCCGCTGGAGTTCTCCGCCTTCCCGACGGTGCTGCTGATCACCACGATCCTGCGGCTGTCGCTCGGCATCGCCACCACCCGCCTGATCCTATCGCGCGGCGACCACGGCGTGAACGCCGCCGGGCACATCATCGAGGGCTTCTCGCGCTTCGTGATGAGCGGCGACTTCGTCATCGGCATCGTCGTCTTCCTCATCCTGGTGACGGTGAACTTCGTCGTCATCACCAAGGGCGCCACGCGCATCGCCGAGGTCGGCGCACGCTTCACCCTCGACGCCATCCCCGGCAAGCAGATGGCAATCGACGCGGACCTCTCCGCCGGCCTCATCGACGACAAGGAAGCCCAGCGCCGGCGCCGGGAACTGGAGGAGGAGAGCGCCTTCTTCGGTTCCATGGACGGTGCCTCGAAGTTCGTGCGCGGCGAGGCGATCGCCAGCATCATCATCATCGCCGTCAACATTTTCGGCGGCATCGTCATCGGCGCGACCCGGCACGGCATGCCGCTGTCGCAGGCCGCCGATGTGTTCACCCGCCTGTCGGTCGGCGACGGCCTCGTCTCCCAGATGCCGGCGCTCATCGTTTCGCTCGCCGCCGGCCTCCTGGTCACCAAGGGCGGCACGCGCGGCCCTGCAGAAGCGGCGGTCCTCGGCCAGCTCAGCGCCTACCCGCGCGCGCTTTTCGTCGCCTCCGCCCTCATGTTCCTGATGGCGCTGGTCCCCGGTCTGCCCATGCTGCCCTTCGCCACCCTCGGCGCCCTGCTCGCCACGGTCAGCTACACCATCCCGAAGCGCATCGAGGCGCGCCGCCAGGTCGAACTCGCCAAGAACCGGGCGACCGAGGCGAAGACCCGGGAGGAGGCGCGCAATTCGGTCAAGGAAGCGCTGAAGACCGACGAGATCGAAATCTCCGTCGGCAAGCAGCTTGCCAGCCAGGTGCTGCGCTCGCCAACCGAGATCGCGCACCGCGTCGGCAAGATGCGCCGGAAATTCGCGCTCCAGTACGGCTTCGTCGTCCCCGAGATCAAGGTCGGCGAGAGCCTGCAGGTGCCGCCGAAGGCCTATCAGGTGAAGATCCACGGCACGGTCATC
>JBBQGL010000217.1:0-4131 GCA_038323025.1 Hyphomicrobiales bacterium
GCCCGAGACTCGCCGGCGACAGACTCCGCCGGCGGAATCCGCGCCGGAGGCTTGACCGCGCCAGTCAGCGCCCCGACGTTGACGGTGGCGCGGCGATTCGCGGCGCCGGCGCGCGCCGACTGCTTGAGCCAGCTGGTCACCGGAAAGATCTGACCGAGCCGATGTCGAAGATCGCCGACCGGATCATCGTTCTTTGGGGCTGGCGCCGCTTCCTGCTCGCCCTCGTCGCCGGAGCTCTGTCGGCTCTGGCGATCGCGCCTTTCGGCGCCTTTCCGGTACTGTTCGTCACCTTTCCGGTCTTCATCTGGCTGCTCGACGGCGCCACCGCCCCACACGTCGCCGGGTTCGTGCGCCGGATGCTGCCGGCGGCGATCGTCGGCTGGGCGTTCGGGTTCGGCTATTTCGTCGCCGGGCTGTGGTGGATCGGCGCGGCCTTCCTCGTCGATGGCGACCAATATGCCTGGCTCATGCCGCTTGCCGTCGTCATCCTGCCGGCGGGCCTTGCCCTCTATTGGGCGATCGGCGCCGCGCTCGCCCGCGTCTTCTGGCCGGAAGGCTGGCCGCGTATCCTGGTCTTCGCGGTTCTCCTCACCGTCGCCGAGTGGCTTCGCGGCCACCTCTTCACCGGCTTCCCGTGGAACGCCATTGGCTATGCCCTGACCCCATTCCCCGTGATGATGCAGTCGGCGGCTGTGGTCGGCATCTGGGGCCTGACCCTCGCCGCCTTCATCATCTTCGCCGCGCCGGCCACGCTGGCTGCCGCCGGCCGCCGTGAGTGGCGCGGCTCGTGGATTTTCATCGCCTCAGCCGCTCTTCTGTTGGTCGCCCATGTCGGCTACGGCGTGATGCGCCTCGCCGGTGCGAGCGATGCGGTCGTGCCCGGCGTCCACCTGCGCATCGTCCAGCCCGCGCTCGCCGAAGCCGACAAATGGCGAAAGGAGAAGGGCGACGAGATCCTGAAGCGGTATCTCGAAATGAGCGATGGCGCGACCTCCCCGGAACGGAGCGGCATTGGCAGCGTCACGCATCTGATCTGGCCGGAGTCGGCCTTTCCGTTTCTGTTGACCGAACGTCCCGATGCGCTGGCCGCCATCGCTGCCCTCCTGCCGCCGGGAACCACGCTGATCACCGGCGCGGCCCGGCGCGAGCCGGCCGGCGCCGCTGATCCGGCGGCGCAGGTCTTCAACAGCGTCTACGTCATCGACGACAAGGGCGAGGTCCGCGGCGCCTATGACAAGGTCAACCTGGTTCCGTTCGGCGAGTATCTTCCGCTGCGCAGCTTCTTCGAGGCTCTCGGCATTCGCCAGATGATTGCGCTCCCCGGCGGCTTCGCGGCCGGGACCGATCGCCGCACGCTCGACGTGCCTGGCGCCCCGCCGGCGGGTCCTCTCATTTGTTACGAAGTGATATTCCCCGCCGGGGTGATAGCCCCGGGCGCAAGGCCGGGATGGCTGGTCAATCTCACCAACGATACCTGGTTTGGCGACACCCCCGGGCCGCGCCAGCATCTTCTGCAGGCCCAGGTTCGTTCGATCGAGGAAGGACTGCCCCTTGTTCGCGCCGCCAATTCAGGTATTTCCGCCATCGTCGATGCCTATGGGCGGCTCCGCGCCAGCCTCGCGCTGGGGAAGGCGGGCATTCTCGACGGCGAATTGCCGGTCGGCCTTGGCCCGACCCTATACGCCAGTTATGGCGACAAGATTCCCGGAGGCCTTCTGGTGCTGGGGCTGCTGCTGGCGCTGACCGGGCAATTAACCTCAAATTTGAGACGTAATTGACTAAAGTTGGCCCGTACTATTGATATCCGGCCAACCGCTATGTCAGACATGGGGCGGTCCGCTTCCTCCGGCGGACCGCTCGAATCATTGCTTTCCCGGGCCCCGAAAATGTCGGAACCGGGAGGCAGGGTGTCTGGCCAGCGAGGGGTCAACAATCGTGCCGCGCACCTACGGCGGCCCGCCAGGACGAGAGATCGATGGTCAACAAGAAACAACCTAATCCGATCGATATCCATGTCGGCAGCCGGGTCCGGCTCCGCCGCATGATGCTCAGCATGAGTCAGGAAAAGTTGGGTGAGAGCCTCGGCATCACGTTCCAGCAGATCCAGAAATACGAGAAGGGCACCAACCGGATCGGCGCCAGCCGGCTGCAGCACATCGCGCGGGTTCTTTCCGTCCCGATTGCGTTCTTCTTTGAAGACGCTCCCGGTGGCGCGCAGGAGGCGAGCAGCGGCCTCGCCGAGCCCAATTCGGCCAGCTACGTGGTCGATTTCCTGTCGAGTTCCGAGGGTCTGCAGCTCAACCGGGCCTTCGTGCGCATCAAGGACGCCAAACTGCGCCGCAAGGTCATCGACCTTGTCCGCGCCATGGCCGGCGAAGAAGAGATCGCCTGATCGGAGCGCGGCCGTGCCGGTGCGCAAGCGCCGGGCTTGCGGTCGCGCTCAATCCTTCGTTCCCCGTCCATCGGACTGACCGGCCGCCTGACGGTTGACCGTCCTTGCGTTCGGTGAAAGAACGGCTGCCGCAAGCCGGCGCCTTGGGTCGTCCGGCCATCTGCTGATCCTTGGGGGCGACAATCCGATGGCAAGGCCGGCGTATCTGTTCACCAGCGAGTCCGTTTCCGAGGGCCACCCAGACAAGGTCTGCGATCGCATCTCCGACGCGGTGGTCGACGCCTATCTTGCCGCCATGCCCGAGGCGCGCGTTGCCTGCGAGACGCTGGCCACGACCAACCGCGTTGTGATCGCCGGCGAAGTGCGCGGACCCGCCTCCGTGCTCGGCACGGTCGAGGACATCGCCCGCAAGGCCATCCGCGACATCGGCTACGAACAGGCCGGCTTCCATTGGGCCAACGCCAGGGTGGAGGTTCTGCTCCACGCCCAGTCGGCCGACATCGCCCAGGGCGTCGACGCCAGCGGCAACAAGGACGAGGGTGCCGGCGACCAGGGCATCATGTTCGGCTATGCCTGCCGCGAGACGCCCGAGTTCATGCCGGCGCCCCTCTACTACGCCCACCGGATTCTGCGCATGATGAACGATGCGCGGAAGTCGGGCGCGGCCCCGACGCTCGGTCCCGACGCCAAGAGCCAGGTCACCGTCCAGTATCACTACGGCAAGCCGGTCAAGGCCACTTCCATCGTCGTCTCCACCCAGCACCTCGACGAGGCCATGACCTCCGAGGACGTCCGCCAGGTTGTGGAGCCGTTCGTGCGCGGTGCCTTGCCTGACGACTGGATCGACGCGGAGACCATCTGGCACGTCAACCCGACCGGCAAGTTCGTGGTCGGCGGTCCCGACGGCGATTGCGGCCTGACCGGGCGCAAGATCATCGTCGACACCTATGGTGGCGCGGCGCCCCATGGTGGCGGCGCCTTTTCCGGCAAGGATCCGACCAAGGTCGACCGCTCCGCCGCCTACGCCGCCCGCTACCTCGCCAAGAACATCGTCGCCGCCGATCTCGCCGATCGCTGCACGATTCAGTTGTCCTACGCCATCGGCGTCGCCCAGCCGCTCTCGACCTATGTCGACCTGCATGGCACCGGCAAGGTCGAAGAGGAGCGGCTGGAAAAGGCGATCGCCAAGGTCCTCGACCTTTCCCCGCGCGGCATCCGCCAGCATCTCGGCCTCAACCGGCCGATCTATGCGCGCACCTCCGCCTACGGCCATTTCGGACGCGCCCCGGATGCCGACGGCGGCTTCTCCTGGGAAAGGGTCGACCTCGTCGATGCCATCCGCTCCGCGGTCGGCTGATCCTCTCGCTTCCGCGGGCGAACTGCGCCGCGACGCTTTATGGGGACGGCGGAAGGGCAAGAAGCTCTCGCCCCGCCGCCTCGGCCTCATGGAGACCCTCTACCGGCGGCTGGCGCTCGATCCCACTTCACCGCCGCCCGCCGACGTTCGCTCGCTCTTTCCGGTTCAGATCGAGGATGCGTGCCTGGAGATCGGTTTCGGCGGTGGCGAGCGCCTGCTCGCGGCCGCCCGGGCAGCGCCTGCGACCGGCTTCATCGGCGTCGAGCCTTTCCTGAACGGAATGGCGAAGGCGGTTTCCGCCATCGCCGACGATGACCTGCACAATGTCAGGCTGTTCGACGGCGATGCCGCCCTGCTCCTCGACTGGCTGCCCGCCGCCGCC
>JBBQGL010000218.1:0-4064 GCA_038323025.1 Hyphomicrobiales bacterium
AACGCGGCCAGCCGCTTGTCGGGCAGCGCCGCACCCGCCCGGATGCAATCGCTCTCCCCGCGCTCCGCCTCGCCAAAACCCTTCGCCGAGAGGCGAATCACCACGCCACGAACGCCGCCATCGCGGACGAGCAGGTTGGACCCGACGCCGATCACCGTGACCGGCACGGCCGGGTCGAGCCGCTGCAGGAACAGGGCGAGATCGTCCTCGTCGGAGGGCTGGAAGAGCATCTCCGCCGGTCCACCGACGCGGAACCACGTGAACGGCGCCAGCGCCGCGTTGGGCGTCAGGCGCCCGCGGATGCCGGAGATGTCGGCTGGAACGAAATTCATCTGGCGTGCCTGGCGAGCATCGCATAAGGCCGGCTGAAGGCGCGGTCCACCATCAGAAGATGTCGACTCCGTCCCGGCGCAGTTCGTCGAGGAAATCGACGGCGAGGCTGCGACGCATCAAAATACTGCTCGCCAGCCCGATATGGTCTTCGACCGTGTGTCCCACCCCGACAAGGTCGAGCAGCGAGAACTTCCGACCCTCCGCCACCTCGATCACCAGATCGACGTCGCTGTCCGGCCGGTTGTCCCCGCGCGCGCGAGCCGAAAAGAGTCATGTGCGTCACGCCCTCGCGCACGATTTCGGGTTCCAGCGCGCGAAGCTCGGCAACGAGTTCCGTGCGCGTCGGATTCCGGGTGCGGAGAACAATGTCTGCCATAGCCAGAATTTAGGCTTTCCCGCTGAGCTTCGCCAGTTGACCGGGGAGCGCATAGGCCCATTGGCTGATCGAGCCGGCACCAAGGCAGACGACATAGTCGTTGGGCTCGGCGATTTCGGCGATCATCCCGGCGAGGGCTTCCGGCCCCGACAGGGCGCGAGCGTCGCGGTGGCCGCGCAGCCGCAGGCCCTCGACCAGTGCGTCGCGGTTGACCCCCTCGATCGGCGTCTCGCCGGCGGCGTAGACCGGCGCGACGATGACCGTGTCGGCATCGTTGAAGCAGGCGCAGAAGCGATCGAACAGGTCGTGCAGGCGGGTGTAGCGATGCGGCTGCACCACGGCAATGACGCGCCCGCTCGCCACCGAGCGCGCCGCCTTGAGTACCGCCGCGATCTCGACCGGGTGGTGGCCGTAGTCGTCGATGATCTCGACGCCGTTCCATGTGCCGGTATGCGTGAACCGGCGCTTGACGCCGCCGAAGCCGGCAAGGCCGGCGACGATGGCCGCGTCGGCGATGCCGAGGTGGTGGGCAATGGCGATCGCCCCGGTGGCGTTCTGGACGTTATGCTCGCCGGGCATCGGCAGGACGAGGTTCTCGATGGCATGCGTGGCGCCCGTGACCCGCTCGCGGATGAGCGCCGTGAAGCGCTGCATGCGACCGTCGACGACGCGGTCGACGTAGCGCACGTCGGCCTGCGGATTGGCGCCGTAGGTGATGATGCGCCGGTCCTCGATGCGGCCGATGAGGGCCTGCACCTCGGGATGGTCCATGCACATCACGGCAAAGCCGTAGAACGGCACGTTCTCGACGAACTGGTGGAACGCGTCGCGGACGCGGTCGAAGGTGCCGTAATAGTCGAGGTGCTCGGGATCGATGTTGGTGACCAGCGCGACATCGACCGGCAGCTTGACGAATGTCCCGTCGGACTCGTCGGCCTCGACCACCATCCAGTCGCTCGTCCCCATGCGGGCATTGGTCCCGTAAGCGTTGATGATGCCGCCGTTGATCACGGTCGGGTCGAGCCCGCCGGCGACCAGCAGGGCGGCGACCATGGACGTGGTGGTGGTCTTGCCGTGGGTGCCGGCGATGGCCACCGCCTGCTTCAGCCGCATCAGCTCGGCAAGCATCTCGGCGCGACGAACGACGGGCAGCAACCGCTCGCGCGCCGCCTTCAGCTCCGGATTGTCGCGTTTGATCGCCGAGGAGACCACGACCACCTCGGCGGCGCCGAGGTTGGCGGCGTCATGGCCGATGGAGATATGCACGCCCTTCTCGCGAAGGCGCTGGACATTGGCGTTCTCGGCCACGTCCGAGCCCTGCACGCGATAGCCGAGATTGACCAGCACCTCGGCGATGCCGCTCATGCCGATGCCGCCGATGCCGACGAAATGGACCGGCCCGATGTCGCGAGGCAGCTTCATGCGCGCGCCTTTCCTGCCGCGCCTTCGGCCGCGATCCGCTCGACCAGGTCGGCGAGGCGCTCGACCGCGTCAGGGCGGCCGACGCGGCGCGCCGATTCCGCCGCCGCCGCCAGCGGCCCCGGCTCGTCGATCGAGGCCCGCAATTCTCCGGCCAGCCGTTCGGGACTCATGTCGCGCTGCTCCACCATCCATCCGCCCCCTGCCCCCGCCATCACCTCGGCGTTGGCCTTCTGGTCCTGGTCGATCGCGCCGGGAAGCGGGACCATGATCGCCGGGCGGCCGATAACCGCTAGTTCGGCGATTGTCGAGGCCCCCGAGCGGCAGACGACGAGGTGGCTGTTGGCGATGCGGAGCGGCAAATCGCGAAAGAAGGGCTGCAGATCGGCCTTGATCCCCATGACCGCATAAGCCTGCTCGACCTTTTCGATGTCCTCCGGCCGGGCCTGCTGGACGATGCGCAGCCGCGAGCGGACATCGGCCGGAAGCAACGAAACGGCGACCGGCACGAGTTCGGAGAAGAAGCGGGCGCCCTGGCTGCCGCCGAAGACGAGGAGGTTGAACGGATCGCGCGGACGCCGCGCGCCATAGGCGATCTTCGCCGCCTCAAGCACCTGCGGGCGCACCGGATTGCCGGTTTCGACCAGCTTCGGATTCCCTTTGCCGCTGCCGTCGACCCGCGCAAAGCTGACCGCGATTGCGGTTGCCCGCGGCGCGAGGAACTTGTTGGCCCGGCCGAGGACGGCGTTCTGGTCGTGGATAACCGTCGGCACGCCGGCGCGGGCGGCGGCAAGCATCGGCGGCACCGTCGGGTAGCCGCCGAAGCCGATGGCGACCGCCGGCTCCAGGGTCCTCACCAGCCGCCGCGCCGCCAGGTAGCCGAGCCCAAGCCGAACGAGCGCGCGCGCCGCCGCCAGGGGCGAACGGGTGATCGTCGCCGAAGGGATGGTGTGGACCTTCTCGGCCGGGAAATCGTGGCCATAGGCCTCGACCCGATGATCGGTGGCGAGGTGGATGCGCCAGCCGCGCTTGGCGAGCGCCAGCGCCAGCGACTCCGCCGGGAAGAGATGGCCGCCGGTGCCACCGGCGGCGATGAGCGCGACCCCTGGCAAGTACCCGTCCGTCAGGCCGGGCTCGCGTCGGCCCGCATCGGAATGTCCGCCGCCACGTCCGAGCCGGCGCGCTGGGTGATGCGGAGCGTCTCCGGGCGCTTGCGCGTCAACGCCAGCAGCAGCCCCATGCCGAAGGCCACCGCGATCATCGAGGAGCCGCCATAGGAGATGAACGGCAGGGTCATGCCCTTGGCCGGCATCAGCCTGAGGTTCACCGCCATGTTGATCAGCGACTGCACGCCGAAGAGCACGATCAGGCCCGCGGCGGACAGGCGCATGAAGGGATCCTCGGTCTTCAGCGTCCGCGACAGGCCGCGGAGGACGACCATGGCGAAGACCGCGACCAGGCCGATGCACACGATGATGCCGAATTCCTCGGCGGCCACCGCGAAGATGAAGTCGGTATGCGCGTCGGGCAGGATGCGCTTGACCGTGCCCTCGCCCGGGCCGCGCCCGAGCCAGCCGCCGCGCAGGATCGACTCGACCGCCGTGTCCACCTGGAAGGTGTCGCCCGAGCCGGGCGTGATGAAGCGGTCGATACGGCCGGCGACATGAGGCAGCGCGGCATAGGCGGCGACGATGCCGCCGCCGGCGGCCGCGGCGAGGCCGGCGATCCAGATCCACGGTACTCCGGCCATGAAGAAGAGCGCGCCCCAGGCGATAGAGATCAGCATCGTCTGGCCGAAATCCGGCTCGGCGATGAGGAGCGCAGCGACGATGGCGAGCAGGATCAGGGCGAAGATGTTGCCGGGGATGTCGCTCCGCCGGGCGTTCTCGGCGAACAGCCAGGCGATGACCACGATGAAGGCCGGCTTCATGAACTC
>JBBQGL010000219.1:0-4044 GCA_038323025.1 Hyphomicrobiales bacterium
ACGACGAAGAGCTTGCCGTCGACTTCGACGACGTTGCCCTTGCGGAGCTGGCTGGCGATGACTTTCAAGGGGACCTCGGCTATGGCTGGCCCGCGTCCGCGGGCCGTCAATCGGCGCGGACATTAGCGATTTTGCCGCCAACCGCCAGAGATTTCCGTGAACCAGCGGCCGTCCAAGCCCGACCAGCCCTCGCCCTCGCCCTTCTGGGCGCGGAATCGCCACACCGACCGGCGGCCGTTTCTGATGGCACGGGGGCGGATCATCGCGGCGCTGCGCACGTGGTTCGGCGAGCGTGACTTCGTCGAGGTCGAGGCGTCGGCCCTGCAGGTTTCGCCCGGCAACGAGACGCACCTGCATGCTTTCGCCACCGATCTGATCGGGCCCGGCGGCGCGCGGTCGCGGCGGTATCTGCATACCTCGCCGGAATTCGCGATGAAGAAGCTGCTCGCGGCCGGCGAGACCCGCATCTTCGATTTCGCGCGAGTCTTCCGCAATCGCGAATCGGGGCCCCTGCACGCGGCCGAGTTCACGATGCTGGAATGGTACCGGGCAGGCGTGCCGCCGGAAGCGGTGATCGCCGACTGCCTTGCGATCGTCGCGGTCGCGGCGAGGAGCGCGGGCGGCACCATGCTCACCTGTGGCGGGCTGACCGCAGACCCGTTCGCGGTGCCCGAACGGCTGAGCGTGGTCGAGGCGTTCCGGCGCCACGCCGGCATCGACCTCCTCGCCAGCCTCGGAGAGGGCAGCAACGACCGCGCCCGCCTGGTAGCCGACGCATACGCGCAGGGAATCCGAACGGCCGATGACGATACGTGGTCGGATGTCTTCAGCCGCGTACTCTCGGAACGGGTGGAGAAGCGGCTGGGAATTGGCCGGGTGACCGTGCTTACCGACTACCCCGCGAGCGAGGCGGCGCTGGCGCGGCGCAAGACCGACGATCCCCGTTTTGCCGAGCGCTTCGAGCTCTACGCCTGCGGCGTTGAACTGGCGAACGGTTTCGGCGAGCTGACCGATCCGGCCGAGCAGCGCCGGCGGTTCACCGCCGAGATGGATGAGAAGCAGCGCATCTATGGCGAGCGCTACCCGATCGACGAGGATTTTCTGGCGGCGCTGGCGGCTATGCCGCCGGCGAGCGGCGTGGCGCTTGGCTTCGACCGGCTGTGCATGCTCGCCACCGGCGCGCCGCGCATCGACCTCGTGCAATGGACGCCGGTGCAGGCCGGCGAGGAGATTTTATGAACGACATGGCAACCACGACGCCCCATCTCCCGCTTGAGGGGAGGTCGCAATCGGCGAGCGACAGCGATGCCGATTTCGGGAGGGGGCAACGCCAGCGCCGGCATCACCCCCTCCCGAAGCGGGCTGCGCCCGCTTCGACCTCCCCTCAAGGGGGAGGTTGGCCGCGCTCCACGACAAGCGGAATCCTTCGCCAACCGGCGGAGCTGGTCGCGAGCGGCCTGGTGGCGGCGGAACGGCTGGCGGCGCTCGAAGAAGTCGCGGCGCGCTATGCGGTCGCGATTACGCCGGCGATGGTCGACCTGATCGACAGGGAAGACCTGCACGACCCGATCGCCCGGCAATTCGTCCCCGATGGAGCGGAACTGGACACGACGCCGGAAGAACTCGTGGACCCGATCGGCGACGGCGCCCATGAAGTCCGCGAGGGACTGATCCACCGCTACCCCGACCGCGTGCTCCTCAAGCTCGTATCGGTGTGCGCGGTCTATTGCCGGTTCTGCTTCCGCCGCGAGACGGTCGGGCAGGAAGGCGCCGGGGCCCTCTCCGGCGAAGCCCTCGATGCAGCGCTCGCCTATATCCGCGACCACGACGAAATCTGGGAAGTCGTGGTCAGCGGCGGCGACCCGCTCGTCGCCTCGCCACGGCGGCTCGCCCGGCTGATGCGGGCGCTGGCGGCGATCCCGCATGTGAAGATCGTCCGCTTTCACACGCGCGTGCCGGTCGTGGCGCCCGAACGGGTGACGCCGGAACTGATCGACTCGATCAAGGCGGCCGGCAAGACCACGTGGGTCGCGATCCATGCCAACCATCCGCGCGAACTGACCAGCGCGGCGCGGGCCGCCATCGGCCGGCTGGCCGACGCCGGCATACCGCTCGTCAGCCAGAGCGTGCTGCTCGCCGGGATCAACGACGACGCGGGCACGCTCGCCGCCCTGCTGCGCGCGTTCGTCGAGTGCCGGGTCAAGCCCTACTACCTGCACCATGGCGATCTGGCGCCGGGCACCAGCCATTTCCGCACGACCATCGCGGCAGGACAGGCACTGATGCGGGAGCTGCGCGGAACGGTCTCCGGGCTTTGCCAGCCGACCTACGTCCTCGATATTCCGGGCGGGCACGGCAAGGTGCCGATCGGGCCGGACTACCTTTCGCGTGAGGATGCTTCGCTGCTCGTCGAGGACCCGTCCGGCCGCCGGCACGCTTACCCGCCGAGGTGACCGCCCCCCCTCAAAGAAGAAGGGCCACCCCTTGGGATGGCCCTTCCATTGTCATGGCGCGCTACGCGGCGCGACCGAAGCGTCTCCGTCAGGAGGCATTCGCTCCAAAGGTACCGACGATCCAGTCGAAGCAAGCCGGCGTACGCGGCGATAGACAATGAGACACTGGATCACCTCCTTTCGGTCGTTGATGGAAACCGGAATATGGCGCGCATGCCTGAGTCTGGCAAGGCCGGCGGGAATGGACGGCGAGTCCGGCGGCAACTAGAGTCAGGGCATGATCAGGCTCTGGGGCCGCACCAACTCGCTGAACGTCCAGAAGGTGCTGTGGACGCTGGCCGAACTGGGCCTCGCCTATGACCGCAGCGATGCGGGGCTCGCCTTCGGCGTGGTCGGCACGCCGGAGTACTTGGCGATGAACCCGAACGGTCTGGTGCCGACCATCGAGGTTGACGGCTTCCGCCTGTGGGAGTCGAACGCGATCGTGCGCTATCTCGCCGCAAAATACGGATCGGGCTGGCTCTACCCGGAGGCGCTGGAGGAACGGGCAGGCGCCGAGCGCTGGATGGACTGGCAGCAGACGACGCTCTATCCGCCGCTCGTCCCGGTATTCCTGAACCTCGTCCGCTTCTCACCGGAGAAACGCGACATGGCGGCGGTCACCGCGAATGCCGCGGAGTTCGAGCGCCGTCTGGCCATTGTCGACCGCCAGCTTGCGGCGAACGACTACATGAACGGCACCCGCTTCAGCATGGCGGACATCCCGATCGGGGTGACGGTAAGCCGCTGGTCGAGGCTGCCGCTGGAACGCCAGAGCCGCCTGAACGTCGAGCGCTGGCTGAATCTCCTGAAAGAGCGGCCCGGTTTCAAGGCCCATATCGACGTGCCTCCGAGCTGAAAAAGAAAAAGCCCGCAACGCGCGGGCTTTTCCGGATTTCCTGGAAGCGGAGGGGACTAGTCTTCCTTTTCTTCTTCCTTCTCGTCGGTGTCCTGGCGGGCCTTCAGCGCCGCGCCGAGGATGTCGCCGAGCGAGGCGCCCGAGTCGGTCGAGCCGTACTGGGCAACCGCTTCCTTTTCCTCGGCGATTTCCAGGGCCTTGATCGAGACGGCGATCTTGCGCGTCTTCTTGTCGAAGTTGGTGACGCGCGCGTCGACCTTCTCGCCCTTGGCGAAACGCTCAGGCCGCTGCTCGGAGCGGTCGCGCGACAGGTCCGAGCGGCGGATGAACGCGGTCAGATCGGTATCCGCGATCTTCACCTCGATGCCGCCGTCCTTCACGTCGATGACCTCGCAGGTGACCACCGAGCCCTTGCGGACCTCGCCGGTCGCTTCCTCGAAGGGATCGGCCGCGACCTGCTTGATGCCGAGCGAAATGCGCTCCTTCTCGACATCGACGTCGAGCACCTTGGCCGTGACCTTGTCGCCGCGGTTGTAGGTCTCGATCGCCTGTTCGCCGGGCAGGTTCCAGTCGAGGTCCGAGAGGTGGACCATGCCATCGACGTCGCCGTCGAGGCCGATGAACAGCCCGAACTCGGTCTTGTTCTTGACCTCGCCCTCGACCGTCGAATCGACCGGGTGGGCGGCCGCGAAG
>JBBQGL010000220.1:0-3993 GCA_038323025.1 Hyphomicrobiales bacterium
CGGCTTCGTGCGGCGCTGTCAACGCGATGCACGACTCGTTCACAGCACTCGGCGGCATGATTCCTCTGATCAACATTGAGCTCGGCGAGGTCGTCATCGGCGGTGTCGGCGCCGGCCTCTACGGCATGCTGCTCTTCGTCGTTGTTGCGGTCTTCGTCGCCGGCCTGATGGTCGGCCGCACGCCCGAATATGTCGGCAAGAAGATCGAGGCGAAGGAGGTGAAGATGGCGATGCTTGCCATCCTGATCCTGCCGCTGATGATCCTCGGCTGGACGGCAATCGCGACGGTTACACCGTCGGCGGTGGCCTCGATTACCAACGCCGGCCCGCACGGTTTCAGCGAGATTCTCTATCTCTTCACGTCAAGCACGGGGAATAACGGGTCGGCCTTCGGCGGCATTACCGGCAACACCGACTTCTACAATATCGCCGGTGCCGTCGCGATGTTCGTCGGGCGGTTCTGGATGATCATCCCGGCGATGGCGATCGCCGGCTCGCTCGCCGCCAAGAAATCGATCGCGGCATCGGCCGGTACGCTGCCGACCACCGGCGGGCTGTTCATCGGCCTGGTGGTCGGCGTCATCGTCATCGTCGGCGGACTGACCTTCTTCCCCGCCCTTGCCCTCGGGCCGCTCGTCGAACACCTGGCGATGACGACCGGCAGCCTGTTCTAAGCGACTGAATCTCTTTCGGAGTGCTCGCCATGGAAGCCACCCTGCGGAAACGCGCGCCGGTCTCGGCCCTTCTCGATCCGAAGATCGTATGGCCGGCGATCGGCTCGGCCTTTGCCAAGCTCGATCCGCGGTCCCTCATCCGCAACCCGGTCATGTTCGTGCTCGAGGTGGTGAGCGTCCTCACCACGGTCGTGCTGGTTCAGGACTTCTTCGTCGCCGGCGCGCATATCGGCTTCGAGTTCCAGATCGTGCTCTGGCTCTGGTTCACCGTGCTCTTTGCGAACTTCGCGGAAGCGGTGGCCGAGGGCCGTGGCAAGGCCCAGGCGGACGCGCTTCGCCGCACCCGCACCGAGACCCAGGCAAAGCTGCTCACCGGCTCCGACCGGAGCGCCTTCACCATGGTCCCCGGCACCAGCCTGAAGGTCGGCGATGTGGTTCTCGTCGAAGCCGGCGACATCATCCCGTCGGACGGCGAGGTGGTCGAAGGCATCGCGTCGGTAAACGAGGCGGCGATCACGGGCGAATCGGCGCCGGTCATTCGCGAATCGGGCGGCGACCGTTCGGCGGTCACTGGCGGCACGCAGGTGCTCTCCGACTGGATCCGCGTGCGCATCACGGCGGCCCAGGGCTCGACCTTCATCGATCGCATGATCTCGCTGGTCGAAGGGGCCGAGCGCCAGAAGACGCCGAACGAGATCGCGCTGAACATCCTGCTCGCCGGGATGACGATCATCTTCGTCTTCGCGGTGGCGACGATCCCGAGCTACGTTTCCTACGCCGGCGGCTCGATCTCGATCATCGTGCTGGTGGCGCTCTTCGTCACACTCATCCCGACGACAATCGGCGCGCTGCTTTCGGCGATCGGCATCGCCGGCATGGACCGCCTGGTCCGCTTCAACGTATTGGCGATGTCCGGGCGGGCCGTGGAGGCGGCGGGCGATGTCGACACGCTCCTCCTCGACAAGACCGGGACGATCACGCTCGGCAACCGCCAGGCGACCGAGTTCCGGCCGATCCGCGGCGTTACCGACCAGGAGCTCGCCGACGCGGCCCAGATGGCCTCGCTTGCCGACGAAACGCCGGAAGGCCGGTCGATCGTCGTCCTCGCCAAGGAAAAATACGGAATCCGCGGGCGCGAGCTCAGTGAGATCAAGGCGAACTTCATTCCGTTCACCGCGCAGAGCCGGATGAGCGGCGTTGAAGTCGGTGGGTCGTGGGTGCGCAAGGGTGCGGTCGACTCGATCCTCAATTTCCTCAACGGCCCGCAAAATACTTCCGCGCCACAGGGGCGGCCGGCGGTAACCGCCGAAGTGGTTCGCGAGATCAACGCCATAGCCGAGTCGATCGCGAAATCCGGCGGCACGCCGCTGGCGGTCGCCAAGGACGGCAGGCTGCTCGGTGTCATTCATCTCAAGGACATCATCAAGGGCGGGATCCGCGAGCGCTTTGCGGAGTTGCGCCGCATGGGCATCCGCACGGTCATGATCACCGGCGACAACCCGATGACCGCGGCGGCGATCGCAGCGGAGGCCGGCGTCGACGATTTCCTCGCCCAGGCGACGCCCGAGGACAAGCTCCGCCTCATTCGCGACGAGCAGGCGAAGGGCAAGCTGGTGGCGATGTGCGGCGACGGCACCAACGACGCGCCGGCGCTGGCCCAGGCCGATGTCGGCGTGGCCATGAACACCGGCACGGTCGCGGCGCGCGAGGCCGGCAACATGGTCGACCTCGACTCCAATCCGACCAAGCTCATCGAGGTGGTCGAGATCGGCAAGCAGCTCCTGATGACGCGCGGCTCGCTGACGACCTTCTCCATCGCCAACGACGTAGCGAAGTATTTTGCGATCATCCCGGCGATGTTCGCCGCGTTCTATGTCGCGCCGGGCGCCACGCGCGGGCCGCTCGAGGCGCTGAACATCATGGGGCTGGCGAGCCCGGAGAGCGCCATCCTGTCGGCGATCATCTTCAACGCCCTCATCATCATTGCGCTTATCCCGCTCGCGCTGAAAGGCGTCGCCTACCGCCCGATCGGCGCCGGCCCGCTGCTCCGCCGCAACCTGCTCGTCTACGGCCTCGGTGGGGTCATCATCCCGTTCATCGGCATCAAGGCCATCGACCTCCTGGTCGGTGTGCTGCACCTCGCCTGAGGAGATTGTCATGCTGAAACAGCTTCGCCCCGCGATCGTACTGATCATCGCGCTTACGGTCATCACCGGGCTGATCTATCCGCTTTTTGTCACCGGCGTGGCCCAGGTCGTCTTTCCGGGTCAGGCGAAGGGCAGCCTGATCGAGCGCAACGGGGTCGTCGTCGGCTCGGCATTGATCGGCCAGAACTTTACCAGCGACCGCTATTTCCACGGTCGCCCATCCGCCACCCTCGGCCCGGATCCGAGCGATCCAACCAAGACCGCCGGCGTGCCCTACAACGCGGTCAATTCCATGGGGTCCAATCTCGGACCGACCAGCAAGGCGCTGGTCGACCGGGTCACCGCCGATGTTGACAAGCTCAAGCAGGAAAACCCCACGGCCGCGGTCCCGATCGATCTGGTGACGACATCGGGTAGCGGGCTCGACCCCGACATCTCGCCGGAAGCGGCGATGTTCCAGGTGCCCCGTGTCGCCAAGGCACGGAACCTGTCCGAGGATCAGCTCCGCCAGATCGTCACTGCCAATACCAGCGGGCGGTTCCTCGGCCTTATCGGAGAAGCGCACGTGAACGTCCTCGCGCTCAATCTCGCCCTCGACGCGGTCGCGGCGAAATAGCAGGAGGCTGGTCGGCTGATGGCGACGCGAGTATCAACGGTCGATGTCGGATCAACGCCACGATCCTGATCAGCGGCCTTCTCCCGAAGCGCTCCTCGAAGCGGCGCGGCGCGAGGAGTCGCATGTCGGCAGGCTGAAGATATTCCTCGGCGCCGCGCCCGGCGTCGGCAAGACCTACGAGATGCTGCAGCAAGCCCGCGCCAAGGCGAGGGAAGGGGTCGATGTCGTCGTCGGACTGGTCGAGACCCACCGGCGCCGGGAGACCGAGGCGCTTCTCGAAGGCCTGGAGATCGTTCCCCGCCGGCGCATCCAGTATCGCGACCAGTGGCTGGAGGAGATGGACCTCGATGCCATCCTTGCCCGCCGTCCGCGGCTGGCGATTGTCGACGAGCTTGCCCACGCCAATGCACCCGGCAGCCGGCATCCCAAGCGCTTCCTCGATGTCGAGGAATTGCTGACCCAGGGCATCGATGTCTTTACCGCGGTCAACATCCAGCACATCGAGAGCCTCAACGACGTCGTGGCCCAGATCACGCGCATTCGCGTTCGCGAAACC
>JBBQGL010000221.1:0-3984 GCA_038323025.1 Hyphomicrobiales bacterium
GGGTCTCTACCGCTTCGGCCTGCGGCCGCTGTCGAACACGTTCATGCTGCCGGTCGTGCGCCTTCCGGTCCCCGTCAACGCGGACTCGAAGCCGATCACCTATTCCGATTTCCACGGGCTGATCACCGACTTCGTCAGCGATCTAGGCAAGGCCGACGCGACGCTCGCGGCAATCGGGACGGCGGAGGTGCACCTGCCGCTAGATCTGCGCAAGGTCAGCTATGACGTGATCGGCGACGGCAGCGGGCGCGAGCCGCTGCTGGCGGCCTTGCAGCGGATCAGCGGCATGCGCGACGAGGACCTGGCCCAGTCGCTGGTCTTCGACTTCGACCGCGGCGATGCGCTTTGGCTGCGCGGCTATTCCAACCTGCTCATGGCCTTCGGCGAGTTCTTCTCCGCCTACGACTGGCACGAGAGCTTCGACTACACCTTCCACCTGTTCTTTCCGCAGGCGGGCCTGCCGTTCACCGGCGCGCTCTTCAACGCCACCGGCGACGACTTCAACGACATCGCCGACCTGATTTCCTTCCTGCACATCCGCTGGCCGCTGGCCGAGCCGGAACGCATGAAATCGGCGCGCGCTCACCTGAAGTCGGTCATCGCGCTGTCACGCCAGACCTGGGACGCGATCGAGGCCGAGACCGACGACCACGACGAGTGGCTGCCCAATCCGCACCAGACTGGCCGCTTTGCCCTTCTCAAGGTCAGCCAGGAACAGATCGATGGCTGGCGGGCGATGCTGGACGAATCCGACCTGATCCTCGACGGCAAGGTCCTGGTGCCGCACTGGCGCTTCAAGCAGGGCTTCGACCTCAGGCGGGTCTTCGAGGAGCCGAAGGATTTCGACTTCGTCCTCTGGCTCACCGGCCCTGCGGTACTGCCGTACCTGGCGAACGGCCCGATCGAGACCAGCGAGCACTGGGACAAGATTCTCGGCGCCTTCGGCACCGACTTCGGGCTCTACGCCGCCTGGTTCAACTGATCGTCGCTGCAAACAACATAAGCCCGCCGGGCGCGTCCCGGCGGGCTTTTTCGTTCGATCGTCGGTAGTCCGGCCTACTGGGTAGGTGCGGGATTCATCGGGTCCTGGGTCGCCGGCCTCGATGCATTCAGCGCGGCGAGGGTCTTGAATTCGGGCGCCGCCTCGAGCGCGGCCTTGTCCGCCTGGATGGTCAGCTTCAGCTTGCCGTTCTGGTCGGCCGTCGCGGTGACCGCGCTGAACGGAACGGCGACGTTCTTTTCGCCAATGCCGAGAAAGCCGCCGACGCCGACGACAATCGCCGAAACCTTGCCGTCCTTGTCGATGACGAGGTCGTTGATATCGCCTACGTTCTCGTTCGCCGGGCTGTAGACGGTCGTGCCAATCCAGTTCGAGGCGAGCTTGTCTTCTGCCGCCTGGGAGGCGACCCAGCCGGACGCGGCGGCGGGCGGGTTGACCGCCGGAGCCTGGGCGTTCTGGTCGGTGTTGTCGACCGGAGCCTGCGCGCTGGCGTCAGGCGCGGCGTTCGGATCGACCGGCTTGATGACGTTGTTGTCCATGGTGGACGGGGCCGTCGCGGCAGGGGCGGCGGCAGGGTCGTTGGCGGCGAATGCCGGCGCGCCGGCAAGAAGGGCGGCAAAGGCCACCGTCGAGAGAAGAGTCTTCATCGTTGGTTCTCCAAAACGAAATCGACCACTTCCTCGCCACGCGTGGCCGTGCCCGCTGAGCCAACGTTGAAATTCCGCGATGGTTCCGGGAAAAGGCGGTCGGGCCGGCAAGCCTAGGAGAGGGCTGCGGTTTTGGTTCCGAGCCAGGCCCTCTCGGCCGGGTCGAGCAGATGGCCGAGCGCCGGCGACAGGCGGGCGTGGTAGGCGTCCAGCCACGCGATCTCGGCCGGGGAAAGCAGGCTCACGTCGATGAGGCTGCGCTCGATCGGGCAGAGGGTGATCGTCTCGAAGCCGAGCATCTCGCGGTCGCCGCCGGGGATCGCCGCGGGCGGCGTCACGATCACGAGGTTCTCGATGCGGATGCCG
Source organism: Hyphomicrobiales bacterium (assembly GCA_038323025.1). Classification (GTDB taxonomy): domain Bacteria; phylum Pseudomonadota; class Alphaproteobacteria; order Rhizobiales; family Kaistiaceae; genus JAFKKF01. The sequence goes on from JBBQGL010000221.1 coordinate 2,014, forward strand.
TATTCGCCGGCCTTGTAGTAGCCGGGCTCGTTGGAGAGGATCATCCCGGGTTCGAGGGGGACGCTGCCCATCTTGGAGATGCGCGCCGGCCCTTCGTGGACCGAGAGAAACGCGCCGACGCCGTGGCCGGTGCCGTGGTCGAAGTCGAGGCCGGCCTGCCAGAGGGCGGCGCGGGCGAACGAGTCGAGTTGCGCCCCGGTGGCACCGACGGGAAAGCGCGCCGTGGCGATGGCGATATGTCCCTTCAGCACGCGCGTGAAGCGGTCGCGCATTTCGGGGGTCGGCGTGCCGATTGCTACGGTCCGCGTGATGTCGCTGGTGCCGTCAGGGTACTGGCCGCCGGAGTCGACCAGGTAGAGCGAGTTCACCTCGATCCGGCGGTTGGTCGCCGGGCGCGGGTGGTAGTGAATCACGGCGCCATTCGGTCCCGCGCTGGAGATGGTCGCGAACGAGAGGTCGATCAGTTCGCTGCCGTCGCGCCGCGCCGTGTCGGCGCGGAACTCCGCGAGCGTCGCCGCCGCCGTCAGTTCGTCGATATCGCCGCCGGGCGCGGCGCCTTCCAGCCAGGCAAGGAAGCGCGCCATGGCGGCGCCGTCGCGGATATTGGCGCGGCGGGCACCGGCAAGCTCGGTCGCGTTCTTCCGCGCCTTGGGCAGGACGGCGGGGTCGGCGCCCTCGACGACGGTGCCGCCGGCGGCGCGGATGGCCGCGGCTATGGCATCGGCGGTGCCCTGCGGATCGAGGAGCACGCTCGCCTTGGCCTGGCCGAGCACGGCGAGCGCGGCCGGCAAGGCGCCGGGCGGCTCGATCTCGGCAAGGTCGGAAAGCGTAGCGCGCACCTGGTTGGAGAGCTTCCGGCTATCGATGAAGAGGATCGGCTTGCCCTCGGCGGGCAGAATGGCGAACGCCAGCGCCACCGGATTGTGGGCGATGTCGCTGCCGCGCAGGTTCAGCATCCAGGCGATCGAGTCAGCGGCGGAAAGGACAGCCGCCGCCGCCTTCTTCCCGGCCAGGGTCTCTTGCAGGCGGGCGATCTTTGCCGCCGCTTCCTCGCCGGCCAGCCCGGCCGGGTAGAGCGAAACGGCGCCGACGGGCGGAGCCGGGCGGTCGGTCCAGATCGCGTCGATCGGATTGCGCTCGACCGCCACCAGCTCGGCTCCCGCCGACGTGCACGACTCGCTGAAGCGGCGCACTTCCGCGACGGTCATCAGCCAGGGATCGTAGCCGATGCGGTCGCCCTTCTTGAGACGGCCCGTCAGCCACTTGTACGGAGGCGTCTCAATCAGGTGTTCGGGGGTGAACAGGGCCGTCTCAGTCTCTGTCCGCACCTGTAGCGTATAGCGGCCATCGACGAAGATCGCGGCGCGGTCGGCGAGCACGATGGCGAAGCCGGCCGAACCGGTGAAACCGGTGAGCCAGGCCAGCCTTTCCGCCGATTGCGGCAGGTATTCGCTCTGGTTCTCGTCGGCATGGGGCACGAGGAAACCGCTGAGGCCGGCACGCGCCAGTTCGGCCCTGAGACGGTCGAGACGGCCATGAATCGTGCTTTGGGACGGGGCTTTTTCGGGCATCGGTCTTTTCTAGACGGGGCTGCCGGCGCCAGCAATCGCGACAATGGAACGACGGCTCCTCTATTGCGTTGCAGCATAATGACAACGCACCTGCAAAAACCGCAGGCCTGTCATGCCCTTGGCCGGGTTCCTGCGACTCGCTTCGGGGGTCATGCTGGTGACGTCTGGGGAGGGAACGCTGTCCTCGAACCAGAAGGATCTGACCATGACCGGCACGCGCTTTGACGGGGCATCGCTCGCTCCCGCCGCCCGCCTGCGCCCGCATGGGTCCTCGCGGCGTGCGCTCGACCGGGTCGTGTCGATCCGCGAGGTCCAGTCCCGCCGCGCGATAAACGGCCGTCTTCTTCTCAGTGATGACGCAACCCGCGCGATGTTCGGCTGGGACGGGCTGGATATCGAC
>JBBQGL010000222.1:0-3833 GCA_038323025.1 Hyphomicrobiales bacterium
TCGTTGTCGTAGCTCCACTCGTGGATGCCCATCTTCTGGCTGACGAGCGTCGCCATCGGCGGCGGGCGCTTGTGCACGTCGTCGGCACGGCAGTGGCTGTCGATGGAGATCGCCGCCTCGTGGCCGTGGGCGACCGCCCAGATGATGTTTTTCGGGCCGAAGGCCGAATCGCCGCCAAAGAAGACGCGCGGGTTGGTCGACTGGAAGGTCACCTTGTCGACCACCGGCATTCCGTGCCGGTCGAAGGCGACTCCAACATCGCGCTCGATCCAGGGGAAGGCGTTCTCCTGCCCGACCGCCACCAGCACGTCGTCGCAGGGGAAATGCTGGTCCGGTTCGCCGGTCGGCTCCAGCCGGCGACGGCCCTTGTCGTCATAGACCGCGGCGACCTTCTCGAAAATTACGCCGGTCAGTTTCCCGCCGGCGTGGGTGAATTCCTTGGGCACGAGATAGTTGAGGATCGGGATCCCCTCGTGCATGGCGTCCTCCTTTTCCCAGGGGGACGCCTTCATCTCGTCGAAGCCCGAGCGCACGATCACCTTCACGTCCTCGCCGCCGAGGCGGCGCGAGGTACGGCAGCAGTCCATGGCGGTGTTGCCGCCGCCGAGCACGATGACGCGACGGCCGATCTTCTCGACATGGCCGAAGGAGACGCTCGACAGCCAGTCGATGCCGATGTGGATGTTCGCCGCGGCTTCGGCGCGGCCGGGAATGTCGAGGTCGCGCCCGCGCGGGGCACCGGTGCCGACGAAGATCGCGTCATAATTCTCGGCCAGTAGCCGGGCGAGGCTGTCGACCCGCTGACCGAAGCGCGTCTCCATGCCACCCATGCCGAGGATGTAGTCGACTTCCTCGTCGATCACCGTCTCCGGCAGGCGGAAGCGCGGGATCTGGCTGCGGATCATGCCACCGCCGCGCGGCTCGGAATCGTAGAGCACGATGTCGTAGCCGAGCGGCGCCAGATCGCGGGCGACCGTGAGCGATGCAGGGCCGGCGCCGATCAGGGCCACCCGCTTGCCGTTGCGCGCGCCCGCCCTCGGCATGCGGCCGCTGACGTCGTCCTTGTTGTCGGCGGCAACGCGCTTCAGGCGGCAGATGGCAACGGGCTGGTCCTCGACCCGCCCGCGCCGGCATGCCGGTTCGCAGGGCCGGTCGCAGGTCCGTCCGAGAATCCCCGGGAACACGTTGGAGTACCAGTTGACCATGTAGGCATCGCCGTAGCGGCCCGCGGCGATCAGCCGGATGTATTCGGGCACCGGGGTGTGCGCCGGGCATGCCCACTGGCAGTCGACGACCTTGTGGAAATAGTCCGGATTGCGGATGTCGGTCGGCGCCATACCGGGCACCGGAACGCTTCCTCCGACGATGTCGGATGCTTCGACCACCGACATCAGTCGTACGAAGCCCGGTTCGGCATGCGCATGCGAGGGGTGAACGTCGCGTCCTCGCCCAAGTCTTCCTGGGTCGTTGTCACTCTCTGCCTCTTTTGGGCATTCCGGCGTTTCCGGGGCGGAATGTCGCAAACTCCACGCACCAAGGAAAGAGGTTCGAGGAGATTTGATAGGGAAGGGTTGTTAGTCAGGTTTGGCGACGAGATTGCGGCAAAGGAACCATCCACTTGCCTAAATATTTTCGGTTGCACAACGACGGAAAACCGCTTTCCGCACGTTTAAACACATTGCGGTGCAGCAAACCGGGCCGGTGATGCATGTCGTTTGTGAAGCAAATCGTCATTTCCGCGGTCGTGATCGTGCTGGTCGTGGGCGGTTGGTACGCCTACCAGCACCGGAGCGCCTTGTTCGGCACGCCGTCAACCATCGCCGCCGCGACTCCGGGCTCGGCGCCCGCCGCTGCAAAACCGGGCGGCCCGGGCGGACGCTCCCTTGGCCCGGTTCCGGTGGTCGCGGCGCCGGTCGATATCGCCACCACCTCGGACCAGTTGAGCGCCATCGGCACCCTGGCGGCGGCGCAGGAGGTGACCCTCTTCCCGCAGGTAACCGGTATCGTCACCTCGGTGACGTTCAAGCCCGGCAGCCACGTGACGGCCGGCCAGACCCTGGTCACCCTCGACGCGAAGGATCAGCAGGTCGCCGTCGATCGGGCCACGGTTGCCCTCGATGACGCCAAGACCGCCCTCGACCGGGCGCAGCGTTTGTCCAAGACCAGCAACATCACCGAAGTCGACCTGCAGACCGCCCAGAACAATGAACGCAAGGCCGAGATCGACGCGCGCGCCGCGCAGCTCGATCTCGACAAGTTGACCATCAAGGCGCCCTTCGACGGCACCATCGGCCTCACCAACCTTTCCGTCGGCGACCTGATCACCTCGACCACCGCCATCGCCACTCTCGACGACATGAGCGTGCTCACCCTCGATTTCCAGTCGCCCGAGCGTTTCGCCGGGCGCATCGCCGTCGGCGATGCCCTGAAGGCGACGGCCGAATCCCTGCCGGGCGTGAATCTCGCCGGCAAGATCGTCGCCATCGACAGCCGCATCGACGCGGCGACGCGGACGCTGAAGCTGCAGGCGTCGTTCACCAACGAGAACGGTAAGCTGAAACCCGGCATGGCGATCTCCGTGGTCATGGATTTCCCCGGCCAGCCGGAGCCGCTCGTGCCCTCGCTGTCGATCCAGTACGACCGCAAGGGCGCGTTCGTCTGGAAGGTCGCCGGCGACGTCGTCAACCGGGTCGCGGTGACCGTCCTCGATCGTACCGGCCGGGCGGTCTCGGTCATGGCTGACCTGAAGAAGGGCGATCAGGTCGTGACCGAAGGCGTGCAGAGCCTGCGCGAGGGCAGCAAGATCGCCCGCCTCGATGAGGCTCCCGCCGCGGCGACTCCCGCGGCGCCCGCTACCCCGGCGCCGGCCGCCGTCGCGCCCGCCGCGGCCAGCGATGCGGCTCCCGCCGCCGTCAAGCCGGCCGGCGCCAATGCCGCGCCAACCCGCACGGATCAGCCGTCATGAGCGCGGACATGAGCGAGCCCGCCAGCGAGCCTCACGCACAACCGGAAGCGCAGCCGCCTGCGGATGCCGGCGGCGGCGGGGCGGGCCTTTTCGTTCGCCGCCCGGTGCTGGCGATCGTCCTCAACATCCTGATCGTGGTTGCCGGCGCCGCCGCCTTCGGCGGCGTCGAGGTCCGCGAACTGCCGAATATCGATCAGCCGGTCGTGACCATCCGTACCACCTACAAGGGCGCCACGCCGGAGACCGTCGACAAGGAAGTCACCCGCGTCGTGGAAGGCGCGGTGGCGCGCACGCCGGGCGTCACTTCGATCGAGTCGATCAGTCAGGCCGGCCAGAGCCGGGTCACCGTCGAGTTCGACCAGTCGGTGGCCCTCGATGCGGCGGCGAGCGACTTGCGCAGCGCCGTCGGCAATATCCAGAACCAGCTTCCCAACGACCCGAACCTGCAGCAGCCGACGGTAGTCAAGGCCGACGCCAACTCGGACGCGATTATCCGCCTTGCGGTGACCTCGGACACGATGTCGATCGACGACCTGTCGGAGCTGGTTGACAATACCATCGCCGACCGCCTCGCCGCCGTTGAAGGCGTCGCCGACGTGCAGACCTATGGCGACCGGTTGCCCATCGTGCGCATCATGATCGATCCGGCGAAGATGGCGGCGCGCAACCTGTCCATCGCCGACCTCGAGGCGGCGGCGAAATCCGTCGCGCTCGACGCGCCCGCCGGCAATATCGACGACGGCCTCACTTCGCTGCTCGTCCGCGCCAACGCCAGCGCCTCGGATCCGAGCCAGGTAGACGGCATCCAGATAGACCAGAACACCAAGATCGGCGACGTCGCCGATGTCGTCTATGGCCCGGCCGACGT
>JBBQGL010000223.1:0-3790 GCA_038323025.1 Hyphomicrobiales bacterium
ATTTTTGTTGCGTTGCAACGGGTCTGCAAGGCCTTTGTCTGCCTAGCGGATTGCCGCATTTTGCAACGCTTCAAAGGAAGGCAAACTCAAGGCGTGAGGCTTAGCCGAGCGGCAACGGAGTCGCAAGGCCGAAAGCGCGCGGGCAAACGTCACAAAGGCGACGGTTTCCGGTTCATCCTCGGCCGGGCCTAAGCTGCGAACGGCAGGCCGGACGAGATCGTGAGGAGGGTGGCGATGCCTCCGGCAACGACAAAAGCCAGCGAGACCAGGCAGAGCATCCGATAGAGCCTTATCTTCGCCGGCGGAGCCCGGTTGAGAACCGCCGTCCGCGGCGACTGGGGGTCGTACCAGACCGCCACGGCCTGTCCGGCACGGCGCTCGCCGATGACCGCCAGCGCCTGGGCTTCCGTGGCGAAGCTGTTGAACTCGAGCCCGACCCGCGTCCCCTTCAGGGTCTTGTCGCCGACCAGATAGTCATACCGTCCGCGGACAACCCAATAGGTCGTGCCACGCGGACCATTCCGTTTCTCGGTCTTGATCTCGTAGAGCGTCCCGGTCGTCTCGATCAGCCGCCCGGACAGCGCCACCCGCCGCAGCGACAGCCACCACATCAGCGCGAAAATGGCGGCAAGGATGCCGCCGAAAACCAGCGTCACCAGCCCAAGGGAAAGGATTGTCGCGTTGTCCATCTTCCGCCCGCCCCGCTTCTGCTAGCACAAGGCAGAGGGATGGTAAGGGTCCCGCGCCCGCCGTTGCGGCGGTGGCGAACGCACTCTACTGTTCGCGCTTCCGAGGCCACGGAGCGTTCCGGCATGACCTACGTCAACAGCGTTCTGCAGCCGGGCGAACGCGTCATCACCGTCGGCAAGCTCCACTGGATCATTTATGCCGGGGCGATGGGGATGCTGCTCCTCGCCATCGTTCTCGCCATCCTGTCCTCGGCTGTTCAAAGCCTCGGCACGGTCTTCCTGATCGCGGCCGGCATCGCCCTCGTCCTCGCCGTAGCGCTCGCCGTCAAGGAGTGGTTCGACCAGTGGATCACCGAGATCGCCGTCACCAACCTCCGCGTCATCTACAAGGTCGGCTTCATCCGCCGGCGCACGTCGGAGATGAACATGGAGAAGGTCGAGTCGGTCGTGGTCAATCAGCCGATTCTCGGCCGCATCCTCGGCTATGGCAGCATCCATATCCGCGGTACCGGCGTCGGCATCGAGGATTTGCATCGCATCGCCGCGCCGATCGAGCTGCGCAACGCGATTATCGCGCGGTAGGCGGCGCGCGATATTCACTGCGAAGGCAAGAGCGAAGGCGAATGATCTATTCGCTACTCGCCAAGGTCTGCCCGGTGTTCTGGGAAACTGGCGGGAGCGACGGGGCTCGAACCCGCGACCTTCGGCGTGACAGGCCGACGCTCTAACCAACTGAGCTACGCCCCCGCGGGCGGCCGCGCATGGAGACCGGCGCGGCGTTGGTGAGTTAAGGGAGGGTCCGGGGCAAGTCAAGCTAACTTCCCCGCATCCCCTGTCGGCCGAAGCCCCTATCAGGAGTTATTCCCCGGATCCGCCAATCAGGCCGGCGCCACGCACGAACCATTCGCCATTCGACCAAGCCCCCCGAACTTCTACGGTCACCCGGGCAGAAGCGCGCAAAAGCGGCCGGTGGTGGGCGGTGAGGGACTCGAACCCCCGGCATTCACGGTGTAAACGTGACGCTCTACCAACTGAGCTAACCGCCCTGCCGCCCCGATTTAGGCGGAGCCGGGCAGGCGCGCAAGCGTTCCGGGAGCGAAAGCCTGACCCGACCCCGCGCGATGGACGCGGGGCCGTCGATCAGTCGGGACGGCGCCGGTCAGTGATTGACGGCGTCCTTGAGACCCTTGCCGGCCTTGAACTTGGGAGTCTTCGAGGCGGCGATCTTGATCGCCTCGCCGGTGCGCGGGTTGCGACCCATGCTGGCAGCGCGCTTGGCGACGGCAAAATTGCCGAAGCCGATGATCTTCACTTCCTGGCCGGTTTTCAGGCTGGAGGTGATGGCGTCGAACGTCGCGTCGACTGCCTGACCGGCGCCCGCCTTGGACAGGCCCGTAGCCTCGGCAACAGCCGCAATGAGATCGTTCTTATTCATAGTGGACATCCCTTTCCTGATCAGAGCCGAAAACAGCCGAATCGTCGTGTTTCGACTTAGGGGCGGACACTCCCGCCAAACGAGGCGGCTGGCAAGCGAAAACGGCGGAATCCCGCGACTTTGATTGAATCGTCAATAGGCCAGAAACGACGACGCCCGCCATCGAGGCGGGCGTCGTTATCTGAGGTATTTCAGCTACTTAGTGAGCGGTGCGAACGATATCGCCATCATCCTCGACGGTGACGGCGTCAGGCGGAGGGCCTGCAACCTTGCCCTCCTCCCAGGTGATCGCGACCGGCTGGCGCACCAGCGCGTGCTTCATGACGTCGTCAAGACGGGCAACCGGCACGATCTCCATTCCGCTCTTCACGTTGTCCGGAATCTCTGCGAGATCCTTCGCGTTGTCCTCCGGGATGAGCACCTTCTTGATCCCCCCGCGCAGCGCCGCCAGCAGCTTTTCCTTGAGGCCGCCGATCGGCAGGATCCGCCCGCGCAGGGTGATCTCGCCGGTCATCGCCACTTCGCGCCGGACCGGGATGCCGGTCATCGTCGAGACGATTGCCGTCACCATCGCGACGCCGGCCGAAGGACCGTCCTTCGGGGTGGCGCCTTCCGGCACGTGCACGTGGATGTCGCGCCGGTCGAAGAGCGGCGGCTCGATGCCGAACTCGATGGCCCGGCTGCGCACGTAGGACGCCGCCGCCGAGATCGATTCCTTCATCACGTCGCGCAGGTTGCCGGTCACCGTCATGCGGCCCTTGCCGGGCATCATGACGCCTTCCACCGTCAACAGCTCGCCGCCGACTTCCGTCCAGGCAAGCCCGGTGACCACGCCGACCATGTCGACCAGCTCCGCTTCGCCGTAGCGGAAGCGCGGCACGCCGAGGAACTCCTCGAGGTTCTTGAGCGTGACCTTGATGGTCTTCTTCTTCGACAGGATCAGTTCCTTCACGCCCTTGCGCGCCAGCGTCGCCACCTCGCGTTCGAGGTTGCGGACGCCCGCCTCGCGGGTGTAGCGGCGGATGATCTCCTTCAGCGCGTCGTCATCGAGGCTGAACTCCTTCGCCGTCAGCCCGTGCTCCTTGAGTATCTTGGGCAGCAGGTGGCGACGCGAGATCTCGATCTTCTCGTCCTCGGTGTAGCCGGCGATGCGGATGATCTCCATCCGGTCCATCAGCGGCGCCGGGATGTTTAGCGTGTTCGCCGTGGTGATGAACAGGACGTTCGAGAGGTCGTAGTCGACCTCCAGGTAGTGGTCGTTGAACGACGAGTTCTGCTCGGGGTCGAGAACCTCCAAGAGCGCCGACGACGGGTCGCCCCGGAAATCCATGCCGAGCTTGTCGATCTCGTCGAGCAGGAAGAGCGGATTCGACGACTTCGCCTTCTTCATGCCCTGGATGACCTTGCCGGGCATCGAACCGATGTAAGTACGACGATGACCGCGAATCTCGGCTTCATCGCGCACGCCGCCCAGGGCCATGCGCACGAACTTGCGGTTCGTGGCCTTGGCGATGGACTGGCCGAGCGAGGTCTTGCCGACGCCCGGAGGGCCGACGAGGCACAGGATCGGCCCCTTCAGCTTGTTGGCGCGGCTCTGCACCGCCAGGTATTCGACGATGCGGTCCTTGACCTTCTCCAGGCCGAAGTGATCGGCGTCGAGCACTTC
>JBBQGL010000224.1:0-3694 GCA_038323025.1 Hyphomicrobiales bacterium
GCTCACCGTCGAGCAGCAGACCATGGCCGATACCAGCCTTCCGGCGACCGTGCGCTCGCCTTCCGGCAAGGTCACGACGCTGACGCTGAAAGCGGCCGAGCCCGGCCTCTGGCGGGCTTCGATGCCCGCCGACGAGATCGGGCTCTATCGCGTCGAGCAGGGCGACAAGCGCGCCTTCGCCCACGTCGGCGCCGCCAACCCGCGCGAGTTCATCGACGCGCGCTCGACGCCGGATTTGCTGAAGCCGCTGGTGACCGCGTCCGGAGGACGCATCGCCCGCATGGCCGACGCCTCGGGCACGCCGCTGATCCCGCGCATCGTGCCGATCCACGCCGGGGCGACGGTGTCCGGCGCCGACTGGATCGGCATCCGCATGACTGATGTGAGCGTCCTGAAAGGCATCATCCGGGTGCCGCTCTTCGGCGGCTACGTCGGCCCGGCCGCTTTCCTGGCGCTCCTGGTGCTGCTGCTCCTGCCGGGGCTCACCTGGTATCGCGAAGGACGGTAGCCGCTCGCAGGCCGCAAGAAGTTCGCGAATGAGGAAAAGGCGGCGCGGGACAACCCGCCGCCGCCGTATTGCAGGCCTAGCGCCGGCGGAACTGCGGGCGCTTCGGACCGGGGGTCGGGGCGCTTTCCGCCTTGTGGCGGAAGTTGATGCGTCCCTTGTCGAGGTCGTAGGGCGTCATCTCCACGCGGACACGGTCGCCGGCCAGCGTGCGAATGCGGAACTTCCGCATCTTGCCCGCGGCGTAGGCGAGGATGACGTGATCGTTGTCGAGCTTGACGCGGTAGTTGCCGTCGGGAAGCACTTCCGTGACGGTACCTTCGAATTCGAGGAGCTCTTCCTTGGCCATGCTGGTATCTCCCTTCCCGGACTAGCCGATCCGGCCGTTGCGCGGCGGGCGGTTGCGATCCGGCGCCCTCAGGAATGCAACGCCGCCGATCTCGCCGCCAGGATTCCCCTTGGCGGCCGGGCCGGCCGAGCGCTCAAAATCCGGTCGCCCGCCGCCGCCCCGGCGCGGACGCTTGCCCGGACGGCCGCTGCCCGCAGGCCGCTCGCCCTGGGCGGGCTTCTGGCGGGCGTGATGCGCCGGCGCCCGATCAACCGGCGCGATGCCATGGGTGACCGGGATTTCGCGGCGGATCAGCCGTTCGATGTCGCGCAGGAACGAGGCTTCGTCGCGCGAGCAGAACGAGATCGCGATGCCCTTGTTGCCGGCGCGCGCCGTCCGCCCGACGCGGTGGACGTAGCTCTCCGGGATGTTGGGCAGGTCGTAGTTGACCACGTGGCTGATGCCATCGACGTCGATGCCGCGCGCCGCGATGTCGGTCGCGATCAGGGTACGCACCCGGCCGTTGCGGAAGGCGGCGAGCACGCGCTCGCGCTGGCCCTGGCTCTTGTTGCCGTGGATGGCGTCGGCGGCGATGCCGGCGTGGTTAAGGGCCTTCACGACCTTGTCGGCGCCGTGCTTGGTGCGCGTGAAGACGAGAACGCGGTCGATCGTTTCCTTGCGTAGCACGTCGGCGAGGAGCGCCGGCTTGTCGCCGCGCTCGACGTGCATGATGCGCTGCTCGATCAGGTCGACGGTCGAGGCCGGCGGGGTGACGCTGACCTTCGCCGGATTGTTCAGCATCTCGCCGGCGAGCGCCGCGATTTCGCCGGGCATGGTCGCCGAGAAGAAAAGGGTCTGGCGCTTCTTCGGCAGCATCGCGACGATCTTCCGGATGTCGCGGATGAAGCCCATGTCGAGCATGCGGTCGGCTTCGTCGAGGACGACCACGGAGACGTCGTCGAAACTGACGGCGTTCTGCTGGCTGAGGTCCATGAGGCGGCCGGGGGTGGCGACGAGGACGTCGACGCCGTTGGCGAGCGCGCGGATCTGCTTGCCGATCGGCACCCCGCCGATGGCGAGGGTGACGCTGATGCGCAGGTGGCGGCCGTAGGTCTTGAAGCTTTCGGCGATCTGCGCCGACAGCTCGCGCGTCGGGCTGAGCACCAGCACGCGGCAGGACTTGCGCTGCGGGCGGCGCGGCGAGGCCGCAAGGTGATGGAGGATGGGCAGGGCGAAGGCGGCGGTCTTGCCGGTGCCGGTCTGGGCGATGCCGATGAGGTCGCGCCCGGCAAGGACTAGCGGAATGGCTTCCGTCTGGATCGGGGTCGGCGTGGTGTACTGCTCTTCGGCAAGGCTACGGGTAATCGGCTCGGCGAGGCCGAGGGCGTGAAATGGCATGAGTTGGCATTCTTTCTGAATATGCGCGTCCGGCCGGGCTTCCATGAAGCCGGCGGTCGCGAAACGCGCGGGGCCTGTCGCGGACATCCCGCGCGGCCTGGGCTGTCGATTTTCTGGATGAAAGGCGGGGCGAAAACCGTAACCGGATTTCGTACAACGCTGCCCGCTGGACCTTGGTCCGCCCCTCACATGGGCCAGAAGCGCTTGAAAAGCAACTTCTATTTGCGAATGCCCGCGCCGCGGCCGGCCACATCGCCCCTGTTCCGCGCCTCAACTCAGCGCGGCGGCGGGGCGCGTTCCGCCGCGCCGGTGAGGCCGACGGCGGCGTTGGGGGCGAGGCTCGCGATCAGGACCCGCGCCGGGTCGACCGGACCCGGCAGGGTCACAGCGTAGGGTGGCAGGCGGGAGAAGCCGAGCGCGCCATAGTAGGGCTCGTCGCCGACGAGCAATACCAGGCGGTGCCCCCGCTCCTTTGCCGCTGCCAGCGACTTGCGGACCAGCGTCCGCCCGGCGCCGCGCCCCGCATAGGGCGGCGCCACCACCAGCGGCCCGAGCAGCAGCGCCGGAACCGTCCCGATCCGGATCGGCGTCAGCCGGACCGAAGCGGCCAGCTTGCCGTCGACGGTCGCGACCAGCGAAAGATCGGGATCGTGCGGCACCCCCTCGCGCAGGCGAAAGGCGGCGCGGGCGAAGCGTCCGGGCCCAAAAACCTCGGCGTGCAAGGCCTCGACGGCCGCGGCGTCGCTCGGCTGTTCAGGACGATAGTCGAAGGGAATGGCATTCATCGGGATGGTCTCGGCTCGGGAGCCCCGGCATCGGGGGCGCTTCCGGCGCGCCGGCCACCCTCAATCGCGGGCGGCAGCGGGCCGAACGACGGCGCGTGACAGGTCGTCACGGTCGGGCGTTCGTCGTCGCGAGATCATCGGGCGGATCATGTTTCGTCTCCCGGCGCGCCATTACCACGCGAGGCCGCGGGCCGTAAAGCGTCGCTTTAACCACCGTCAAGGGAACCGATCAGCCGTTCTTAACGTTCTTCTGGCAAGGTTAGCCCACCAGGGAAGCGTCAGATGGCCAGTATCGCCGACCACAATGCCGAGCCTCACGACGATGAGCGGATCGATCGCAGTGTAACCACTGCCATTCTCGCGGGAATTGCAGTTCTCATGATCGTCGGCCTCCTCCCGAACCTGCTCTGGTAGCCCGCAAGGTTCCCTCTGGCGTTGTCACCACTCCTCCGAACGCGCCAATCGTCCGGCGATTTCTTCGAGCCGCCGGCGCGTTCCGGGCGTCGTGTCGTCAGGAAGCGAATCCGCCGCAAAGACCCCGGCCTCGGCGATTTCGAAATTCGGGATCTTCGGCTGGTGCGCCTGCCTCCAGTTCCGGCTGAGGAAGAACGCGACGTGGTCGCGCTTTGATGCGACGCGATTGAGATAGAACCCGAAAAGCTCGGCCGGACCTTCCAG
>JBBQGL010000225.1:0-3686 GCA_038323025.1 Hyphomicrobiales bacterium
CTAGAGTTCGGCGCGCTTGCGGCCGAAGAAACCCGCGCCATGAAATCCAGCATCGAGGCGTTGCGGAGGAAACATTAACTCGATCGCCAAGCCTCGGTGCCATTCGTTGGTTGGAAAGGTTGCTTGATCCAGGACATCGCACGTCCGATCCCGCGTGACGCGCCGGCGACCAGGGCAACCTGTCCTGCTCTCTGTAGTCCGGCATTCATTTGATTCCTGGCCGACATCTCTAGTTCTCCCTGTCCGCGTTAGCCTCGACCCAGTAGCCGCAGCAGATTGCCGCCCATCACCTGGTCGTGTTCGTCCTGGGTTAGCTGATCGAGCCAGGGATTTTCTACGGTTTGCGCAAACGAAACGTGCTCCAGCGCCGGGCTGAAGTCCGAAGCCCACAGGCAACGCGACGCGCCGAACCGGGAGAGGACGAGATCGACGAAGGGCGACGCCGCTTCATATGGCCAGGCGGCAGCCTTGCCGCCGATGGCGTAGAGTCCGGACACCTTCACCATCACCCAGGGAAGTTCAGCGAAGCGCAACAGCGGTGCAATGCGCGCCCTCGCCGCAGGAAGATCTGGCCTCAAAGGGCAATGTCCCGGGAGCCCCAGGTGAGAGAAGAGGAACGTGCATCCAGTTTGCCGCTCGACAAGCGGCGCCAGAGCCGCCGCCCCTTCGGGTCGTGCGTTGAATGAAACGACCGCCTTGCGATCGCCGAGCGCTCGCCAGGTTTCGTCTGGCCACGCCGCGACGGCGGCGCCGGCCTCAGCTTCGGGTAGATAGACCGAGATGCCCGAATGACCTTCGGCAAGCAGTGCGGTTGCCGTGCCGCGCTCCAACGATGGAATGACCGGTACAAAGGCCAGAGTCGCGATCCAGGGACGCTCGTTCGCCAACTTACGTATAAAGCGATTGTTCTCCGGATCGATTCCGTCGGCCTCATACCCGACTACGAGCGCCGCCGAAATGTTGTGGACGCGGCGATAGCTCTCATAGACGGCGACTTCGGACGCCCCGCCGAGCACATAACCACCGTTCTCGGCCCGCATGCCCCGACTGAAAAGGTGGATATGGGCATCGGCAAGAAATCCGGTCACGGCTCCTCCGACTCTGCAGTCTTGGGCAAAGCGAGGATCGCATCCGATGCCATGAGGCCGATGATAGCATGCGCGGCCCTGACTGCCCTCGGCCACGCTCCTAAGGGAATGCGCCGATGAGCCAAGCGAACTCCTCCCGGTGCGGCTGATCGGACCTAGCCCGCCTACGCAGTGCGCACAGGACAAGTGCTGAAGGAGCGGATGGCTGCGCCAGCCTCCATCCCGACGCTACCATCGTCGCCAAAAGCTTCGATCCGAAAGGGAGGTCCGGAAAGGCATGAAAGGCGCCAACGCGCCCGCCGGTCTCTTGAAGCGCTCGCGGCTACTCAAAGCGATGCTCGGGTGGCGCCCTTCAAGACGACATAGATGCCGGCCGCGATGACGATTCCGGCGAAAATGAACGTGAGAACGCGTCCGCTTCCGGCGAGCCGATGCGCGAGCCGGGTTCCGAGAAAACTGCCGGCGAGGCCGCCCACGATGAACAAGCCGGCGATCCACCAGTCGACCAGCCCGGAGATGGCGTAGCTGATCGCCGTGGTCAGACCGAAGGCGGTGACCGAAACCAGGGAGGAGCCGATCGCGTTGACGATCGGCATGGCCGTCGCGCCGATCAGGCCGGGAACGATCAGGAAGCCGCCGCCGATTCCAAAGAAGCCCGAGGCAAAGCCGACCAGCAGGCCGATGCCGCCCAGGAGCGGCAGGAGGCGGGCCGCAGTATCGGCGGTGAGGCGCGCATCCGGGTCGCTGCCGCCGCGGCGGGGACGGAGCATTGTCAGCCCGACGACGACCATGAGCACGCCGAAAAGCGCCAGAAGCTTTTCGCCGTCCACAGCCTTGCCGAGAGCGGCGCCAGCTGCGGCGCCTACAATTCCTGCGGCAGCGAAGGCAAGCGCACAGGGCCATTTGACCGTGCGGGCGCGGGCGTGACCGAACAGACCGAAGGCCGCGCTTGCCGCAACCGCAATGGCGGCGGTGCCGATTGCCTCATGCGGCGAGCCGACGCCGACGACGTAGAAGAGGAGCGGCACCGCGAGGATCGAGCCGCCACCTCCGACCAGGCCGAGCGAGAAGCCAACCGCCGTGCCGGAGGCGAGCGCCAGCGCGTCCTGGAGGAGCGAGGCTGGCACTAGCGCGAGAATATGCGAGACAGGAAGCCCGCGCCGCGACCGGCATCATCGCCCTGCCGGGCGCTGCCCGATTCCACCGGCAGCCCGGCGGCGTCCCAGGCGTAAAGGCCGCCCTGCATTACATAAGCTTCCGCCGCCCCCGCCTTCTCCGCGAGGCGGGCGGCATTGACGTTGGTGCGGTTGCCGCTGGCGCAGAAGAAGACCACGGCCTGATCGGGCGCAAGCGGGAGATTTGTGATCTCCAGGCGGCTGAGGGCGATGTTTTGGGTGCCAGGAATGCGCGAGCGGGCGTATTCGCCGCTCTCCCGCACATCGACCATCAAGGCGCCTTTGTCTTTCAATTTCGCGGCGCCGTGTGCGTCGACGTTCTTCAAGGTCCGAGCCATTTGGTTTGTTCTCCGTTGGGTTTGGTCAGCCGGTTGTCCGGTGACGCGGTATCAGGTGCAGAAGATTTGCTTGAGCGTTTTCAGGACCTGCACGGCCCTGCGATCCCGGACCCGGTAGTGCAGGGTCTGGGCTTCCCGACGAAACGCCACCAGCCTGTCCTCGCGCAGACGGGCGAGGTGCTGTGAAAGGGCCGATTGGCTGAGACCAATGGTGTCGGCGAGTGCATTGACCGTCATCTCCCCCTTCGTCACGAGATGGCAGAGAACCAGCAGGCGATGCTCGTTGGCGAGCAGCTTCAGGAGTTGCGCCGCTTCCCCGGCGTTTTGCTCGAGTCCTGCCAGAGCGTTCACCTGCATGTTCGAACCTCGCGATATGACGTCTTGCTAAATTAGCTACGACTAATATATGGAAGACAGATCGAAACGCAAGGAGGCAAACATGGCCGGTGCAAAGTCCCCCGAGATCAGGGCTTTCTTCGACGAGCCGACGAACACCGTCAGCTATCTGGTGTGGGACGCGGCGACGAAGCGCGGCGCCGTAATCGACCCGGTGCTTGACTACGATCAGGACGCCGGCGAGGTCGACACGCAATCGGTGGAGACCATCCTCAAGGCGGCACGCGAGGCGGGCATCGAGCTCGACTGGGTGCTGGAGACCCATGCCCACGCCGATCACCTGTCGGGTGCGCCCTACTTCAAGGCCGAGGCCGGTGCGCGGATCGGGATAGGCGAGCACATCAGAGACGTACAGCGGATCTTCCGGCCCGTGTTCAACGCGACCGATCTTCATGCCGACGGGCGGGACTTCGATCGACTGTTCGCCGATAATGAGAAATTCAGCCTCGGCTCACTGGAGGTGGAAGTCCTCTATACGCCGGGGCATACGCCGGCGGACGTGAGCTACCGGATTGGTGATGCCGTCTTTGTCGGCGATACGCTGTTCATGCCGGACTACGGCACCGCCCGTGCCGATTTCCCGGGCGGTGATGCCCACAAGCTTTATCGCTCGATCCGCCGGCTTCTCGCGCTTCCCGGCGAAACGCGCCTGTTCATGTGCCATGACTACAAGGCGCCGGGACGCGACA
>JBBQGL010000226.1:0-3620 GCA_038323025.1 Hyphomicrobiales bacterium
ACCACATCGGCGGTGTAGACGGTGCCGGAATCGCCGCTGAGGCGGAACGGCCGGCGGTCGAAATCGACCGAGACGATATGATCCGAAACGATGCGCGTGCCGAAATGCTCGGCCTGCAGGCGCATCTGCTCCATCAGCCACGGCCCCTGGATGACGTCGGCGAAGCCCGGATAGTTCTCGACGTCGGTGGTGTCGGTGAGCTGGCCGCCGGTCTGCACGCCGGAGATCATCACCGGCTCCAGCATGGCGCGCGAGGCATAGATCGCGGCGGTATAGCCGGCGGGACCCGACCCGACGATGATCACCTTCGAATGCATGGGAACCCCCTGAACTTCACCGCGACACTATTTGTCCCGGCGCCATTCTGGCAAGGAACGGATGGTGCGCGGATCACCGCCACGGTGGAGAACCTTTCGGTGAAACGGCCGGGACCCGGCCTTAAGCGCCGCGCCTGAGATAGTGGCCGCCCCGGTCGTTTGAAAGGCCCACCGGCAGGCCGAAGGCGGGCGCTAGTCCGAGGGAGCGCGGAATAGCGCCTTGGCCGTCGGCAACGCAATCAGCATGCCGGCGATCTGGGCGGCGAGGAACGCCGGAACGCTGCCCGGAGCGATGCCGGCGAAGGTGTCCGAAAGCGAGCGGCCGAGCGTCACCGCCGGGTTGGCGAAGGAGGTCGACGCGGTGAACCAGTAGGCGGCGACGATGTAGAGGCCAACCGCATAAGGCACCGCGTCAGGCCTGCGCTGCAGACAGCCGAGGATCGTGAGGACCAGGCCAAAGGTGGCGATGCCTTCGGCGAACCACTGACCGGGCGACGAGCGCACCTTCGTCGCCACCTCCAATACCGGCAAATCGAACATCAGATGAGCGGCGAGAACGCCCGCGATCGCGCCGACGATCTGGGCCGCAACATACCCGGCCAGAACCCGGCCGGCCACCTCGCCGCGGATGGCGAAAGTGAGGGTAACCAGCGGATTGAAATGCGCGCCCGAGGCTGGCCCGAAGACGAGAATAAGGACCACGAGCATGGCGCCGGTGGGCAACGTGTTGCACAGCAGCGCGACAGCGTCGTTCCCGCCCGCCAGCCGGGCGGCCATGATGCCCGATCCAACAATTGTCGCCAGCAGGAATGCGCTGCCTAACGCCTCAGCCGCGACGGGGCGCCAGATCGGACCCGGATTCATGAGGCGTCGACAGCCACCGGCAAGAGCCTGTGGCTCAGCCGGACAAGACCTTGCCCGTCGCGCCTTCGAGACGGCCGATATCGCGAAGATGGTGGTGAAGGGCAATTCGGTCGAGCGATTCGAGCGGCAGGTTCGCGAAGGCGGCGATTCGGTTCTTCATGAACTTGAAAGCGCGGACGAACGCCGCTTCCTTCTCCAGGTCGGTTCCTGCAGCTTTCGCCGGATCCTCGATGCCCCAGTGCGCGGTCATGGGATGACCGGGCCATACCGGGCAGGTTTCACCGGCCGCGTCGTCGCAGACCGTGAAGACGAAATCCATCTCGGGCGACCCCGGCTCGCCGAAGACGTCCCAGCTCTTCGAGGCGAGATTGTCCGTGGGATAGCCCTCGCGATCCAGGATCCACAGGGCGAGCGGATTGACCTCGCCCTTCGGATAGCTCCCCGCCGAAAAGGCGTTGAAGCGCCCGGCACAGTCCCTCCGCAGGATGCTTTCCGCGAGGATGGAGCGGGCCGAGTTGCCGGTGCAGAGGAAGAGGACGTTATAGGTTTCGCTCATGGCGAGCCCGATAAGGCAGGTCTGTGACAGGCCTGTGACAGGACCCGCGCGGTCCGGACCGAGCGGAACGAAATTCGGGACGCGGCGTATGTAAGACCCCGGATTGCGCTTCGCTCCATCCGGGCTACGCTGGCCGAGGCGGCCTGTGGGCGGAGCTTAAACTGAAAGGACGATTGATGGCGAAGAACACGATTTGCCTCTGGTACGACAAGGACGCCGAAGGCGCGGCCCGCTTCTACGCCGAGACGTTTCCCGACAGCAAAGTGGGTACCGTCTACCGCGCCCCCAACGACTTCCCGTCCGGCAAGAAGGGCGACGCCTTGACGGTTGCTTTCACGGTCGCCGGCGTCGCTTGTTTCGGCATAAACGGCGGTCCGGCTTTCAAGCAAAGCGAAGCGTTCTCGTTCCAGATCTCCACCGAGGATCAGGAGGAAACCGATCGCTACTGGGACGCCATCGTCGGCAACGGTGGCCAGGAGAGCATGTGCGGCTGGTGCAAGGACAAGTGGGGCATCTCCTGGCAGATCACGCCGCGCGTGCTGATGGAGGCGCTGGCCGCCGGCGGCACGGAAGCCAAGCGCGCGTTTGACGCGATGATGGGCATGAAGAAGATCGACGTCGCGGCGATCGAGAAGGCGCGGCGCGGCTGACGCTGCGGGGCCCACGCAAAGGGATTGCGCGGCGTAGCGCCGGATGGAGCGAAGCGAAATCCGGGGCAACAACCTTGGAGTTGCGAGACCGGATTACACGGAGTTCACCCTCGGGCGCACCGAAGGCGCGGACCCGGGGCCAAACCCGGGCCGCGCCAGAGTGCCTCGCGCCGAATGCTGGCCCGCACCGGCGATATCGACTACCGTCCCGCGCATGGCTGAGGCAACGACCAACCGGCGGCTCGCCGCCATTCTGGCGGCCGATGTGGTCGGTTACTCCAAAATGATGGGTGCCGATGAGGCCGGCACGATGACGGCTCTCAAGCACCACCGGGAAACCGTCTTCGACCCGGCGGTGGCCGCTTACGGCGGCCGCATTTTCAAGCTCATGGGCGATGGGACCCTCGTCGAATTCTCGAGCGTCGTCGACGCCGTCAAATGCGCTCTCGCGATTCAGCGGGACGTGAAAGCCAGGGCCCAGGCGCACGGCACGGGCATCGTCCTTCGAATCGGCGTCAACCTTGGCGACGTCATCATCGAAGGCGAGGACATCTACGGCGACGGCGTCAACGTGGCGGCACGCCTTGAGCCGCTGTCCGAGCCCGGCGGGGTCTGCGTCGCCTCGATCGTCAACGAAAGCGTCGGCAACCGCATCGATGTGACCTTCCAGGACGGCGGCGACGTCGTGGTCAAGAACATCGACCGGCCGATCCGGGTGTGGAAATGGCACCCGGACCGCGACCGGTCGAGCCCTCAACCCGCTCCCGCCGCAGCGGGGTCGGAGAAGGCCCGGCGCGAGCCCCCGTCAATTGCGGTTCTCCCGTTCAACAACATGTCGGGCGACCCCGAGCAGGAGTACTTCTCCGACGGCATCACCGAGGACATCATCACCGACCTCTCCAAGGTCAGCGGGCTGATGGTGATCGCGCGCAATTCGAGCTTCACTTACAAGGGCCGGAACGTCGACATTCGCAACGTCGGGCGCGAACTGAACGTGCGCTCGGTGCTGGAAGGCTCGATACGCCGGTCCGGCAACCGGGTCAGGATTACCGCCCAGCTCATAGACGCCGCCACCGGCGGACACCTGTGGGCGGATCGCTTCGACCGCGACCTGACCGACATATTTGCCGTCCAGGACGAGGTCACCCGCCGGATCGTCGATGCCCTGAGGGTGAAGCTGACACCGAGCGAGGACGCGCGGATTGCCGAGACCCCGACCGACAACCTCGAGGC
>JBBQGL010000227.1:0-3568 GCA_038323025.1 Hyphomicrobiales bacterium
CTCGATCGTTCTTTCGAGGAAGGCGCCCATATCGACGCGCTGCTCCGCTCGCCCACGGTCAGGCGCGACCTCGAACCCGGCGAAGAGGAATAGACGGGTGGCCAATCGCCGGAAGAAGGGGCGCGCCGTTTCCGGCTGGCTCTGCCTCGACAAGCGCGTCGGCATGACCTCGACCCAGGCGGTCGCCTCGGTCAAGCGGATGTTCGATGCCCAGAAAGTCGGCCACGCCGGGACCCTCGATCCGCTTGCCTCGGGAGCGCTGCCGATCGCGCTTGGCGACGCCACCAAGACGGTGCCCTTCGTCCAGGACAGCCGCAAGATCTATCGCTTCACCGTCCGCTGGGGCGCCGAGACCGACACCGACGATGCCGACGGCAAGGTCGTCGCCACCGATGACCGCCGCCCTGGCAAGGCCGAGATCGAGGCCGAATTGCCGGCCTTCACCGGCGACATCATGCAGGTCCCGCCCGCCTATTCGGCGCTGAAGATCGACGGCGAGCGCGCCTACGACCTTGCCCGCGAAGGCCAGACCGTGGTGCTCGAGGAACGCCCGGTGGCGATCCATCGCCTGGAGCTGGTCGAAATGCCCGACGCCGACCACGCCGTGCTCGAGGCCGAGTGCGGCAAGGGTACCTACGTCCGCGCCATCGCCCGCGACCTCGGCCGGAAGCTCGGCTGCCGCGGACACGTGTCGGCGCTCCGCCGGCTTTCCGTCGGGCCCTTCGACGAGTCGACCATGATCCTGCTCGACGACCTGATCGCCGCGCGCGAGGCCGGCAGCGTCGTCACCCTCGACCGGTTCCTGAGGCCCATCGGCTTCGGCCTCGGCGCCGTGCCCGAGATCGCGCTTTCGGCCAACGACGCCGCCCGCGCCCGTCGCGGACAGTCCGTGCTCATCCGCGGCCGCGACGCGCCGATCCTCTCCGGCATGGTGCACGCCACCTCGGCCGGCGACAGCGTCGCCATCGGCGAAATCGACAAGGGCGCCTTCCACCCGAAGCGGGTGTTCAGGCCGTAGGCCGCCGCTCCATCGCTTCCGCGTCCCGCGATCCCGCGGCCGGCTGGCGCGGTGTGTTTCGTCATGCCAGATTTGCCGCATCGATCCCCGCGACGAGAGCGGTCATGAAAGCGGCGCCTGGCATTTCCCTGATCGTCGCGTTTCTTCTGGCCTCCCTCTCCGCTAACGCCGGCGAGTCTGGTGGGGCGAGCATCACGCGGCCGGAACGTTCCGGGCCGGATTGCGACCGCCTCGCCGGCCACCCGGACGACCCCGACCTGCACGGCGCCGGCGTGATCTTCGAGTCCATCGACGTGACAGCCGCCGAACCGGGCCTGCCGCGCGGCCCACGAAGAGCGGCCGGATGAGCGGCGCTACCTGTTCGAGCTGGGGCGCGTGCTGCGCAAAAAGGGGGATTTCGCCGCCGCGATTCCGCTTTACCGTCAGGCTGTCGACAAGGGCTCCACGGCGGCGCTGCTCGGCCTTGGCCTCATGTATGAGAACGGCGACGAAGGGGTCGAACTCGACTACGGCAAGGCCGCCTCGCTCTACCGGCAGGCCATCGACGGCGGCTCGACGATGGCTTTTGGTTACCTCGCCGATCTCTACAACCAGGGCAACCTTGGCGATCCCGATCCGGCGAAGGCCATCGAGCTTTACAGGAAGGGGGCCGACGCCGGCGACGACTCGGCGCTGAATTCGCTCGGCATCTTCTACCAGTGGGGCCGCGGCGTGCCGAAGGACGTGAAGCAGGCGGAAGCGCTCTTCCGCCGCGCCATGGCGAGCCGCCATGCCGACGTTGCGGCCGAGGGCAAGCACGCGCTCGCCTGGCTGTGGATGAAGACCGGCGTCAATATTCCCGACGCCGGGAAACTCGCCGCCGAGGCTGTCGCGGAAGCGCGCACCGACGATCCCGGCACGAAGGGCCGATACCGCGACGGCCTCGCCTGGGCAAAACATCTCGCCCATGCCGATGCCGAGGCGGTTGTCGAGGAGCAGGCGGCGATCGATTCAGACCCGGAGAATCCGACCTATCGCGATCGCCTTGGCGACATTTTCGCGGCCCTCGGCGAAAACGCCAAGGCAAAGGCGGCGTGGCAGAAGGCGCTGTCGCTTCCCGCGCCCAGCCGGATCGACGAGCCGGATTGGGACCCCTTGACCATCGGCAAGAAGATCGGCACGGACCTGTAAGTCGCGACACGGGGAGTTTGTTTAATCATATCAATGGCTTGTAGCGGCCGTGCGCAGCGCCGGCGAAAATGGCCTTTTCACTGGCTATTCCGGGGACTTTCCGCCATATTCCGCGCGCTTTCGCTGTTTGGTAGCGATCGCTCTCCGATTGCGACCGTGCTGGACGACATCCCGGCACCGGCCGTTTGAAGATCGGAGCACAACCTCCCACATGAAGGATGACCGATGTCGATCACAGCTGATCGCAAGCAGGCATTGATCAAGGAATACGCTACCGGCGCCGCCGATACGGGCTCGCCGGAAGTGCAGGTGGCGATCCTTTCGGAGCGCATCGCCAACCTGACCGAGCATTTCAAGAGCCACGTCAAGGACAACCATTCCCGGCGCGGGCTCCTGAAGCTGGTGAGCCAGCGTCGTAGCCTTCTCGATTATCTCAACAAGGCCGACGCCGAGCGCTATCGCTCGCTCATCGACCGCCTGGGGCTGCGGCGCTAGGCGAAGCCGGACTGCGCGCGGCGGCATGGGGCCGCTGCGCTGATGTGGACCGCTGCGGGGCCATGGCAGGATCGCCAGGCGCTTTCTCGAACCGATCCGGGAGAGCTTCTTGCCGTCTTGTCCATGGCTCATCCAGGCGTCCCAAAGTGATGAAAGGATGACCATATGTTCGACATTGAACGTGTCGAGTTGGATTGGGCTGGCCGCCGTCTCGTTCTCGAGACCGGCAGGATAGCCCGCCAGGCCGACGGCGCCGTGCTCGCCACCTACGGCGAGACCACGGTGCTTGCCACCGTCGTCGGTGCGCAGGCGGAGAAGCCGGGGATCGATTTCTTCCCGCTTACCGTCAACTACCAGGAAAAGACCTTTGCCGCCGGCAAGATCCCGGGCGGCTATTTCAAGCGCGAAGGGCGCCCGACCGAGAAGGAGACGCTGGTCTCCCGCCTCATCGACCGCCCCATCCGTCCGCTCTTCCCGGAAGGCTATCGCTGCGAGACCCAGGTGATCGTCACCGTTCTCTCCCATGATCTCGAGAACGATCCCGACGTCGTCGCCATCGTCGCCGCTTCCGCCGCGCTCACCCTCTCCGGCGTGCCCTTCATGGGCCCGGTCGGCGGCGCCCGCGTCGGCCTGATCAACGGCGCCTTCGTTCTCAACCCGACGCTTGAGGAGAAGGGCGAATCGAAGCTCGACCTCGTCGTCGCCGGCACCGGCGACGCCGTCCTCATGGTCGAGTCCGAGGCCAAGGAGCTCACCGAGGATACGATGCTCGGCGCCGTCATGTTCGGCCACAAGGGCTTCCAGCCGGTGATCGACGCGATCATCCAGCTTGCCGAGAAGGCAGCCAAGGAGCCGCGCCAGCTGAAGATCGACGACCACCACGCG
>JBBQGL010000228.1:0-3564 GCA_038323025.1 Hyphomicrobiales bacterium
TGCCGGTCGCGCTCGGCCTCGCGCACCTTCTGGACGATGACCTGCTTGGCCGACTGGGCGGCGATGCGGCCGAAATCCATGGGCGGCAGCGGCTCGGCAATGAAGTCGCCGACCTGGGCGGCCGGATTGCGCCGGCGGGCGTCCTCCAGCGAAATATCGGTCGCCGGATTCTCGATCATCTCGGCGACCTTAAGCAGGCGCTGCAGCTTGATGTCGCCGGTCTTCGGATTGATCTCGGCGCGAATGTCAGTCTCCGAGCCGTAGCGCGAGCGCGCCGCCTTCTGGATCGCGTCCTCCATGGCGGCGACGACGATCATGCGGTCGATGCTCTTCTCGCGAGCCACCGCATCGGCGATCTGCAGCAGTTCCAGTCGGTTGGCGCTAACGGCCATAGGTCTTCTCCCTTGGCGCCGGCGTCTCTTGGGCGCGGGCCTGATCCTGTTCGCGGGCTTTGCGTTTCTCGCGCGAGAGCGTCTCGCGCACGAGTTCGTCGGTAAGCACCAAGCGCGCCTCGCCGATATCGGCGAGCGGCAGCAGGGCTTTGGTGCCATCGTCCAGCGCGAGAGCGGCGCGCTCGCCGTCGACGCCGGCGAGCTTGCCGCGGAAGCGCTTGCGGCCGTCGAGCGGGCGTTCGAGCTCGACCTTGGCCGTCTGCCCCGCCCAGCGGACGAAATCCGAACGGCGGACGAGCGGACGATCGATGCCGGGCGAGGAGACCTCGAGATTGTAGGCGCGGTCCATCGGGTCCTCGACGTCGAGCGTCGGCGAAAGATCGCGCGACAGCGTCTCGCAGTCGCCGACCGTCATGGTGCCGTCGGGGCGCTCGGCCATGATCTGCACGGTCGTGCCGTTCATCGCCGAAATCTTCACGCGCACGAGACGGAAGCCGAGGCCCTCGATGACCGGCTCAACGACGTGAGCGACGCGGGCCTCGAGCCCGGTCTCGGTGATGATGCGCGCGTCGTCCGCAGTGGCCGACAATCAGGTGCCCTTCCCGACCGGTTGTTCAAACTCGAAAGGAGCGGGCCCCGGAAGGTCCACTCTCAAAACGACCGATCGTTTGAGATGAGATGGCAGGGATATAGTCCGCTGCCTTGCCGGAATCAAGCGGCGTTCGTTCCACGCCTGTACCCGGCCCGGCCCGCAGCCACCCCGCGAAGCAGGCCGGGCGCTAAGCCTTTGGAGCGGGAGTCGCGGCTGACCCGGGCGCGTCGAACAGCCACCAGCGCGTCGGCAGCACGCTGATGCGGTCGCCTTTCCGCGTCTTCGGATGATCGGCGGGGACGTCGATCTCCATGCGGTGACGGCGCATGCCGATCTCGATCTCGAGTCGGCGGACGGCGCCGTGGCGGCGCTCGGACGACACGCGGCCAGCGATGCCGCCCGGCCGCGCGCCGAGGAGTTCGATGTCATGCGGCCGGAAGACGAGAAGCCGGGGTCCGTCGGCCCCGGTGGCGGTGGCGATCTCCAGCGGCCGGTCGTCGAGATAGAGCTTTCCGGATTCGTAGTTCACGGGAAGTGAATTGGTCTCGCCGATGAAGCTGGCGACAAAGGGCGTGGCGGGGCGATCGTAGATCTCGTCGGGCGTGCCGACCTGCTCGATCTGGCCGTGGTTGAGGATGACGATGCGATCGGCGAGCTCGATCGCCTCCTCCTGGTCGTGGGTGACGAAGACTGTGGTGTGGCCCGTGCGCTCGTGGATCTCGCGCAGCCAACGGCGCAACTCCCGGCGCACCTTGGCATCGAGGGCGCCAAACGGCTCGTCGAGGAGAAGGATGCGCGGTTCGATGGCGAGCGCGCGGGCGAGCGCCACGCGCTGGCGCTGGCCGCCGGAAAGCTGCGACGGGTAGCGGCCCTCGAGGCCCGAAAGCTGGACCAGGTCGAGGAGCTTCATCACGCGGGCGCGGATTTCCGCCCGCGGCGGTCGCCGCCGTCCCGGCCGCACGGTGAGGCCGAAGGCGATGTTGTCGAACACCTTCATATGCCGGAACAGCGCGTAATTCTGGAAGACGAAACCGACGTTCCGCTGCTGGACCGTCAGGCTGAGGGCGTCCTCGCCGCCGAACGTCACGCGGCCGGCATTGGGGAAATCGAGCCCCGCGAGAATGCGCAGCAGCGTCGTCTTGCCGGAGCCGGAGGGGCCGAGCAGCGCGACCAGTTCGCCCGAGCGGATGCTGAGAGAAACGCCATGCAGCGCGGGGGTGTCGCCGAACGCCCTCTCGACATTGTCGACAGCCACATCCACCGGCAGACCCCATGATGGCAGCGGCGCCACGGGGCGCCCTGTTTCCCGCGCGGCATAATTCACATCATCGAGGGCGAGCGCGTCCACCGACATTTTCTTCTAGTGCCTCCGCTGGGCGGCGATTTCGCCGGCAAAGCGCCATTCAAGAAGGGTTTTCACCACCAGGGTGAGCAGCGCGAGAAGCGCCAGGATCGAGGCGATCGCGAAAGCGGCGCCGTAGCTGTACTCGTTGTAGAGGATCTCGATCTGCAGCGGCATCGTGTTGGTGACGCCGCGGATCTTGCCGGAAACCACCGAGACGGCGCCGAACTCGCCCATGGCGCGGGCATTGCAGAGCAGCACGCCGTAGAGAAGCGCCCACTTGATGTTGGGCAGCGTCACCCGGAAGAAGGTCTTGAGGCCGCTGGCGCCGAGCGAGACCGCCGCCTCCTCCTCGCGCGTGCCCTGCTCCTCCATGATCGGGATCAGCTCGCGCGCGACGAAGGGGAAGGTGACGAAGATCGTGGCGAGCACCATGCCCGGAACGGCGAAGATGATGTGGACGCCATGCGCCGTCAGCCACGGGCCGAAGAATCCCTGCGCCCCGAAGATGAGGACGTAGATCAGACCGGAGGTGACCGGCGAGACGGAGAAGGGCAAGTCGATGAGGCTGATGAGGAAGCTCTTGCCCTTGAACTCGAACTTGGCGATCGCCCAGGCGGCGGACACACCGAAGACCACGTTGGCCGGAACCGAGATGACGGCGATCAGCAGCGTCAGCTTGATCGCGGCAAGCGCGTCGTGGTCGCCGAGCGCCCTGAAGTAGGCATTGAAGCCGCCGCGCAACGCCTCGACGAATACGGTGACCAGCGGCAGGAGCAGGAAGAAGCCGAGGAAGACAACCGTGATCGCGATCAGCGCGACGCGGATGCCGAACGACTCGGTGGTGACCTCGCGGCGCGCCGGCGGCGATGAGGGCAACCGGATAGCTACATCAGCCACGGGCCTGTCCCCTCCGCGTCCACGTCTGCAGAAGGTTGATAGCGAGCAACAGCACAAAGGCCAGCACCAGCATGATGGTGGCGATGGCGGTCGCGCCGGCGTAATTGTATTCGGTCAGCTTGATGATGATGAGCAGCGGCGCGATTTCCGAGACGTAGGGAATATTCCCGGCGATGAAAATCACCGAGCCGTATTCGCCGACGGCCCGGGCAAAGGCGAGCGCGAACCCGGTCATCAGCGGCGGAACGATCACCGGCAGGACCACGCGCCAGATGACCTGAAAGCGACTGGCGCCGAGCGTCGCGCCGGCCTCCTCGACCTCGCGGTCGAGATCCTCC
>JBBQGL010000229.1:0-3363 GCA_038323025.1 Hyphomicrobiales bacterium
GCTGATCACCTGGATGATCAGCATGCCGATCACCGCACCGATCACCGTGCCCGATCCGCCCGAGAGGGGCGTGCCGCCGATGATGACGGCCGCGACCACGGCGAGGACGAAATCCGATCCCTCGTTCGGGTCGATGGCGCCGCGGAAGCCGACATACATGGCACCGGAGAGGCCGCAGATGGCGCCCATCAGCACGAGTGTCTGCAGGCGGACGACGGCGTTGGAAATGCCGGCAAGTTCCGCCGCTTCCGGATTGCTGCCGACGGCCTGCACGCGGTAGCCGAAGCGCGTCCGGTGGAGGACGAAGTGCATGACGATGGCGAGGCCGACGAATACCGCCGCGGTAACCGGCAGGATGCCGCCGATCTTGGTCGAGGCGGCGGCGAAGAAGCTGCTCGACTGGTCGGCGGGAACGATCGCGCGTCCGTTGTCGATGACCAGCGAGAGGCCCTGGAACATCGAATAGGTACCGAGCGTCACGATGATCGCCGGCAGGCGCAGCACCACCGCGAGCAGCCCGTTGACGAAGCCGAGCCCGGCGCCGAAGCAGAGCCCGGCCAAAGCCGCGACCCATGGGTTGACGCCCGCCACCATCAGGAGCGCGCTCACGACGGCGGACAGGTTGAACATCCAGCCTACCGACAGGTCGATCTCGCGGATGGCGAGCAGGAAGACCATCCCGATCGCCAGCATGCCGAGAAAGGTCGTGTGCCCGAGCACCGTGAGCAGGTTGAGTGGATTGATGAAGCGTGGCCGCGCCACGCCGATGATCACCATCATCACCACCAGGGCGATGATCACGCCGATCTCGTCCGGCAGCCGGAAGGAGCGCTTGCGAACTGGCACGGCCGCCGTTGCGTTCGGCGCGGAGGGAGACTCGGGCAGGCCTGTATCGGTCATCGTTATCCCTGGTGCGTTGCCAGCGGCACGGCGCTGTTCGCCGCCGCTGCAGATGCGGCCGGCATTTGCCCCGTGTTTATCAGGTGCAGGAGCGCGCGGCTGTCGATGTCGGTGCCCGACAATTCGCCCGCCACCCGTCCGCGGTAGAGGACAAGGATGCGATCGCAGAGCCCGATCAGTTCCGGCAGTTCGGTCGAGCTGAACAGGACGATGCCGCCCGCCGCCGCCATCTCGCGGATCAGCCCGTAGATTTCGCGCTTGGCGCCGACATCGACGCCGCGCGTCGGGTCGTCGAGGAGGAAGACCTTCGGCGCGATCTCCAGCCACTTGCCGATGACGATCTTCTGCTGGTTGCCGCCCGACAGCTCGTTGGCGAGCGCGTCCTGCGACCGCGTCTTGATGCGCAGGCGCGCGATCTGCCGGCGGGCGCGCTCGCGCGCGATGCGCTGGCTGTACCAGGCAAGGGCCCCCTTCTGCGCGCCGAAGGCGACGTGGCTCATGTTGAACAGGATGCTCTTCGCCAGCATCAACCCGTTGCGCCGCCGGTCCGCGGGAACCAGGCAGACGCCGCGCCGCGCCGCGTCGGTCGGGCTGCGCGGCAGCCCGCGCCCGTCGGGGTAGCGCACGTCGCCCGATCGCGCCCGTTCCATGCCGAAGAGTATCGCCAGCAGGTTCGAGACGCCCGAACCCTCCAGCCCGGCAAGGCCGATGACCTCGCCGGCTTCTGCCGAGAGGTGGATGCCCTTGAGCTGCAGGGCGTTCAGCCCCTCGACCACCAAGCGGCCGGTTTGGGCCGACGGCAGTCGCGCCAGCGGCGGCGGAAACAGCTCTTCCTGGTGAACTCCGATCATGCCTTCGATGACCTGCGGGATCGTCAGGCTGGAGGTTGCGGCGGTGAAGACATCGCGGCCGTTCCGCGTGACGGTCACGCGATCCGAGATGGCGAAAACCTCCTCCAGGCGATGCGAGACGTAGAGGACCGTGGTTCCGCGCGCGGCCAGGCCCTCAAGGACCGCGAACAGCCGCTCCGTCTCGCGCTGGTTGAGAGCAGAGTTTGGTTCGTCGAGGATGAGCAGGCGCGGCTCCTCGAGGAGCACGCGGCTGAGTTCGACCAGCTGACGTTCGCCAATGCTGAGCCGGTTCACCGGCGCGTGGACGTCGACCCTCAGGCCGAGGCGGTCGAGCGTCTCGCGTGACTTCTCCTCCATGGCGCGGGTGGAGACGACGCCGTAGCGGCCGGGTTCGCGATTGACGAATAGATTCGCCAGCACCGAACGCTCGGGAAACAGGCTGAGCTCCTGGAAGACGATGCCGATGCCGCGCCGCCGCGCGGCGATCGGGGAAGCGATCTCCGCCGCTTCGCCGTCGATGAGGATCGCGCCGCTGTCGGGCCGGACGACCCCGGCCAGGACTTTCATCAGGGTCGATTTGCCGGCGCCGTTTTCGCCGACCACGGCGTGGATGGTGCCGCCTTCGACATCGAGGCTCATGTCGGCGATGGCCACGACGCCGCCGTAGCGCTTGGCCAGGTGGCGGACGGAGACGAGCGGCACGCCGGTCACCGTGCGATGAAGGGCGGCCTCACGGCCGCCCTTCTGATTGCAGTCGCTGGTCCGAAAAGCCTCACTCGGACTCGGCGCTGACCGGCTGCGGCGGCGTGCTGAGGAAGTCGGGCTTCAGGCCCTGTGCCCACGCCTTGTAGTACGCGGCGGTCGCCTTGGGATCGCCGGCCATCTTCTGCGCATCCTCGTAGGTCACTTTGGGCAGGTCGTTGCCCATGTCGACGCTGGTGGCGGTGACGATCTGGGTGCCGGAGTTATAGAAGCCGGGCCCGGGGACCTTCTTCGCCTTGATGGCATTGATCAGGATCGCGATCGGCAGATAGCCCTGCACGAACGCGCTCTGCCCGAGCGTCACATAGGCGTGGCCGCCCTTGATCGCGGCGAGGTTGTCGGCGGTCAGGTCGTAGCCGCCGGCGACGAACTTGTCGCCGTTCTCTCCGTTCAGCTTGCCGAGGCTGGCGACATCCGGCGCGCAGAGGCCGATGAGGGCCTTGGCATCCGGGTTGGCGGCATAGAGCTGTTCCCAGTGATTGTAGTTCTCGACCGCGCTGACCTTCACATCATAGGGGCCGAGGACCTTCAGGCCCGGGGCCGCCTTCAGCGATTCCTCGACGCCCTTGGCGCGGTTCTCCAGAACCGGGAAGCCGGGGAAGCAGTTGCCGATGATCACCGTGCCAGTGGCGCCGGCGCCGCCGAGCTTGTCGACGATCGCCTTGCCGAGGATGCGGCCGCTCTGGGTCGACTTCTCGCCGACATAGGGCGCGTTCACCGCGGTGCTGAGCAGGTTGAACTGCACGATCGGCACGCCGCTGGCGATGATCTCGTTCAGGCCCTTCGCCATCGAATCGCCGGGCACCGAGGTGGCGACGCCCTGGACGCCGGAGTTGACCAGGTCCTGCAC
>JBBQGL010000230.1:0-3292 GCA_038323025.1 Hyphomicrobiales bacterium
ACCGGTGAGCATCAGGAAGGTCGGCGCGCGTCCGTAGGACTTCATGCCGGCGAAATAGAAGCCGGGTTCGGCCTGCGCCAATTCCCGCGCGCCGTGCGGCCGCACCGTGCCGCAGCTGTGTTCGTTGGGATCGATCAGCGGCGCCAGCGCCACCGGGCATTCGATCGCGGGATCGAGCTGGATGCGCAACTCGCGCACGAAATCCAGCTCCGGGCGGAAGCCGGTTGCCACGACCAGTTCGTCGACCACCACCTGCCGGCCGCAACAGCCGGTGCCGGTGCCGATGGTGAGGCGAGGGCCGTCGGCGGCGAGGTGCGCCACCCGGAATTCGCTCTCGACCTGGATGCGGCCCGCGGCGACCAGGGCGGCAAAGGCGGCGCCGAGTTCGCCGCGGGCGGCGAGCTTGTCATTGGCGCCACCGCCGAAGGCTTTCGCTGGATCGTTGCCGCGCAGCAGCCAGACCGGCCTGGTTTCCGGCGATTCCGTCGCGAGACGCGCCAGATCGGTCAGCGTGCCGATCGCCGAATGTCCGGCGCCCAGCACCGCGACCGTCTTGCCGGCATA
This sequence comes from Hyphomicrobiales bacterium, assembly GCA_038323025.1. GTDB lineage: Bacteria > Pseudomonadota > Alphaproteobacteria > Rhizobiales > Kaistiaceae > JAFKKF01. The sequence goes on from JBBQGL010000230.1 coordinate 565, forward strand.
GCGCGCGCGGTCTCCTCCCAGCACGTCCGGCATGCCGTAGGCAATCCGGTCCGCCGCCTGCGCTTCGCCGATAGCGCGCAAGCCGTTGGCGCCCGCCGGATTGGGCGAATGCCAGGTGCCGGAAGCGTCGATCACGGCGGCGGCCCTGATGCTCTTGGGGCCTTGCCCGTTCTGATAGCGGAGCTCGAAGGGGGCGGCTTCCCGGCCCTTGCTCTTGAGCTTGTCGAAGCCGACGCGGCTGATAGCGGTGACCCGGCTCGATGTATGAATATGCGCCGCCAGCGCAGTCTTGGCGGCGAGCGGTTCGAGATAGCGCTCCACCAGTTCGGCGCCGGTCGGATATTGCTCCGGCTCGGGAGAATTCCACCCCGTGGACGCGAGCAGCCGCGCCGCCGCGCCATCGATGTTGTATTCCCACGGTGAGAACAGTTGCACGTGGCCCCATTGCCGCACCGCGTGCCCGACATCGCTGCCTGCTTCCAGCACGATCGGTGTCAGCCCGCGCTCCAGAACATGCGCGGCGGCGGCAAGCCCGACCGGGCCGGCTCCGACGATCGCGACGGTCTTTGCCTGGTTCATCCTGTTCTCCTGTCGATCTGGAAATATCGAAATTCGAGGCGGAAGAAAAACTACGCCGCGGTCTTTGCGTCCTTGGTTTCGCCAACCTCGGTGCAACACTCGGCAACCAGAAAGCCCACCAGATCGCGCATCACGTCGTAGTTGGCGTGACAAACCAAAGTCGTCGCGTCCCGCACCTGATTGATCAGGCCGACCACCATCAAGGTCTTGATGTGATGGGAAAGGGTAGAGGGCGCGATCTTCAATTTGTCCTGCAGGCGACCGACCGGCATTCCGGCATCTCCGGCGCGAACCAGCGCGCGGTAGATTTTCAGCCGGGTCGGATTGCCCAGGGCTTCGAGATGGGCGGCGGCGTCATCCAGTTTCATGCAGGCAGAATTTCAGGCGCCGGGGTCGTTGTCAATCGTATTTCTAGAAATATAGAAATAAAGATTTCGTGTGCTTGGGGTCGGCGCGGGCGAAGGGGGCCTCATGAACGCGCTTGAGCCGGAGACAGAGCTTCGTGGATCGGCAGCAGGAACGTGATCAGCCAGCACAGCAGCAACATTACAGCCGAACCAGCCAGACATCCGGTAATGCCGGCCATTTGGTAGAGAACGCCTGAAAGCGTTATTCCGAGCAGCCGTCCGGCGGCGTTCGCCGCGTAATAGAACCCGACGTCCTCGGCGGCTTTTTCGGATCCGGCATAGGCCAGTATCAAATACGAATGCAGCGAGGAATTGACCGCGAAGGGCAAACCGAAAAGCGCCAGTCCGATCACCAGGATCAGATCGGGGCGGCCGAGGTGTGCGGTCTGCATGATGACGGCGAGGGCGATCGGCACCGCGGCGAGAGCCGCCGCCCATATGCGGGCGGCCGGCACCTCGCGGCTCAGGCCGTCGGTGCTGCGGCTGACGAGTGTCGGGGCGATCGCCTGCACGCCGCCATAGGCGACTGTCCAGGCCGCGAGAAACCCGCCCACTTCGAGGAAGCGCCATCCATTGGCGTAGAGAAACACCGGCAGCCCCACCACGAACCAGACATCCCTCGCGCCGAACATGAAGATGCGCGCGGCTGCCAGCAGATTCACGCCACGCGACTTCCCGAACAGTTCACGGATCGTCTTCGACGATTTCGCCTTGCCGAGCTGAGCGGGCAGCAGAAGCAGCCCCGCGACGAAAATCACCCCGAGCAACGCGGCCATCATCCATAGCGCATGGGTGAATCCGGCGAAGTCTAGCAGCAAGCCGCCGACGAAGAACCCGATGCCCTTCATGGCATTCTTCGACCCCGTGAACCAGGCGACCCATCGGAACAACTGCCCGCTGCCATCAGCCGAGGTTGCCTTGATCGCGGACTTCGATGCGGTCTTGGTCAGGTCTTTTGCCACGCCCGCGATGCCTTGGGCGATAACCACCCATGCCACCGATGCCGCGGCCCCCCAGCCGGGGTCGAGCGCCGACAACATCAGCAGACCGGCGATCTGGAGCATCTGGCCGACCGCGAGCATGCGGGGGATGCCGAAGCGCGACGCGAAATAGCCGCCCGCAAGGTTGGCGGCGATCCCGGCCGCCTCATACAGGAGAAACAGGAAGGCCAGCGTGAACGGCGTATAGCCCAGCCGGAAAAAGTGGAACAGCACGAGCATCCGCAAGGCGCCGTCGACCAGCGTAAAGCCCCAATAGGAGGCGGTGACGATCAGGTAGTTTCGGACCATGGATTACACGCCCGCTCGTTGCACAATGTTGGCGAGATCGACCATCCGGCAGGCGTAGCCGACTTCGTTGTCGTACCAGGCATAGATCTTCAGCAGGGTCTCGTCCGTGACCATGGTGCTCAAGGCATCGACGATCGAACTGCGCGGATCGTTGTTGTAATCGGCCGAGACCAGCGCCCGGGTCTCCAGACCGAGGATACCGGCCAACGCGCCTTCCGAGGCGGATTTGAAAAGCTGGTTGACCTCCTCGGCGGTGGTCGGACGTTTCAGTTCGAAGACGCAATCCGTCAGACTGGCGTTCAGCACCGGCACCCGCACGGCGTGGCCGTTGAGTTTACCCTTGAGCTCCGGATAGATCAGGGCAATGGCCGTGGCGCTTCCGGTGGTGGTGGGCTGCATCGAAAGCATGGCCGATCGCGCGCGCCGGAGGTCCTTGTGCGGGGCGTCGACGAC
>JBBQGL010000231.1:0-3190 GCA_038323025.1 Hyphomicrobiales bacterium
CGTCTTGTCGCCGGCGTCGCTGCGATCCACCACGGTCATGCAAACGCCCGAGCAGAGAATGGATGCACCGAGATCGATGGTGTCGAGTTTGTAGTCGCAGGCGATCGCAACACGGCGAACGTCGTTCCGCTCGGTCACGGCTATCACCGCGCCGATGCCGCTGACAATCCCTGTGAACATCTCTTACGCCGCCCTCTCGTATCGCCGCATGGTGTCGTCGCCGACAATTGCGGCGCCGATTTGGCGGAAGCGCGGGCTGCGCTCGATGGCGGAAAGCGCCAGTCCGCCGAGCGCGCGGACGCCGTCGACGCCGACCACGACCGAAGCGCGGAAGAGGACGACCTCGTCGACGAGATCGCCGGAGACGAGCGAAGACGCGATCTCGGCGCCGCCCTCGACCAGGATGCGCGTATAGCCCTCGCCGCCCAACACCTGCAGCGCCGCGGCGATATCGACACCGCCCGAACCGCTGCCGACCGCGACGATGCGCACACCGGCGTCGGCCAGTGCATCGCGCCGTTCCTCCGGCGCTTCCGGCCCGACCACCGCCAGCACCGGCACCTCGCGCGCCGAGGCCACAAGGTGGCTGTCGAGCGGAAGGCGCGCGGTCGCGTCGAAGACAATGCGCGCCGGTGAGCGCCCCGAAAGGCCGGGCAAGCGCACGGTCAGGCGCGGGTTGTCGACGAAGACCGTGCCGATGCCGACCGCCACCGCGTCACACTCGGCGCGTATCGTCTGCACGACCTCGAGCGCCGGCTTGCCGGTGATCATCATGCGTTCGCCCTCACGCCGGCCGATCATGCCGTCGGCGGAGACCGCCAGCTTCAGGATGACGTGCGGGCGGCCCCGGGTGACGCGGGAGATGTGGCCGGCATGGGCTCGCGCCGCTTCCTCGGCGAGCACGCCGCTGGTCACGGCAATCCCCGCCGCCTCCATCTTCGCATGGCCGGCGCCGTTCACGCGCGGGTCGGGGTCGCCGATGGCATAGACCACCCGCCCGACGCCGGCGGCGACCAGCGCATCGGCGCAGGGCGGCGTCCGCCCGACATGCGCGCAGGGTTCCAGGCTGACATAGACCGTCGCGCCGCGGGCCGCCTCCCCCGCCTCGGCGAGCGCCACCACCTCGGCGTGGGGCCGGCCGCCCTCGGCGGTCCAACCGCGCCCGACCACCACCGGCCGCCCGCCTTCCATCCGCACGATCAGCGCGCCCACGGCCGGGTTGGGCCATGTGCGACCGAGGTTGCGGCGGCCGAGACGGAGGGACGCCGCCATCAGGCGGCGATCCAGCTCCTTGTCGATCCGTTTCAGGACCGTGCCCATCTCAGGTTTCGCCCGTGCCGACGGGTGTCTCGGTGGAGAGCTCGCCGACGAAAGCCTCAAAGTCCTTCGCCTCGCGGAAGTTCTTGTAAACCGAGGCAAATCGCACGAAAGCCACGGTGTCGAGGCCGCGCAGCCCTTCCATGACGAGGTGGCCGATCTGCTCGGACGGGATCTCATTCTCGCCCATGGACTCAAGCTGGCGGACGATTCCGTTCACCATTCGCTCGACCCTCTCCGGCTCGACCGCGCGCTTACGCAACGCGATTTGCACCGAGCGCATCAGCTTGTCGCGTTCGAACGGCACGCGCCGGCCGTTCTTCTTGGTCACCATCAGCTCGCGCAACTGGACCCGCTCGAACGTCGTGAAGCGACCGCCGCAATCGGGACAAATGCGTCGCCGCCGGATGGCGGTGTTGTCCTCGGACGGGCGCGAATCCTTCACCTGGGTGTCGGGATTGCCGCAATACGGGCAGCGCATCGGTGCGGCGCCCTCCTATTGGTAGATGGGGAAGCGGTCGGTCAGGGCGCGCACCTTGTCATGGACCTTGGCCTCGACCAGCGGCGCGGCGCCGTCGGGCGATTGCGCCACCGCATCCAGCACCTCGGCGATGAGCTGGCCGACCTGGCGGAATTCTGCGACTCCGAACCCGCGCGTGGTGCAGGCGGGAGTGCCGAGCCGGATGCCGGAGGTGACGAACGGCTTCTCCGGATCGTACGGGATGCCGTTCTTGTTGCAGGTGAGGCCGGCGCGCACCAAAGCCTTCTCCGAGACGTTGCCCTTCAGCCGCTTCGGGCGAAGGTCGACGAGCATCAGATGGTTGTCCGTGCCGCCCGAGACAATCTCGAAGCCGGCCGAACGCAGCGTCTCGGCAAGCGCGCGCGCGTTCTCGACGATATTGCGCGCATAGACCCTGAAGTCGGGCCTCAGCGCCTCGCCGAATGTGACGGCCTTGGCCGCGATCACATGCATCAGCGGCCCGCCCTGCAGACCGGGGAACACCGCCGAGTTCATCTTCTTGGCGATGTCCTCGTCGTTGCAGAGGATCAGCCCGCCGCGTGGACCGCGGAGCGACTTGTGGGTTGTGGAGGTCACAACGTGGGCATGCGGCAGCGGCGACGGATGCGCCCCGCCTGCCACCAGGCCGGCGAAATGCGCCATATCGACCATGAGGTAGGCGCCGACCGAATCCGCGATCTCGCGGAAGCGCTTGAAGTCCCACACGCGAGAGTAGGCGGTCCCGCCGGCGATGATCAGCTTCGGCTTGGCTTCCTCGGCTTTCTTCTGGATCTCGTCATAGTCGAGGAGCTGGTCGTCCTTGCGCACGCCATAAGGCGCCACCTTGAACCACTTCCCCGACATGTTGACCGAGGCGCCGTGGGTCAAATGGCCGCCGGCGGCGAGGTCGAGGCCCATGAAGGTATCGCCGGGCGAAAGCAGCGCCAGGAACACCGCCTGGTTCATCTGGCTGCCGGAATTCGGCTGCACGTTGGCGAAATTGCAGGCGAAGAGCTTCTTGGCCCGCTCGATCGCCAGGGTCTCGGCGATATCGACGAATTCACAGCCGCCGTAGTAGCGCTTGCCGGGATAGCCCTCGGCGTATTTGTTGGTCATCACCGAACCCTGCGCTTCGAGCACGGCGCGGGAGACGATGTTTTCCGAGGCAATCAGCTCGATCTCGTGCTGCTGGCGCGACAGCTCCTTGGCGATGGCGCCGGCGATTTCCGGATCCGATTCGGCCAGGCTCCGGGAGAAGAAGCCGGACGTGTCGCCGGCGGCCGCTGCACGGTCGGTCAAGGACATCGGGATCGATCCTGTTGAGAGAGCCGCCCCTTAGCACACAAGGGCGGCGCCCGCCAAGGACAGGCGTAC
>JBBQGL010000232.1:0-3106 GCA_038323025.1 Hyphomicrobiales bacterium
CTCGCCGATGCGGAGGCCCTCGTTCCACTTGGCCATGCGCTCGGAGCGGGTGAACGAGCCGACCTTCAGTTGCCGCGCGCCCCAGCCGACCGCGAGGTGGACGATGGAGACATCCTCGCTCTCGCCCGAGCGGGCCGAGACGATCGCGCCCCAGCCGGATGCGTGCGCCACCTCAAGCGCGGCGTGGGTCTCGGTGACCGTGCCGGCCTGGTTGGGCTTGATCAGCGCGGTGTTGCAGGCGCCGACGTCCCTGGCGTGGCGGACGCGCGGGGCGCTGGTGACGAGATAGTCGTCGCCGACGACCTGCACCCGGCCGCCCACCGCTTCGGTGAAGGCGATCAGGCCGGCCTCGTCGTCCTCGGCGAGTGGGTCCTCGATGGAGACGATCGGATACTTGTCGATCCATTCGAGCAGCATTGTGCTCATCGCGTCGGTGCCGAGCTCGCGGCCCTCGCGGGCAAGCCGATAGCGCCCACCCTTGCCGAAATCCGAGGCGGCGATGTCTAGCGAGATGGCCATGTCGGCGCCGGGGACGAGGCCGGCGCGCTCGATCGCCGCGACCAGGAGGCCAAGGGCTTCCTCGTTGGTATCGAAGGCCGGCCAATAGCCGCCCTCATCGGCGACGCCCATGAGCTTGCCTTCCGCCCCGAGCAATTCGCCGGCGGCGCGGTAGACCTCGGCGGTGCTGTCGAGGGCTTCGGCGAAGGTCTCGGCACCGACGGCGATGACCATGAAATCCTGGATGTCGACGCGGCGCCCGGCGTGGGCGCCGCCGCCGAAGATCTGGACCTCGGGAAGCGGCAGGGCGACCGGGCGGCCGGCGGCGAGATATCGCCAGAGCGGCATGCCGGCGGCGGCGGCGGCAGCATGCGCAACGGCAAGCGAGACGGCGACGAGGGCATTGCCGCCGAGGCGCGACTTCTGGGCCGTGCCGTCCAGCTCGATCATGCGCCAGTCCACGCCTGCCTGGTGGGCGCCATCCATGCCGGCGAGCGCAGCGGCGATCTCGCCGTTCACGGCGGCGACGGCGCCCGCGACATCCTTGCCGCCGAAACGCGCGCCGCCATCGCGGCGGTCGAGTGCCTCGCCCGAACCGGTCGAGGCGCCTGCGGGGGCGATGGCGCGCCCGGTCGCGCCGCCGGCCAGCTCGACCTCGGCTTCCACGGTAGGCCGGCCGCGCGAGTCCCAGACGCGGCGGCCCACCACCCTCGCAATTTCCGTCGCTGTCACCGGCCGACCTCCCCTGCCCATGCCGCACGTACCGCCGCCAGCGCCGACGGGGGTTCCCGGATCAACGGGATCGCGACGCGGCGAACGCTTTCCTTCTGGACCGCCTCGGTGAGGTACTCGACCGGCGACTTGCCGTCGACCCGCGCGAGCAGCAGGCCCGGGAGGAGCGCGGCGGTGCGGGCCTCGACATCCGCCGCCGCTTCCCACGTCACGCCGGCGATGTAGGCGCCGCGCAACGCATCGAAGGCGGCGAGAAATTCGCCAGTCTTTGCCGGGGCATGCAGGCATTTGAGGAGAAGATGATTCAGGCAGAAGGCAAGGTCGAAAGCCGGGTCGCCGTACCAGGCACACTCGGCGTCGAGAAATACCGGATTGCCGGCGGGGCTTTTCAGGATGTTCTTCGGACTGACGTCGCCGTGGACCAAGGCCTTCTTCGTCGCGGCGGTGCGATCGGCGAGACCTTCGAGCCGTGGCGCGAGGTCCGGGTGCCTCCGGCCGGTGGCGCGGAGATAGGATTCGAGGCGAAGCGCCTCGAAGATCGCATCGGTCGGGAAAGCGCGGGCGACTTCCGCATCGCCCGCCGTGGCCGAATGGACCGCGGCGAGCTTGCCGCCCACGATGCCGGCAAAGGCGACATCGACCTTGCCGACGAGCAGTTCGGGCTTCCACAGGCGATATGCGGCCGGATCGAGATATTCCATGACGAAGAACATCGCCGCGTCATCATGGGCAAGGACCTTTGGAGCGGTCCCGGGGACGCGCGTGCCGGCGGTAGCGTACCACTGGCGCTCGTAGCGATTGCGCTCCACCGGCGCGAACCAGTCGTCCTTGACCGCCAGCTTGGGCATGGCGCGCTTGACGCAAACGCTCCGGTCCCCGCCCGTCACGCGCCAGATATCGGAGGAGACGCCGCCGGTGAGGCGAAGCGCCGCGAGCGGCACGCCCTCGGCGAAGACGCCGAGACGGCGAAGGCTGGCCTCGATCTCCGGCGGCAGGGATTTTTCGTCCATGCGCTTCGTTTCCTCGCTTCGGATTTGTCCGGCGCGTGTTTCTTACACCATCGGCGACGATCGGCTAGAACGGTCGAAAAGGAGAATCCAGCCGTGCACATCGACGCCATCGAAACACCCGCCGTGCTCATCGACATCGACTGGGCCGAGGCCAACCTGACGCGGGCCCAGAAATACGCCGACGGGCACAAGCTGAAGCTGCGCCCCCATATCAAGACCCACAAGCTGCCGCTTTTCGCCCACCGCCAGGTGGCGCTCGGCGCCGTCGGCATCACCTGCCAGAAACTCGGCGAGGCCGAGGTAATGGCCGACGCCGGCATCGACGACATCTTCCTCCCCTACAACCTCCTCGGCAGGGAGAAGCTCGGGCGGCTGGTGGCGCTGGCGCGGCGGGTGCGGATGACGGTGACCGCTGACAGCCGCGAGACCCTCGGCGGGTACTCCGAGGCCTTCGCCGCAGCGGGCGAAACGCTGACCGTGCTGGTCGAATGCGACACCGGCATGGGGCGCTGCGGCGTTGGCTCGGCGGAGGAAGCGGTGGCCCTCGCCCAATCGATCGAGCAGAGCCCGAGCCTACGATTCGGCGGCCTGATGACCTATCCGGCGCAGGGCAAGGTCAAGGAGAACGCGGCGTGGCTGGCGAACGCCGTCGCCGCGCTCGGCAAGGCCGGCATCGCCGCGCCGGTCGTCTCCAACGGCGGCACGCCGGACCTTTGGTCGGCGCACGAGGTGAGCGCCGCCACCGAGCACCGCCCGGGCACCTACATCTACATGGACCGCATGCAGGTGGCGAAAGGCGCGGCGTCGTTCGACGACTGCGCCATGACCGTGCTCGCCACGGTGGTGAGCCGGCCGAACGCGGACCG
>JBBQGL010000233.1:0-2837 GCA_038323025.1 Hyphomicrobiales bacterium
ATGACTCGGCAAATTTAGTACGCTTCTTATAAGTCGTTGATTCAGCGCGCTTTTTTGGAGCGTCGAAAAGCGTACTTCGAATCTTGATCTTGGAGAGCGAACGCCGCCGAGATCCAACCAGCTCCTTGATTTCATTGGAGAAAGTCGAGTCTCCGGTACGCGGTGCCCGGGTTCGCGAGCAAGTCCAAGAGCGAACGCCGCCGAGATCCAACGAATCAGAGTTTGCGTGCCCCTTGCGGGCGCGCAGGCTCGGTTGAACGGACGCGTGAGAGCGGGTGTTCTCGGATTGGGAGAAGAACTGCCCTGTGGAGATTTCTACCTACGGAGGTAGGCGGCGATGTGCCTTGGCGAGGTTTTCGATGGGGCCGGAACAGGCCTCCCGGTGGTCGGCCTCGGCTTTGTCGAGAGCGTGCGCCTGTCGAGGGAGTGATTTTGTCGGATTGTCGGGAACTTGGGCAAGACAGCGGGTATGCGCCGTCGATCGGGCGGGAGTCCGGGCAGTGGGAGGGGCAGGAAGGTGACGGGAGGATGTGCCGGCATGGTCATGGTCCTCGTGGCCGGGCGGGCGACAGTCGGCACAACAGCCTGAGGTGGCCGGTTTGGCAGAGCGGACAAAGGCGCGGTTGGGGAGCCCTGTCGGTGCCGGCGAGTTGCTCGCGGCCGGGCGGATCGGTGTCGGCGCAGAGGTCTGGCGTCGAGGCCGGTTGCTCGAGGAGGAGAGCATTGCGCAGGTTGCGCAGCTGGTCGCGTCGGGCGGCGTGCCACAGGCCGTAGTATCGCACCTTGTGGAAGCCGGCCGGCAGGACGTGCTGGAGGAAGCGTCGGAGGAACTCGTGGCCGGACACGGTTTCGGTGCGCTGGCGCTTGGCGGCGCGGTCGTTGTATCGGAAGGTCACGGTGTCGTCGCCGACGTCGAGGATGCGGCGGTCGGTGATGGCGATGCGGAAGACATAGCGGGCAAGGTACTCGAGCACGGCCTGCTCGCCCCGGGGCCACGGCGTGATGTGGACGACCCAGGGGATTTGCCAGACGTGGCGCGGCACGTCGACATGCGGCCCCAGCCCGGCGAAGGCGTCGCGGAAGCGGGCGCGGACGATGGTGGCGAGGGCCGATTTGGGGAACAGGAATGTCTTTGCGGCGGGATGCCAGAGGGCGCCATCGTCGGACAGGCCGCCGCCGGTGACCAGGCAGTGGACGTGGGGATGGTGGATGAGCCGTTGCGTCCAGGTGTGCAGCACGGCGAGCACGCCGGGCGTGCCGCCAACCCAGCGCGGATCGCGCGCCAGATCGACGATCGCGCCGGCAGCGGCCTTCATGAGGGCGCCGTAACCGTCGATCTGATAGCGCCGCAGGACGGCGCGCAGCTCCTCGGGCACGGTGACGGTGACGTGGAAGTACGGCGTCGGCAACATCTCGGCCCGACGCCGTTCGAGCCAGGCCTGGGTCTGTGCGCCGTGGCACGTCGGACAGGCGCGGTTGCGGCAGGAATGCAAGACGTGCAGCAGCGCGCCGCAGTCGGTGCAGCCCCATCGCTGTCCCCCGAGCGTCTCGGTCCGGCAGGCGAGGATGTCGGCGATGGCGCGGCGATGGGAGGCCAGCATCGCCGCGCCATGAGCCTGCAGATAGCGGCCGGCGAACTGGCGGAAAACATCCGCCACCCCGGACATCGCTCAGACGCCGCTCATCACCCTGTCGAGCAGCGTGCGCAGCGACGCCCGCGTCGGTTCGGTCAAGTGCGTGTAGATCGTCGTGGTCGCGATATTCTCGTGGCCGAGCAGCACCTGGACGACGCGAGTGTCGACCTTCGCCTCGAGCAGCCGGGTCGCATAGGCATGACGCAAGGTGTGGGGCGTCGCCCGCCGACCGCCGGGAAGCTGCGCCGCCGCGACGGCGTCGGCGAAGGTCCGGCTCAGGACATTGGTCGCGACCGGACCGCTGCGCCGGCTATTGGGGAAAAGCCATCGCCGGTCACGGTGCCTGGCCATCCGCCACATCCGGCGAAGGCTCTCGTGCACCGGGCGCGGCACCGGAACCACCCGTTCCTTGTTGCCCTTGCCGACCACCCGCAGCAGGCTGCTGGCCTTGTCGATGGCGGTGACCGCAAGGGCGGCGGCCTCGCCGATGCGCAGGCCGCAGGCGTAGATCAGGCTGAAGCAGCCGCGGTGAATCGGGTTATGGACAGCGCCGAGAATGCGCTGCACCTCGGCATGGGAAAGTGTCTGCGGCAGACGCTTCTGCTTCGGAAGCCGGATCTTTTTTTAAACAGCGACCAGTCCTTGCCCAGCGTCTGCCGGTAGAAAAACTGCACGCCATAGTGACAGGTCTTGAACGTTCCCCGGGCGCTCCGATCGCGAACCCCGAGAAGATACTGCCGGACTTCTTCCTCGCTCAGTTGGTCCGGCGGCTTGTTCCCGCAATGCTTCGACAGCGCTTTGACCGCATCGAGATAGGCCTTCTGCGTTCGCGCCGACAAGCCTGCCAGCTTCATGTCCTCGATCATTCGCGCACGTAACGGCGTCATCGTCTGCTCCTTCGTCAGGCACGGCGGGGCAATCCCGCCGACTGCAAACGATACCTTCTCCGGGCAAATCCGATCAGGCCGCAATTCCCCTACGGCGCAGCCGTTCCGTTCAACAAGATATCCAGCTACAAGGCGACGGATGAATTGGTGACGGTCACCCATTCGCCGAGCGATATCGCGAAGTGAAGTGCCTTCACCTCGAGCCAGGTACCATTCGGTAGCAAATTTCGCTTTCGCGAATGAATCCCATCGATGCGGACCATTGATGTGTTTGAATCCGATGAAGTCACGAGCGTCTTCACGCTTCTCAACTCGA
>JBBQGL010000234.1:0-2749 GCA_038323025.1 Hyphomicrobiales bacterium
GACCGGCGTGTCGCCGGCATCGCAGGTGAAGCAGCAGCTGTCGCAGGACTGGCGGCCGTCATAGCCGGAGCCCCAATACGAGCGGGTATTGCTCTTCAGCCAGGCGCCGTAGCAGATCTTCTCGCCGCTGCGGCAGGACAGCGTGTAGGTGTGCACCTTGCCGTCCGCGATGGCGTAGACCTCGTTGCCGCCGGGCCAGACGTGATCCCCGCTCGCCGAGTAGAATTCGAGCTGGACCCGCTTCGGATGCTCGCTCCGGAAGCGCCAGACAAGCTCCCCGGCGTGCACGACCGGAATGGCGCTGACGATCGAAAAGCAGGCGAGTGCCGCGAGCAGTATTCTCTTGCCAATTGGCAGCATGGCATTGACCCCTTATTGTCCCGATTAGCCATCTACCCAAAGACTCGGATCGGCGAAAGTCAAATGTTGAAAGCCTGCGCCGCGGCAGCGCGAAACCTACGGGCGCCCCGTGGCCCCGATGGCCGCGAGCACGCGTTCGAGGAAGCCGCCCAGGTCGTCCGTGAGGAAGTCCACGTGCGCGGCCTCGTGGCCTTCCTGTTCCCAGGCCTCCGAGACGATCTCGACCGCGATCCCCGGGACGACCAGCACGGTCGCCATGCCTAGCTCCTTGGGCACGGCGAGGTTACGGGAGAGGTCCTCGAACATCGCCGCGTTCTCGGGTCGGATACCGGTCTCGGCGACGAAACGGTCGTAGCCGTCGCGGTGCGGCTTGGGCAACAGGTCCAGGCGGACGATGTCGAAGATGTCGTCGAAATGGTTGGGGATGCCGAGGCGGGCCGCGATCTTCTCGGCGTGGCTGCGCGATCCGTTGGTCAGGATGAACTTCTTCCCCGGAAGGCGCTCGATCGCCGCGGCCAGCGCCGGATCGGGCTGCACCGGCGAGTGGTCGATGTCGTGGACATATTCGAGGAAATCGTCGGGCGCGATGCCGTGCTCGACGATCAGGCCGCGCAGCGTCGTGCCGTAGCGCCGGTAGTATTCCTTCTGCAGCGTGTGGGCGGCGTCCGGCTCGAGCTTGAGGAGCCGCTGGACGTAGTCGCGGATGCGCCGGTCGACCTGCGCGTAGATGTTGGTGTGGCGCGGGTAAAGCGTGTTGTCGAGGTCGAACACCCACGCGTCGACCCGCGCGAAGCGCGTCAGGTCCTGCGGCCTTTCCTTCGCCGGCGCGGCGGTCATCGCCGGATCAGCGTGCCGGCGCCGTGGTCGGTAAACAGCTCCAGAATCACCGCATGCGGCGTCTTGCCGTTGAGGATGACGACGCCCTCCACCCCGCGCTCGAGCGCCTCGATGCAGGTCTCGACCTTCGGGATCATGCCCCCGTGGATGGTGCCGTCGGCGATCAGCGCCAACGCTTCCTTCTCGGTCAGCTCCTTGATCAGCTTCCCCGACTTGTCGAGCACTCCCGGCACGTCGGTGAGGAACAGCAGGCGCTCGGCGCCGAGCGCCCCGGCAATGGCGCCGGCGAAGGTGTCGGCGTTGACGTTGTAGGTGTTGCCGTCCTCGCCGGGCGCCACCGGGGCGATCACCGGAATCAGCTCCGCCTTCAGCACCATGTCGATGACGGCGCGATTGACCTTTTTCGGCTCGCCGACGAAGCCAAGGTCGACCACCTTCTCGATGTTGGAATCGGGATCGACCTCGGTGCGCGTGACCTTTTCGGCGAAGACCATGTTGCCGTCCTTGCCGGAAAGGCCGACCGCCTTGCCGCCCTCGGCGTTGATCGCCATGACGATCTCTTTGTTGATCGACCCGGCAAGCACCATCTCGACCACTTCCACGGTGCGCTTGTCGGTCACCCGGAGGCCGCCGCGGAACTCCGACTTGATGCCGAGCCGGTCGAGCATCTCGCCGATCTGGGGACCGCCGCCGTGGACGACCACCGGCCGCACGCCCGACGTCTCGAGCAGCGTGATGTCGCGGGCGAACGCCTTCGCCAGGTCCGCGTTGCCCATGGCATGGCCGCCGTACTTCACCACGACGACCTTGCCGTCGTAGCGCAGCATATAGGGGAGCGCCGCGGAGATCAGCCGTGCCGTTTCCACGGCGGCGGTGGTTTCCTGGTCGCTGGCGGATGCATTCATGGCGGGACTCTGCGGCAAATCGGGCCGGTTCTATAGCCGGTTTGCGACAGCCTCACAAATCAGGCGGCGGGCACCAGATCGGCGATCTCGGCCCGCAGCCGGTCGAGGCCGGAACCCTCGGCCGCCGAGGTGGTAAGCACTTCCGGGTGAGCGGCCGGATGCTTGGCGATGCCGGCCCGGGTTTCCCTGACCACCTGCTCCACCTCGGCCGGCTTCAGCTTGTCGGTCTTGGTCAGGACGATCTGGTAGGAAACCGCCGCTTCATCGAGCAGTTTCAGGGCGTCGAGGTCGTTGGGCTTTAGGCCGTGGCGCGCATCGATGAGGACATAGACCCGGCGCAGCCCGACCCGCCCGCGCAGGAAATCGAAGACCAGCCGCGTCCAGCTCGCCACCAGTTTCTTCGGCGCTCGGGCGTAGCCGTAGCCCGGCATGTCGACGAGGGTGATCCCGGTATCGGCGCCGAAGAAGACCAGCTCCTGCGTTCGCCCGGGCGTATTGGAAGTGCGCGCCAGCGCCTTCTGCCCGACGAGGGCGTTGATCAGCGACGACTTGCCGACATTGGAGCGGCCGGCGAACGCGACCTCGGCCCCCTTGGGCAGCGGCAGGGCGGCGATGGTCGGCGCGCTCTGCAGGAACTCCCACGGCCG
>JBBQGL010000235.1:0-2443 GCA_038323025.1 Hyphomicrobiales bacterium
GGCGGACGGCGCGTATCGCGCCCCCGGTCGCCGTCGTCAGTGGGCCCGCCGAAATCGAGGCGAAGCGCCTCTTCTACGGCCGAAAGGGCCGCATCATTGGGATTCTTTGCTCGCGGGTTGGTCGCCATATACTGAGCCTCGCGTCCGTACTCGTTACAATGTCGGCCGCATACCGGGCACGCATCCCCCCGGTCAGCGCACGAAAACACCTACGGAGAGAAGACGACCCGCCCGACCCAAGGGGCCGTTCCGCTCCCGCCGCAGCGCAGCTTCCGCACACCGGACCTCGTACAAAAGGTCCGCTAAGCCGTCACATACTCGCCGCTAGTCCATCCTAATGGCACATTGAAGGCAGTGGAACAAGAAAACGCACCTATCGGCGGTCTCTGTTAATCCGGTTTAGCGATGGGTCAGAGTCCCTTACCGGCACAGGAAAACTTGTCTTCGACCGCGGCGCGGACCGGAACCCCGCTGCGCTCCAAAACCCAGCCAATCGGCCCACTCCCGCGCCGCGGGAACCGGCGACCCGCGCAACAGCGGGGATTGGGTTTCCCCGGCGGCAGAGGCCGTTTGGGAGCTTTTGCCCCATCCCAGGCCACCGGCTGCCGCGATGCGTTGTCCACACAGCGGCCGAAAGCCGCCGGCGCTGATTCGCTTATGCTTTGCTGAGGCTTACCGGGATGGCGGTTTCAGCGGGCCATCATCGTTAACGATGTTTTAAGAATCCCGGCCCGGGACACCCTCCGACCTCGTTTACCGGTTATTTCCGTTACCGGGGTACCCTGTCTCTCTGGTGGGGTGGACGGAGAGTTGTATGTCACTGAAATTGGCCGAGGCGGAACCGGTACAATGGGGAGATGAGGGTCATCGCCGCCTGCCGCTCGATCTGAACCACCTTTACAATCAGACCCTTGGCGACCGCAGCCTGCAGCGCGAAGTCCTGAAACTGTTCCTCGAGAAATCGGCCGAACAGATCGACAAGCTGAAGGCGGCGGACGAACTGGACGAGCGCCGCCAGATTGCGCATGGCCTCGTCGGCTCGGCGAGGGGCGTGGGCGCCTTCTCGGTCGCCTACATCGCCAGCGAGATCGAGCTGGCCAAGGGTCCGGTAGTCGGGCGCATGCGCGCCCTGGAAGCGGCCGCCGATGCCGCGCGCTACTTCATCATCGATTTCCTCGCGGAATAGGGGAAGCGGCCGGGCTGGCAGGCGGGATCGGAATCGCCTATATCCCGCCGCGCTATGCCGGTCCCCGCCAATCCTGGCCCTGGATCGGCGATCCTCCCGAAAACCGGCGAAATGGCCAAGATCACCTACATTGCCGCAGACGGTCAGCGTTACGAGGTCGAGGCCGAGAACGGCACGACCGTCATGGAAAACGCCATTCGCAACGGCGTCCCCGGCATCGAGGCCGAGTGCGGCGGCGCCTGTGCCTGCGCCACCTGCCACGTCTATGTCGATGAGGCGTTCAAGGAGATCGTAGGCGAACCCGAGCCGATGGAGGAGGACATGCTCGACTTTGCCTTCGACGTCCGCCCGACCTCGCGCCTGTCTTGCCAGATCCGCGTTCGTGACGAGCTGGACGGACTTACGGTGACGGTGCCCGAGCGCCAGGGCTGAACGCTTCGGCGGCGACTTTTTGCTCCGGCGCCGCCAATCCACCGAACAAACTTGCTTTGCATGGAAGTCGCGCCGCGGATAAGTGTCGCGCGAAAGCTAACCGGGCAATGCCATGAACGACACCACTGCTGCCAGCGCCACGCCGGACGTGATCGAGAGGGACGTGCTCATCGTCGGCGCCGGGCCGGTAGGCCTGTTTGCGGTCTTCGAGCTCGGCCTTCTCGACCTCAAGGCCGCCGTCATCGACATCCTCGACAAGCCCGGCGGCCAGTGCGCCGAGCTCTATCCCGAGAAGCCGATCTACGACATTCCCGGCTACCCGATCATCACCGGCGACGGGCTGGTGCAAAAGCTCCTCGAGCAGATCAAGCCGTTCCACCCGACTTTCCACCTCGGCCAGATGGTCGAGAGCCTCGCGCGCCAGCCCGACGGCCGCTTCCGCCTGACCACCGACCGTGGCACGACCTTCCTCGGCAAGGTGGTGGTGATCGCGGCGGGCGGCGGCTCTTTCCAGCCGAAGCGGCCGCCGGTCCCCGGTATCGAGGACTACGAAGGCAAGTCGGTGCACTATTCGGTGCGCCGCATGGAAGACTTCCGCGGCCATGACGTGCTCATCGTCGGCGGCGGCGACTCGGCGCTCGACTGGACGCTCAACCTTCAGCCGCTGGCGAAGAGCGTCACCCTCCTGCATCGCCGCGACGATTTCCGGGCCGCGCCCGACAGCGTCAAGAAGATGCGGGCGCTGGTCGAAAAGGGCCACATCAAGCTGGCGCTCGGACAAGTGAGCGGGCTGAAGGGCGAGGCCGGGCAGGTGACCCACGCCAT
>JBBQGL010000236.1:0-2230 GCA_038323025.1 Hyphomicrobiales bacterium
GCCGATTCTCCTCCGATGCTTGACGGATTGCCGACCGGAGCCTGTTGCGTATGTCCTGGCGTGCCATGTCGAGCAGGTCGAACGAGGGATTGCCCGGCGCGACCCGAAGATAGCGATCGGTTGGTCCGAGGGAAAAGAGACACTCGTGCTTGCGGTTGATTAACACGGCCGCGGGTGCGTAGCTCTCCAGCACGAGTCTTCGGCATAGGTCGGCCAGAGCGGCCTGTCGTGAGGGAGCGGGGGCGGAGGCGGGGCTCAGACGGACCGGGGGGCGTACGCCATCGCCGCTGTTCATCGCGGCACCGAGTTCGCCAGGTCGGCTGCCGCCGATGTGCCGATAGAGCCGGCCGACGTTGGAGATGAGTTCGAAGCGGCCATTCGGATTTCCGATTGTCTCAGTGCTGCCGAGCAGCAGAATCCCGCCCGGGCGCAGTGCGTAGTGGAAAGCCGACAGGTCGTGTCGCGAATCTGGTGGAAATTCCCTGGCGGCGCGTTCCGGGCATGTGAATTTGCGTCCGATCAGGCAGCGAGGTCAAGCGCGATCGGCTCGATGGGCTGAGAGAGCGTTTCCCATCCGTCGACCTTGCGCATCTGGATCTGGCCGGAGGCCATCAGGGCCCAGAGCAGCATCGGCACGGTCTCGGCGCAGGGCAGCACCGTTTGCGTTTTGATGCGGCGTCGGAATTCCTCGTTGAGCCGTTCGATCGCGTTGGTTGTCCGGGCGGACTTCCATTGCGACGGGTCCAGGCGGGTGAAGGTGAACAGCCGATCGCCTGCTTCTTCCAGGCTGTCGGCGACCGCCTTGCACTTCAGACGCCATTTGCGCAGAAACGCCTTGCGCCGGGTCTCGATTTCGGCGGCGGAGTCGGCATAGACCATGTCGCGGTAATCCTCGGTCAGCTCGTCGTGCATGTGCTTCGGGGCGTGGCCGAGAAGGTTTCGATTCTTGTGCACGGTGCATCTCTGGATCGGCAGGGCCTCGCCCCAGAGCGCGACAAGGGCAGCTTCGAGGCCGGGCGCGCCATCGACGATGACGAACTCCGGTCGTTTCAGACCGCGCGCATCGAGATCGCCGAGGAACGTGCCCCAGGCAGCTTTACTTTCTCCGCCCATATTCTTGATGGAAAGCAGCACCTTCTGGCCGTCCCGGCGCACGCCGATGGCCGCCAGAACCGAGATGTTCGTGGCCTTTCGATCCAGACGTGTCTTGATGACGGTGCCGTCGAGGATCAAGCGAACGATGTCTTCGTCGACGAGGCTGCGGGCACACCAAGCGTCCCAATCGACCTTCACCTTGCGCCACGCCCGGCTGACCACATCCTTGCCGACGGCGCCTTCGAACAGACCATAGAGCGCTCGCTTTACCCGGCGCGTGTTGGTCCCGGCCAGATAGACCGAGGCGATCAGCGCCTCGGCCTTCTTCGTCAACCGTTGGTAGCGCGGCAGCGCCTTCGAGCGCCATTCGGTAATCTTGCCGGCGTCGTCTTCGAGGCGCGCCCGCGGCACGCTGACCGTCTCCGTGCCGAACGTGCCAATGAGTTGGCGCTCGCGATGCCCGTGGCGGTAGCCCTTCTTCAAGCCTTCGCCCCGACCATAGCGGCAGCGCCCAATGAAGTCCGCGAGCTCTTCTTCGAACAGCGCCTCGATCGTGGCGCGGATGTTCTGCCGCAGCCGATCTTCTATCGGGTCGTAGCCGCCTGCCGCTTCCAGTAGCGCGGGGCCTGTCGTGTCTGTAATCTGCTTCATGGCGTGATCTCCCTGGCGGTGTCAGCCGCCGGTTGGGTGGGTTCAAGTCACCCGGAGATTACGCCGCCTTCCAATTTCCACCACCCGCGCGACACGACCTGCGCGGTCGTCTTGCTTCTGGTGGTTGTGGTATGTGGCGGACTGATGTGGTTCAATTTCTTCCGCCAGGGAATGATCGCGCAGTACTTCGCGAACTTCCCGGTGGCGACCGTCACGGTCTCCACCATTGAGGTCAAACCAAGCCAGTGGGCACCCGGCATCGACGCGATCGGAACGATATCCGCGTCCCGGGGGGTTGATGTCGCCACTCAGGTGAGCGGTGTCGTCAAGGCCATCAATTTCAAGGCGAATGACGAGATCAAAAGCGGCGACGTTCTTGTGCAGATCGACGATACGGTCGAGCGCGCCGGCCTCGTCGCCGCCAAGTCGACGGCCGCCGTCAGCCAGGACGCCTTCGACCGGACCCAGCAACTCTTCAAGAGCA
>JBBQGL010000237.1:0-1628 GCA_038323025.1 Hyphomicrobiales bacterium
TCCGAATGAAAATACGGCCGCAACGGGCCGTGGGACAATGAGTGAGGCACAATGGATCGCATTCGCGTGGTGGGCGGCCGGCCGCTGAACGGCACGATCCGGATTTCCGGCGCCAAGAATGCGGCGCTGCCGCTGATGATCGCGAGCCTGCTCACCGACGAGACGCTCACCCTCGACAACGTCCCCCGGCTTGCCGACGTGGCGCTCCTCAAGCGCATCCTCGGCAACCACGGCGTCGACTGCATGGTCCAGGGCAAGCGCCCCGGCCAGAATGGCATTGCCGGCGAGACGCTGCAGCTCTCCGCCCGCGAGATCGTCGACACCACGGCGCCGTACGATCTGGTCTCCCGCATGCGGGCGAGCTTCTGGGTGATCGGGCCGCTGGTCGCGCGCATGCGCGAGGCGCGCGTATCGCTGCCCGGCGGCTGCGCCATCGGCACGCGGCCCGTCGACCTGTTCATCTCCGCGCTGCGCCAGCTCGGCGCCGACATCGATATCGACGGCGGCGATGTCATTGCCCGCGCCCCGAAGGGTCTCACCGGCGCCCGCATCGTATTCCCCAAGGTCACCGTCGGGGCCACCCATGTTACCCTGATGGCGGCCGCCCTCGCCAAGGGGGAGACCGTGATCGAGAACGCGGCGCGCGAACCCGAGATCGTCGACCTTGCCGATTGCCTGATCCGCATGGGCGCGCAGATCGCCGGCGCCGGCTCTTCCACCATTCACGTCCAGGGCGTCGAGCACCTCACCGGGGCCCGCCACCCGGTGATGCCCGACCGCATCGAGGCCGGCACCTACGCCATGGCGGTCACCATGACCGGCGGCGACGTTCTGCTCGAAGGCGCCACAGCGGCGACCCTCGGCACGCCGATCGAGGTGCTTCGCGCGGTCGGCGCCGAAATCACCGCGACCAATCATGGCCTGCGCATCAAGCGGAACGGAGGCGGGCTGTCGCCCGTCGAGGTGACGACGGCGCCGTTCCGCGGCTTCCCGACGGACCTGCAGGCGCAGCTGATGGCGTTGGTCAGTCGTGCCGACGGCGCTTCGCACATCCGCGAGACCATTTTCGAGAACCGCTTCATGCACGTCCAGGAACTCGCCCGCCTCGGCGCCGACATCTCGCTCGACGGCCAGATGGCGACGGTGCGGGGCGTGCCGCGGCTGAAGGGCGCGCAAGTCATGGCGACGGACCTGCGCGCCTCCGTATCGCTGGTCATCGCCGGCCTTGCCGCCGAGGGCGAGACGACCGTCAATCGCGTCTATCACCTCGACCGCGGCTTCGAGCGCATCGAGGACAAGCTCGGCGCCTGCGGCGCGACCATCGAGCGCCTTTCGGGCTAGATCGCGGGAAGGTCCGTCGCGGGTCGAGGTCCGCCCTGCGGCGGTGAACCGCAGTCCGCCGAAGGTGCCCGCCGTTGCGGGCTGCCGACGAACTGATACCCTTGGACAGGGACTAGTCGGTTCCAGGGGGGATCAATGAAAGCGACACTCTCGTGCCTGCTGGCCGCGGTAACGTGGGCCTGCGGGATAGCCTTGCCCGCGGCCGCTGCAGACCAGGATGCGCTAGTCAAGCGCGGCGCCTATCTGGTCAATGGCCCGGTCGCCTGCGCCAACTGCCATACCCCGCG